>JBPYDO010000341.1:0-10654 GCA_051985755.1 Reyranella sp. | reverse complement strand
ACTACTATCAGCTTCAAGTGATCCTCAAACCGTCGCCCGACGAACTGCAGGAGCTTTACCTGAAGTCGCTCTACGCCATTGGCATCGATCCGAAGGTCCACGACATCCGCTTTGTCGAAGACGATTGGGAGAGCCCAACGCTTGGCGCTTGGGGGCTGGGCTGGGAAGTCTGGTGCGACGGCATGGAGGTCACTCAGTACACCTACTTCCAGCAGGTGGGCGGCATCGAGGTCGACCTGGTGGCGGGCGAGATCACCTACGGGCTCGAGCGGCTCGCCATGTACTTGTTCGACAAGAAGACGGTCTACGAGCTTCCGTTCAACAGTCCGCAATCGACCGTTCCTCTGCTGTACGGCGACGTGTTCCTGCAAAACGAAAAGGAGCAGTCGGCATACAATTTCGAGATCGCCAACACTGACATGCTGTTTCGCCACTTCACCGACGCGGAGAAGGAGTGCGGCCGCCTGCTCGAGAGGAAATTGCCCCTCCCTGCCTACGAGCAATGCATCAAGGCCTCGCATTGCTTCAACATGCTGGACGCGCGCGGCGTGATCAGTGTCACCGAGCGGCAGAGCTACATCCTGCGCGTGCGCGATCTCGCCAAGGCGTGTTGCGAGGGCTGGCTGGCGACGCAGAGGGCGGCCTGATGGCCGAGCTGCTTCTCGAGCTGCTGTCGGAAGAGATCCCGGCGCGCATGCAGTCGCGCGCCGCCGAGGACCTCAAACGGCTGGTGTGCGATGCCCTGAAGGTCGCCGGCCTTGAATTCTCGAACGCCCGCGCGTTCGCCACGCCGCGTCGGCTGGCGCTTGCGGTCGATGGTATCCCCGCGACGCGTGCCGATATCAGCGAAGAGCGCCGCGGTCCAAGGGTCGGCGCGCCCGACAATGCGGTTCAGGGTTTCCTGAAGGGCGCGGGTCTCACCTCGCTCGCCGAGGCCGAGAAGCGCGACACGGGCAAGGGAGAATTCTGGTTCGCCACGTTGCGCAAGAAAGGCGGGCCGACCGCCGAAATCCTGCCCGGCCTCATTGAAAGCGCCATGGCGGCACTGCCTTGGCCCAAATCGATGAAATGGGGCAGCGGCACCTTGACCTGGGTGCGTCCGCTGCAAGGCATTATGGCGCTCTTCGACGGCAGGGTGCTGCCGGGTCCGCGCTTTGGCGACACGACCCTGGGTCATCGCTTCCTGAGCAAGGGCGCGATCAAGGTCGCGGGCTTTGCCGACTATCAGACCAAGCTCCGGGCAGCGCACGTGATGCTCGATCCCGTCGAGCGCAAGAAGGTCATTCTCGATGGCGCGCGCAAGCTTTGCGCCGAGGCAAAGGTCGGCCTGAAGGACGACGAAGGTTTGCTCGAGGAGGTGGCCGGCCTGGTCGAATGGCCGGTGCCGCTCTTGGGCACCATCGATGCTGCGTTCATGGACCTGCCGCCCGAAGTGCTGATCGTCTCGATGAAGACGCATCTTCGCCAGTTCGTCACGGCCAGGCCCGACGGCAAGCTTGCCAACCGCTTCGTCGTGATCGCCAACAACCTGGCGCGCGACGGCGGCCAGACGATCATCGAGGGCAACGAACGCGTACTGCGCGCGCGGCTTTCGGACGCCAAGTTCTTCTGGGACCAAGACCGCAAGCTCAGACTCGAGGAGCGACTGCCGGCGCTGGCCGGCATCGTCTTCCACGCCAAGCTCGGCACTCAAGCCGAGCGGGTGCAGCGCATTGCGGCGCTCTCGACCGCGGTCGCCGAGTACGTGCCGGGCGCCGACAAGGCTGAGGTCATGATGGCGGCCGAGCTTTGCAAGGCCGATCTTGTGACGGGCATGGTCGGCGAGTTCCCCGAGCTGCAGGGGATCATGGGCCGCTACTATGCCCGGCACGAAAGGTTGCCCGCGCCGGTGGCCAACGCGATCGGCGATCACTACGCACCGGCCGGGCCCAACGACCATTGCCCTTCGGCGCCCGTGTCGATGGCAGTGGCACTTGCCGACAAGCTCGATGCACTCACCGCGTTCTGGTCGATCGGCGAAAAGCCGACTGGTTCACGCGATCCCTTTGCGTTGCGCCGCGCCGCGCTGGGCGTCATCCGCATCGTGGTGGAAAACCGACTGCGCCTGCCCTTGCGTCGCTTTTTCCGGGAAGCCGACCTTCTCGAATTCTTCGCCGAGCGGCTGAAGGTGCAGATGCGCGACAAGGGCGTGCGGCACGATGTGGTCGACGCCGTGTTCGCCCTCGGCAACGAAGACGATCTGGTGCGGCTGCTGGCGCGCGTCGAGGCCGTTCAATCCTTCCTCGCCACCGACGCCGGCAAGAATCTGCTCACTGCCTATGCCCGTGCCGCCAATATCGTTCGCGCGGAGGAGAAAAAGGACAAGGCCCTGACCGCGAAAATCGCCGGCGTGGCAAATGCCTCGCTGCTGGAACAAGCGGAAGAGAAGGCCGTTGCATCCGCACTCGCCGACGTCGAGCGGACGGTGGCACCTGCGCTTGCGCGTGAGGATTTCGCGGGCGCCATGAAAGCATTCGCCGGCCTGCGTGCGCCAATCGATGCGTTCTTCGAAAAGGTCACAGTGAATGTCGTGGACAAACCCGAATTGAGATTGAACAGGCTCCGACTGCTCAACCAGATACGTGGCACCATGGACACGGTGGCGGATTTCTCGAGGATCGAGGGCTGATATGGCCAAGTGGGTGTACAAGTTCGGCAACGGCAGGGCGGAGGGCCGCGCGGACATGCGCGATCTCCTGGGCGGCAAGGGCGCCAACCTCGCCGAGATGTCGAGCCTCGGACTGCCGGTTCCGCCGGGCTTCACGGTGACGACCGAGGTCTGCACCTACTTCTACGCCAACGACGAGTCCTATCCATCCGAGCTCAAGACCGAAGTCGAGACGGCGTTGGCGTCGGTCGAGAAGACGGTCGGAACGTCCTTCGGCGACACCAACAACCCTCTGCTGGTCTCGGTGCGCTCCGGGGCGCGGGCCTCGATGCCCGGCATGATGGACACGGTGCTCAACCTCGGACTGAACGACCGCACCGTGCTGGGGCTTGCGAAGTCGTCGGGCGACGAGCGCTTCGCCTGGGACAGCTACCGCCGCTTCATCCAGATGTACTCCAACGTCGTGCTCGACGTCGCGCACCACTATTTCGAGGAGGCGCTGGAGCTCAAGAAGGAGGATCTCGGTGTCCATATGGACACCGATCTCAAGGCCCAGGACTGGCGCTCGGTGGTCGGCGATTACAAGAAGATCGTCGAGAAGCGCACCGGCAAGCCTTTCCCCCAGGAGCCGCGCGAGCAACTGTGGGGCGCCATCGGCGCCGTGTTCGGCTCGTGGATGAATCAGCGCGCCATCACCTACAGGCGCCTCCATTCCATTCCCGAGAGCTGGGGCACCGCAGTCAACGTGCAGGCCATGGTGTTCGGCAATATGGGCGAGGACTGCGCCACCGGTGTCGCCTTCACCCGCGATCCCTCGACCGGCAGCAATCTCTTTTTCGGCGAGTACCTCGTGAATGCTCAGGGCGAGGACGTGGTGGCCGGCATCCGCACGCCGCAGCTTCTGACAGTGGAGGGCAAGAAGGCGCAGAAGTCCGAGGCGCCCGCCATGGAAGAGGTGATGCCCGAGGTCTTCGGCCAGCTGGTCGGCGTGCGCCAGACGCTCGAGAAGCACTACCGCGACATGCAGGATATCGAGTTCACCGTGCAGCGCGGCAAGCTCTACATGCTTCAGACGCGCAACGGCAAGCGCACCGCGCGGGCCGCGCTCAAGATCGCCGTCGACATGGTGCGCGAGGGGCTGATCGACAAGAAGGAGGCGGTCGCGCGCATCGTGCCGGCCTCACTCGACCAGCTGCTGCATCCGACGCTCGACCCCAAGGCGCCGCGCAAGGTGATCGCCAAGGGTCTGCCGGCCTCGCCGGGTGCGGCGTCGGGCAAGGTCGTGTTCACGGCCGACGCCGCCGAGAAGCAGGCGCGCGCCGGCGAGAAGGTGATCCTGGTGCGGCGCGAGACCAGCCCCGAGGACATCCACGGCATGCATGCCGCCGAGGGCATCCTGACCTCGACCGGCGGCATGACCAGCCACGCCGCCGTCGTGGCGCGCGGCATGGGCAAGCCCTGCGTGGCGGGCGCGGGCGACCTCCGTATCGACGGCATCGCCGGAACCCTTTCCGTGCGAGGCACGACGGTCAAGGCCGGCGAGCAGATCACGCTCGACGGCGCGACCGGCGAGATCATGCTCGGCGTCGTGCCTACGGTTCAACCGGAGCTGAGCGGCGACTTCGCCGAGCTGATGCAGTGGGCCGACGAGGTGCGCAAGCTCGGCGTCCGCACCAATGCCGAGACGCCGGCGGACGCCGCCCAGGCGCGCAGGTTCGGCGCCGAGGGCATCGGCCTCTGCCGCACCGAGCACATGTTCTTCGAAGGCGACCGCATCGTCGCGGTACGCCAGATGATCCTGGCCGACGACGAAAAGAGCCGCCGCGCCGCGCTCGCCAGGATCCAGCCCATGCAGCGGCAGGATTTCGTCGAACTGTTCGAGATCATGGCCGGGCTTCCGGTGACCATCCGCTTGCTCGATCCGCCGTTGCACGAGTTCCTGCCGCGCACCGAGGCCGACATGCAGCAGGTTGCGCAGGACCTCGGCGTGGAGGTGCGCGAAGTCGAGGCGCGCGCCAGCAAGCTGCACGAGTTCAACCCGATGCTGGGCCATCGTGGCGTTCGGTTGGGCATCTCCTTCCCGGAGATCTACGAAATGCAGGCCCGCGCCATCTTCGAGGCGGTGGCCGAGGTGCAGAAGAAGGCGGGCAAGACCGTCATCCCGGAAATCATGATCCCCCTGGTCGCGACCAAGATGGAGCTCGACCTGATGAAGGCCGTGGTCGACCAGGTGGCGGCCGAGGTGAGCCAGGTGTCGGGCGAGAAGCTCGACTACATGGTGGGCACCATGATCGAGCTGCCGCGCGCCGCGCTCAGGGCGGCCGAGATCGCCGAGACGGCGGAGTTCTTCTCGTTCGGCACCAACGATCTCACGCAGACGACATTCGGACTGAGCCGCGATGATTCGGCATCGTTCCTGGAGAAATACCGGCAGCGCGGCATCCTCGAACACGATCCATTCTCATCGCTCGACGTCGAGGGCGTCGGCGAACTGATCGAGATCGCCACCAAGCGCGGCCGCACGGCGCGGCCCACGCTGAAGCTCGGCATCTGCGGCGAGCATGGCGGCGACCCGGCCTCGGTGTTCTTCTGCCACAAGGCGGGTCTCGACTACGTCTCCTGCTCGCCTTTTCGCGTGCCGATCGCGCGGCTAGCGGCGGCGCAGGCGGCGCTGGGCGGCGCGCTCAAGACGGAATGACGCTTTCCGCGCTCCAGGCCGGCGGCAAGCGCGCATTGGCATCGGCGCTCGCCGCGCTGGAGCGCGATCCCGATGGCACGGCGACACAGGCGCTGCTCGACGAGGCGTGGCGCAAGCCCTTGGCCCACGTGGTGGGAATCACTGGCCCGCCAGGCGTCGGCAAGTCCTCGCTTTGTGCGGCGCTCGTCGCGGCCTGGCGCGCCTCAGGCAGGACGGTGGGCGTTATCGCCGTCGATCCGTCGTCAAAGGCGAGCGGCGGCGCCCTGCTGGGGGATCGCGTGCGCATCGCCCACGACGCGTCGGACGAAGGAAGTTTCGTGCGGTCCATGGCGGCACGCGACCGCCTGGGCGGGCTCGCTGATCAGACGCTGGCTGCGATGGTGGTGATGCGTGCCTTGTTCGACCGCGTGCTGATCGAGACGGTGGGCGTCGGACAATCCGAGACCGATGTGGCCGGTGTGGCCGACACGGTGGTGTTCTGCGTGCAACCGGGCTCGGGCGATTCGCTGC
This sequence comes from Reyranella sp., assembly GCA_051985755.1. GTDB lineage: Bacteria > Pseudomonadota > Alphaproteobacteria > Reyranellales > Reyranellaceae > Reyranella. Next base: position 4,799 of record JBPYDO010000341.1, on the reverse strand, counting down.
AGTTCATGAAGGCCGGGATCGTCGAGATTCCCCACGTTATCGCCGTCACCAAGGCGGACCTGGGCGCTGTGGCCGAGCGCGCCCTGGCCGACGTCGCCGGCGCCCTGTCGCTGGCCGACAAGGGCATCGACGGCTGGCCGACCCGGACTTTGACGCTGTCTGCTTCGAACGGAACTGGCGTCGACCGGCTAAGCGACACGCTCGAGGCTCATCGACAGTATCTGGCCGGCGAAAGCCGACTTCTGATTGCGCGCCAGCGCCAGAGCGAAGGCTGGCTGCGCGAGGGACTGCGCGAACGCTTCGGCAGGCAAGGACTTGCGCGCCTGGCCGCACTTGGCTTGGATGCGGCACTGCCGGCCGGGGCGCAGCCGTTTGCACGCTTGCGCGCGCTGAGCGCCGCCCTGGAAGCGCCGCGATGAGGGAGACACCATGAGCCATCCGACAGACGCGAACTGCGTCTTCTGCAAGATCGTCGCGAGCAAGCTGCCCTGCTTCAAGCTCCTGGAGGACGAGACAACCATCGCCTTCATGGACATCAATCCGGTCAATCCCGGCCACGCCCTCGCCGTCGCTAAGGGCCATTGGCAGACCGTCGACGTCATTCCGCCCGAGGTGCTCGCCGCTGTCGCCCGCACGGCGCAACGCATCGCCAAGGTGGTCATGAAGGAACTCAAGCCACACGGCGTGAACCTGATGCAGGCCAATGGCGAAGGCGCGGGCCAGAGCGTTCCGCATCTGCACATTCACATCTTGCCGCGCCGGCCGGACGACAGCCTCATCCTGAACTGGGAGCCCAAGGCCGGCGACATGACGGAGATCGAGGCGGTCTACAAGCGCCTCAAGGCTGCGCTCTAGCGGGCAGCCTGCTTGAAGTGGCCAGCCTTGAGGATCAGCTGAAAGAACTCGATCATGTCGGAGAAGCGCGGCTCGGGCAGGTGCTGATCCCGATCGACCCGGCTCACGATAACAAGGTCGAAAGCAGGAAGCACGAGCGCGTACTGACCTCCCGCTCCCAAGGCAGTGAACCAGCGCTCTCCGAGCGGACCCGTTGCGCCGCCTGGGCCGGCTGTCCACCACAGGTAGCCGTAGCCTCGGCCGCGGCCTGCATCTGAATAGGGTTGAGTGCTCTCGCGAACCCAAGCTGCCGGCACCAGTTGGCGGCCCGCCCAGGCGCCGTTGCGCAGATAGAGCAGGCCGAACCTCGCGAGATCGCGCGCGCTCATGCGCAGGGGATAGGCGCGATGAGTCGAGTCAGGCCCATAAAAATATTGGCCGTCGGCGGGGTGGTAGTCCTGCATTCCGATCGGCCGGGCGATCAGGCGGTCGAGCGCGTCATAAATGCCGGTTCCGGTCGCGCGCTCGTAGATCGTGCCCAGCACGTTGAAATCCCAGTTGTTGTAGTACCAGAACGTGCCGGGTGCATGGCTGCCGCGGGCCGGGCGGGCTCGGGCCATGGCGGCGGTCTCGTAAAGCGCCGGGTGATAGACCCCTGAGCGCGCCTGCAGCAGCATGCGCACCGTCGCCTGCTTCTCGACCTCGGTTAGGGCAGGGGGATTGTCGTCGATTTTCAGTTCGGCGAGCGTGCTGTCGAGCGAGATTTTGTGCTCGGCCACCGCGATGCCGATCAGGGCGTTAAGCAGGCTTTTGCGTACCGAGGCGAGCTCGGTGCGCTTCTGGATATCGCCCCATTCGGCGACCTCGGCGCCACGGTGGACGACAACGACGGCGGTGGCGTGCAGCTGCTCGGAAAATCTGCGGGCTTCGGCAAGACCGCTCTCGGACCAGCCGCTTTGCGCCGGCGCGACGCGATCCCAGGTGACCCCGGGAAACCTGTCCTGCGCAGCCGCGCTGCCGAACGCCAGAAGCGCCGCCAATAGCGGCGCCAGAGCAAATCGAAAGAGGAAGGCTAGGCCGCGACCTGCGCGGAACGGGTCGAGGGGATGCTGAACCACTCGCGCTCGTCCTCGCGGAACTTCTCGCGGATGTAGTCGATCACCGCGCGGATGCGCGCACCCTTGTTGGTCTCCTCGTGGCTGACCAGCCAGATGTCGCGCACGATGCCGAGGTCGATCGGCACTTCCACGATGTTCGCCGACTTGCTTGAGTAGCTCGGGAAGACCGACAGGCCCCAAGCCTCTTTCACCGCCTCCATCGCCGAGTGCGAGGAATTGGTGCGCAGCACGACGTTGGTGCTGCGCTCGACCACTTCGGTCCACGGCTTCATGGCCGGCAGGGCATGCAAGGTCGTGTGGTCGACGATGTGATGGTCGCGCAGATCCTCGAGCTTCTGCGGCAGGCCGTATTGCTCGATGTAGTTCGGCGCAGCGAAGATCGACATGCTGAACTGGCCGACCCGCGCCGCGACCAACTGGTTGGAGGTCGGGCGGAAATAGCGGATGGCGAGGTCGGCCTGGCGCGTCGCAAGGTCGAGCACCTGGTCGCCGACGATGACCTGGACGATGATGTCGGAATGCAGCCGGCGGAGCTCGGTGAGCCGCGGCACCAGCCATTGCGCCGCGAGACCTTCCGTCGCCGCGACGCGCACCACGCCCGACATCTCGCGATCGAGGCCGGCCAGATGGCGCTCGATCGAGGTGGCGTTCGACAGCATCGACTCGGCCTGGACCAGCACGCCGCGCGCCGCTGGCGTCACTTCCATGCCGTGCCGATGACGATCGAACAGTTTGGCCCCGAGCCGGCGCTCAAGTGCCTGGATGCGGCGGCCGACCGTCGTCTGCTTGGTGTTGAGTTGGGTGGCAGCCGCGCTGAAGCTGCCGGTCTTGGCGACGGCTAGAAAAAATCTGACATCATCCCAATCGCCGAGAATATTCGGCGCTTTGCTCTTGCGAGGTGAAATAATGGCCATCGCTACAATCGATACAAAGTGCACGGAGCCGAAACGTTTACTTTGAGGGCCCCCCGTGGTTTATCGTACATCATTGCCTGTGGAATGTCGTTTTGTGTGTCTTTTGTAGGCTTTAGCCGGTATTGCCCACGATCCGGTCAAGGACCTACCCCCTGTATGTAGGGCTCCTATTCGTTAGTCAATCAATCCTTAGTCATTTCAGCGATTGACGTCGAAACGGGGAGCTTCTGTGGCCTTAGCCGGCTCAGAGAGTAAGGGGATGGCCCTCGCGGGCTTGGCCGCCAAATTCACGCGATACGTGCGCAGTCCATCGACGCGCATCGGGGCCTTTGTCGGCCTTCTTTCGTACTTGAGCTATGCGTACGCGGACGACAGTTGGGCTAACCCCGCACTGATCGGCGTGTCATTCTTCATCGGGGTCTTTCTCCCGACCTACGTCAAGCTCAGCAACAAAGCGGAGTTGTGGGCCAACAACCGCTTTGGCTTCGTGACGGCCGGCCGGCTCGGGCGATTCTTCCCCCAATTCGCGTTCAATGTGGCGGTCTTTTCGGAGTTGCTATGGGGGGGAGCGCTAAACCGATTGGGCTTAGCTTCGGTTGGCGGCGTCGACGGCGCGGCGCTCGCGACCTCGCTCGCCTCCCAGGGCCTGCAATATCTCAGCGTCTATCTCTTCCAGCGCGGCATCGGCGACATGAACCGCAACGTGCTGGTGGGAGTATCCGGCAACCTCGTGCTGACGGCGCTCGGCACGGCGGGCGTACCTTTCGCGCGCGAGGCCTTCCTGATCATCGGCTATGGGCTGGGGACGATCCTCTTCGGCATCGGGCTCTTGTCCGACATCCGCTCTCAGCTGGCGCCCAAGGGGGGCATCGGGTTGTTCTTCGGGACCTTCAACCCCTTCCACAATACCCATCTCGCCATGGTACGGCGGGCGCTCGAGGAGCGTGGGCTCGACAAGATCATCATCCATCCAACGTTGATCCCGCGCCTGCACGCCGAGGCCTTCCGCAAGGGGCAATTGCGCGTGGCGCGCCTGGAGAACGGCTTCCAGATCTACGAGACGACGGACAAGGCCGATGTCAATGTCGACTACTTCCCCACCGGCCGCATGTTCCTGCCGCCGGAGACACGCAAGGCGCTGATCGAACTGGCGGTGGTCGAAGCGGGCATCGCCGAGCGCGTCGAGGTTGCCTTCATGCGCGAAACCTACGAGAGCAACGGCTTCCAGGGCGTGATCGGGGCGATCAAGAAGGTCCATCGAGGCAAGCGCCTGCACGGCCTGCATGGGACGGATAATGGCGGCATGTTTGTGCGCCAGATTTACGACGAATGCGGATGGATCTATCCGTGGCGAATCCTGCGGCGGGACGGCGTCTCAGCGACGGCGATCCGCAGGGGTGCGAAGGGGATGACTTCGGGTGTGGTGACCGACGTGTTGTCTCAACTCACGGCCAATGTCCCGGTGGTGGCGGTTGGGGGCCGCCGTTTCCGGAACAACAACGGCGTGCTGACGGAGGGGGATTAGGGAGGATGTCACTTCAACACCCGGCGGGGCTTTCGAACCACCCCGTCGTCACCGTCAAGCTTGCGTCGACGTCCGACGAGCTCATGCAATGCTTCGCGCTGCGCGCCGCCGTGTTCATGGGCGAGCAGGCCTGTCCCTACTGGGAGGAGTTCGACGGCAACGACTATGCCGCCGCGCACATCATCATGTATGTCGACGGCGAGCCCGCCGGCACGATGCGGCTGCGCTGGTTCCAGTCGTTCTGCAAGTTCGAGCGCTGCGTGGTGCTGAAGCGCTACCGCGGGCTCGGCATCCATCACGAGATCAATGCCTGGGCCAAGCGCTTCGCCCAGCGCAAGGGCTACACCAAGGTCTATGTCCACCTGCAGAAGCGGCATCTGGCGATGATGGAGAAGGAAGGCTTCCGCC
>JBPYDO010000340.1:0-15138 GCA_051985755.1 Reyranella sp. | reverse complement strand
CGGCTGCATCGGCTGCTCGAGGCCGAGATGATCGATCACGATCTGCGTGTTGGGATTGCGCTTGGCGAGCTGGCCCACCTGCTCGAGCCGGTCGCGCGCCAGCATGTTGACCGGCAAATCGTGCTTGGCGGCCGCGGCGAGGATGCGATTGATCCCGGGGTCGGCCGCATCGATGGAGATCTCGGGCGTCATCATGATGCGAATGGCGATGGTGCCCGGCATGGCCGCCCATTCGGCGATCACGCCCTCGACCTTGGGGTCGTTGGCGTTGACCGGCTTCACGAGGCCAAAGCGATTGGGATGGGCCTTGTGCACCGCGACCGCGTAGGACGCGTCCCAGCGGTACATCGTGTAGACGGACACCAGGATCGCGCCATCGACTCCCACGGAGTCCATGGCTTTCACCATGTCCTCGCCCGTGACCTGCGGCGGGCCCGCGAGCACGGCATGCCAAGGCCGGCCGGGATGATTGCGCTCGTAGCAGTGCACCTGGGCGTCGATCGTCGGCATGTCCAAAACTCCTCCCACCTCTGCCGTTATGGCCTACCGGCCAGAGCCTGACGGATGGTAATCATAGGCTCACGACATGTCTCGGCGCGCCACCGGCGGGAGAAGAATATGAGCTATTCGCTAGAGCAATTCGGCAGCGACATCCGCCAGGCCCTGAAGGCCAATCCGGGCACGCCGGGCAAGGAGGCGGTGTGCAAGCTCGTCTCCAAGGCCTTGCGCGACAGGGACTTCGTCGACAAGCACCTGACGGCCGACCAGTGCAAGCCGCGCAAGGTGCTGTACGAGGATCCCGAGCTCGGCTTCTGCATCTGCGGCCATGTCTACGAAAAGCCGGTGCACGGCTCGCCGCACGACCATGGCTCGAGCTGGGCGATCTACGGCGTCGCCGTCGGCGACACCGAGATGACCGACTGGAAGGTCGTGCAGAAGGGCGACGGCACCTCTCCCACCCTGGTGAAACCCGACAAGGTCTACGTCATGCGGCCGGGCGACGCGCACCTCTACGACGTCGGCGTGATCCATTCGCCCAAGCGCGACAGCCTCACCAAGCTGGTGCGCATCGAAGGCAAGAACCTCGACCACGTGAAGCGCTCGAACATCAAGGCGGCGTAACGATCGCTCTGTATGAACTCAGGACCTACACGCTCTATGTCGGCAAGATGGCCGAGGCGACCAAGCTCTATCAGGAGCTGGGTTTCCCGGCCCTGCACAAGGGCGGCCACGACAAGCACCTGATCGGCTATTTCCAGGGCGATACCGGCACGATTAACCAGCTCGTCCATCTCTGGAAGTTCGACGACGATGCCGGCCGCCGCGCCCACTGGGCCGCCGTGTTCGCCAACAAGGACTTCACCGAAGGCTTTGTTCCGAAGTTCCGGCCGTTGGTCATGACGCAGGAGGTCAAGCTCCTGAACGCGGCGCCCTGGGGCCCGCACCCTTAAGCTAGGCGCGTCCGCCAAATCGTGCCTTGAGCCTCGGTGCCACGTCGCGGGCGTAACGCTCGAGGCTGGCGTTCATCTCTTCCGGCTTCATGCCGGGCGGCACCGCCCAGCTCACGATGTCGGTGAGCCTGTACTCCTCGATGAAAGCGCTGAGCTCGGTCACGCAATGCTCGACGTCGCCCACCACCCAGGTCTGCGGGATGCGCATCTCCTCGGTGATGCCGGCGACACCGCCATGGCCGCCGGCCTCCTCGCGGAAGCGGTTATAGACCTCCATGCGCCGCCGCTCGGCGATTCGCACCGCCGCCCAATCGCGCTCGCGATTGTCGGTGACCAGGCAGGACCGGATGATGCCGACGCGGAACGAATGAGGGTCGGCGCCCTCTTCCCTGAGCTTTGCCGTCCAGGCGTCGAGCGTGCTGACGCGCGGTCCTTGCGGCAATAGGTTGGTCCGATAGTGGGCGGCACGGCGCGCCCCCGGCTCGCCCATTGCCGCGACCCAGAGCGGCGGCCCGCCGGCCTGCACGTAGCCGGGCGTGATCTTGACGTCCTGGAAGTCGTAGCGCTTGCCCTTGAAGCTGAATTTCTCGCCCGTGAAGGCGCGGCGCAGCACGGCGATGCCTTCGTCGGTCAACGAGACGCGACGCGGCACCGGCAGGCCGAAGCCGCGGAACTCGTGCGGCGCGTAGCCCATGCCGACGCCGATCTCGACCCTGCCGCCGCTGATATTGTCGAGCACCGCCAGGTCCTCGGCCAGCCGCAGCGGGTGGTTGAACGGCAGCAGGCAAACGTCACAGGAAAAGCGCACGCGCTTGGTGCGCGCCGCCATCGCCGCGGCGACCGGAATCCATGACGGCAGATAGCCGTCCTCGATGAAATGGTGCTCGGTGAACCACACCAGATCGAGGCCCAGCCCGTCGAGCCACGCGACCTGATCGAGGATCGCGGCGTAGAGATCGTGGTGGCCGAGTCCCGATTCGGGCGGATTGCGAAAGTCGTAGGCGACGCCCAGCCGCAACGGCTTGCGCATCGATGCCGCCCTCGCCTAGCTGCGCAGCACCTTGCCAGCCTTGGCGTCGTTGAGCTTGCCCTGCTCCCAGGTAACGGCGCCGTTGACCACCGTGTACTCGACGCCCTTCGACGGCATGACGATGCGCTTGGCGCCGCCCGGCAGGTCGTAGCGGCGCTCGCCGTGATTCTTCGAGCCGATGCTGTCGGCATCGAAGATCGCCACATCGGCCGGCGCGCCCTTGGCGAGGCGGCCGCGATCCTTGAGGCCGAACAGATCGGCCGGATCCGAGGTGAGCTTGCGCACGCCCTCCTCCAGGGTGATCGCCTGCTTCTCGCGCACCCACGTGCCCAGCAGATAGGTCGGGTAGCCGGCGTCGCACAGCATGTCGACATGCGCGCCACCGTCGCCCAGCGCCATCAGGATGGCCTTGTTGTTCAGAAGCTCGCACATGCGGTCCTCGCGGGTGTTCCACGAGGCCATGGTGAGCTCGCATTCGATGTTGTCGGCCAACACCAGGTCGAGAAAGGCATCGACGCCGTCCTTGCCCTGCTCCTTGGCGATGTCGGCGATCGGCCGGCCCTCGAGCGGCTTCAGCGCCGGGTTCTTGACGGCGTAGACGCCGATGCGGCCCCAGTTGCCGAACCCGGTCGGGTTCTCGAGGTCGTGGCGGAACGCGTTGCGGAAAGCCGGGTCGGCATACACTTTCTTCTGCGCGTCTTTCGAGGTGTCCTGGAACACGCGCTTCCACGACGGGAAGGACGCGAAGGAAAACGGGTTCTTCATGTCGACTTCGCGTGTCAGCGGCAGCGGCGAAGTCTGTGGCCGCGCACCCTTGGCGATCATCGGCGCGGCAAGACGCAACGTGTTGCGCACCGCCTCGGGAATGTCGTCGCGATCGAACAGGGCGATGAAGGTCACCGGCCGACCGCTTTGGGTCAGCAGGAAGTCGAGCAAGTCGCACTGGTCCTGCTCCAGCACGCCGACCTGGCGGGTGAGCGCGATCTCGATCGCGCCCTTACCGCGCTTCTTCAGCTCATGGGAATAGGCCGCGAGCTCCTCGCGGCTGGCGTTGCGGCAGGCCAGTGGCTTGCCCTCGAAGCCGAGATGCTGATTGAGCGTCGTCGAGGAGAAGCCGAGCGCGCCGGCATCCATCGCCTCGCCGATCAGCTTGGCGATCTTCGCCGTCTCCTCGGCAGTGGCCGAGCGCTCGATCGACGCTTCGCCCATCACGTAATGGCGGAACGGCGTCAGCGGCGCGATGAAAGCGAGGTTGAGCGACGGCTTGCGCGCCGCGGCCGCATCCATGAACTGCGGGAAGGTCTCCCAATCCCAGGTGATGCCCTTGTTGAGCACATCGAAGGGAATGCCCTCGACATTCACCAGGTCGCGCATGGCGATCTGGCGTGCCGCGGGCTTGCAGGGCGCGATACCGACGCCGCAATTGCCCATCACCACGCTGGTGACGCCATGCCACGACGAGGGCGTGACCGCGCCATCCCAGCAGATCTGCGCGTCATAGTGGGTGTGCGGATCGACGAAACCCGGCGCCACAACCAGCCCGCCGGCATCGATGGTGCGCCTGGCGCCGTCCTTGACCTTGCCGATCTCGGCCACCTTGCCGGCCGCGATCGCCACGTCGGCCTGGTAGCGCTTGGCCCCGGTGCCGTCGACGACGGTGCCGTTCTTGATGACGAGGTCGTAGGTCATCGATTCCTCCGGAAGGGTGCCCAAGGGTACTAGCCTTCCTCCGGCCCGTCGTATTCCAAAAGCGCTGGGCTGCTACGCTTTCCTCCCCCGTCTTCAGGGGAGGAACCCGCTACTTGATCCCCAGCAGCTTGGCAGCCGTACCGCCCAGGATCGCCACGCGCTGCTCGTCGCTGAGGCCGGGCGTGTTCAGCACCAGGTCGACCTCGGTGCTGGTCCAGGGGAAGGGATAGTCGGTGCCGACCATGATGCGGTCGGGACCGGTTTCGGCGATCAGATGGCGCAGCGCCTCGGGAGTGAAGACGATGGTGTCGAAATAGAGCTGGCCGTCCTTGAGATAGGCCGTCGGCTTTTTCTTGGGCAGCGAGCCGACGCGCTGGGGGAAAGTGCGGATCACGGCGTCCGAGCGGTTGGCATAGGACGGCAGGAAGCCGCCGCCATGTGCGGCGCAGATCTTCAAGCCGGGGAAACGATCGAGCGTGCCTTCGAAGATCAGATGCGACAGCGCGATCGTGGTCTCGAGCGGATTACCGATGGTGTTCGTGAGAAGGCCGCTGCCGTCCAGGCGGCCGCTTGGCTCGAGCTCGCGCGTGCCGAGCGGATGCATGAAGACCAGGACGCCCAGCTCCTCGCACTTGGCCCAGAAGGGATGGAAGCGCGGGTTGGCGAGCTCCTCGCCGGCTACACTGCCGCCCACGCCGACGCCGCGATAGCCGAGCTTCTTGACCGCGTACTCGACCTGCTCGGCGGCGAGATCTGGATGCTGCAGCGCTGCTGTCGCGAAGGCAACGAAGCGGTCGGGATTCTTGGCGCAGAACTCGACCATGGTCTCGTTCTGGATCTTGATCAGCTTGGCCGCCGCGTCGCGGTCGGAGCGATACCAGTATGGATTGATGCTGAGCGCCTCGACGTCGATGCCCTGCGCGTCCATCGCCGCGATGCGCGTGCTGGTGTCGTCCATCAAGAGGCCCGGCGCCTCCAGCGGATGCTTGATCACCGCCATCGCCGCCGGCACGCAGCAATGGGCGTGCACGTCGATGGTCTTGACCCGCTTGCCGTTGACCGCAACCTCGCGCCGGCGCGGCCCGCTGTGCGCATGGGCGTGGCCGTGGCCCTGTGGCTGCGAGGCGGCCGCGTGCGCAGCACTCATCATCTCGCAGCCGACGAACGCTATGCCGGCCTGGGTGCCGGCCGCTGACTGGCTTCCTGTCTGCATTTCCTTCCCCTCTTCTGGTTACCTCCATTATACAGACGCCGGCCGGCCGATCATCTTGGGTTATGATCGAGCGCGAGAGGGAATCAGCCATGCCGAAACTCGGATACCTGCTGCCGACGCGCGAGCGCGTCATGGAGAACCATCACGAGACCGGCTCGCTACTAGCGCTTGCCGAGCGTGCCGAGGCACTGGGCTTCGATTCGATCTGGGTCGGCGATTCGGTGACGGCCCGGCCGCGCCACGATCCGCTCACCCTCTTGGCGGCGGTGGCGGCACGGACGCGGAAGCCCGAGCTCGGCACCGCGGTCCTCTTGCCCGCCCTGCGCAATCCGGTGCTGCTGGCGCACCAGGTGGCGACCGTCGACCGGGTCTCGGAGGGTCGCCTGATCCTGGGGATCGGCATCGCCGCGGACATGCCGGCAATTCGCCGCGAGTTCACCGCCACCGGCGTGCCTTTCGACAAGCGGGTCGGGCGCATGAACGAAGCGATGCGACTCTGCAAGGCTCTATGGAGTGGCAAGCCTGTCGATTGGAACGGTCTCTGGAAAGTCGAACAAGGCACGGTCGGCCCGACGCCGCACCGTCCCGGCGGCCCGCCGATCTGGTTCGGCGGTGGCCTGCCGGCCGGCCGCGAGCGCACTGGCCGGCTCTATGACGGCTGGTTCCCCAACCTGCCGACGCCGCAGGAATATCCCGCGCAACTCGAGGAGGTCCGCGCCGCGGCACGCGCCGCCGGCCGCGATCCAAAGGCGATCGTCGGCGCCATGTATCTCACCCTCGCCATCGACGATGACGCCAAGCGCGCCGATGCCAAGATCGATTCCTACCTTGCCAACTACTACGGCGTGCCGGCCGCCGGCATGCGCGCCCGCCAGCGCAGTTTCGCCGGTCCCTCGGCTGGCGCCGCGGCCTGGATCAAGAGCTACGCCGACGCCGGCGCCACGCACATCATGCTGCGCTTCGCCGGCAATCATGAGCGGCATCTCGAGCTCGCCTCGCGCATCAAACGCGATCTCGGCTGGTGAACAGAGGCCACTTTGACTGACCCTGCAATCCGCGACATGACCGATGCCGACACCGAGCAGGTGGTCGCGCTGTGGCACGCGGCTGGCGTTGCGCGGCCATGGAACGACCCCTTGCGCGATATCGCATTTGCCCGCCGCGACGCGCACTCGACGGTGCTGGTCGCCCAGCTCGACGGACGCATCGTCGCCTCGGCCATGGTTGGCGAAGACGGCCATCGCGGTTGGGTGTACTACGTCGCCGCCGATCCGGCGCGGCAGGGCAGCGGTCTCGGCCGCACGATGATGGAAGCTGCCGAAAATTGGCTGGCCCAGCGTGGCGTATGGAAAGTGCAGCTTCTCGTTCGAGCGGACAACGCCGCGGTCAGGCAGTTCTACGAGCACCTGGGCTATCGCGACACGCGCTCGATCTGCTTTCAAAAGATCATCGAGCAGAGCTAGACCATGCACGCCGGCGAAATCGTCTTCACGGGAATGGATCGCGTAGTGTTCGGCCGGCCGGCAGCCGCTGCCGTCGTGGAAACCGCCTACCGCCTCGGGGCCAAGCGGGTGTTCATCCTGGCCGGCAGCACGCTCAACCGTAAGACCGATGCCGTCCGGCAGATCGCCAGTGCGCTGGGGTCGCGCTATGCAGGCGTGCACGACGAAATGCCGGCCCACAGCCCGCGCGACGCGGTGGTCGCCTGCGCCAACAAGGCGCGCGAGGCCGGCTGCGACCTGCTGCTGAGCGTCGGCGGCGGGTCGGCGACCGACGGCGGCAAGGCGGTCACGATCTGCCTGGAACACGACATTCGCGAGCCCGACGGACTGGAACCCTTCCGTACCGTGGTCGACGAGACGACCGGCAAGCGGACCTTCCCGCAGTACCGAGCGCCGCGCGTGCGGCAGGTCTGCGTGCCGACCACGCTCAGCGGCGGCGAATTCAACGCGCGTGCCGGCGTCACCGAGCCCAGGCTGCGGCTGAAGCAGGCCTACATTCATCCCGGCCTGATCCCGCTCGCGGTGATCTTCGATCCGGCCATCACCCGGCACACGCCTGAGTGGCTGTGGCTCTCGACCGGCATTCGCGCCGTCGATCACGCCGTCGAGACCTACTGCTCGATCGACGGCAACGCCTACACCGACAGCACCGCCCTGCAGGCGTTGCGCCTGCTCGGGCGCGGGCTGCCGGCGGTGAAGCGCGATCCGGCCGACCTCGCGGCGCGGCTCGATTGCCAGATCGGCGCCTGGATCTCGATGACCGGCATCGTCAGCGGCACGCGCATGGGGGCAAGCCACGCCATCGGCCATGTGCTCGGCGGCAGCGCCGGCGTGCCGCACGGTTACACCTCGTGTGTCATGCTGCCGGCCGTGCTGGCGTTCAACGCCGAGGTCAATGCCGATCGCCAGATGGAGATCAGCGCCGCGCTGGGCGCGGCCGGCCGGCCCGCAGCCGAGGTGCTTGACGGCTTCATCGCCGGCCTTGGCCTGCCGCGGCGGCTGCGCGACGTCGGCGTAAAGCGGGACGATCTGCACCGTATTGCCACGAACTGCATGCTTGACGACTGGACCTTCAGCAACCCGCGGACGATCAACGGGGCTCAGGAAATCGTGCCTATCCTCGAGGCCGTGTATTGACGGATCGGCGGCCGGTTTTTGCTACCAGACTCCCCTTGCCGTATTCCGTCATTGGCGCAAAACTTGCTCAAATAACCATTGGGCTTCGCGTTTCGACTTTTCCTGGGAGGAAATCATGACGACCCGCCGCGCTCTTATTGCGTATTTGCCCGCAGCCACCATCTCTGCCGGGCTGGCCGCGCGCTCCAAGGTCACCTTCGCGGCCGACAAAACCCTGACCGTCGGCATCGACGTTCCGTTGACCGGGGCGGACGCCGAAGGCGCCATCCTGATCAAGAACGGCGCGATGATGGCGGTGGACGATGCCAACGCCAAGGGCGGCGTCGCCGGCTACAAGATCAAGGTGATGGTGCTCGACGACGGCACGACGTCGGCCGGTCAGTACGATCCGGCGCAATCCGCGACCAATGCCCGGAAGCTGGTGGCCGATCAGAGCGTCGTCGCCAATGTGGGGCCGGAGATGAGCGGCAGCGGCAAGGCGATGGCCGCGATCCTGTCCCAGGGCGATCTCGCGACGATTACCCCCTCCTCGACCAATCCCGACATCACCGATCCGAAATTCGCCTCGCAGTTCGTTCCCAAGGGTCGGGCGATCTATTTCCGTACGGTGACGACCGACGCCTATCAGGGCCCGAACATGGCGAACTACTTCGCCAAGACCCTGAACGTGAAGAAGGTCTATATCCTGGACGACAGCGGCGCCTACGGCGTCGGCATGGCCAATGCCTTCGAAGCCCAGGCCAAGAAGAACGGCATGACCGTGCTCGGCCACGACCAGCTCGATCCCAAAGAGGCCGACTACACGACCATCCTCACCAAGATCAAAGGGCTCAACCCAGATGCGCTTTACTACGGCGGCACGTCGCTGGCCGGAGTGAAGTTGGCCAAGCAGTCGTACAACATCCTGCCCAAGATCATCAAAGCCGGCGGCGATGGCGCGTATGGCGCACCGATGCTGAAGGGCTCGGGCTTTCCCGCGATGGAAGGCTGGTACGCCACGATCGCGGCGCCCTACATTGCCGACAATCCCGACGTCCAGCCGTGGATCAAGCGCTACACGGAGAAGTACAAGCAGGGTCCAGGTGCCTACTCATTCACGGCCTACGACGGGATGCTGGTCATTCTTGACGCCATCAAGCGGGTCGCGGAATCGGGCAAGCCGGTCACGCGCTCGGCGGTGCGCGATGCGATCCAGTCCAGCGAGCTGAAGACCCTGCAGGGCGTCGTGAGCTTCGACCAATACGGCGACATCAAGAGCCGGACAGTCAGCGTCTTCAAGGCGCACTACAACCCGCAATATCCGGTCGAGGATTCGCTGCACCAGTACAAGTATCTCGGAGTGGCGCCGCAGACTTCGTAAGCCCCGGCGTCATTCATGGACGACTCCACGGTCATCCTCCAGCAGGTCATCAACGGCCTCAGCCTGGGGGCGATGTACTCGCTGCTGGCGATCGGCTTCACGCTGGTCTACGGCATCATGGAGCTGATCAACTTCGCGCACTTCAATGTGTTCATGATCGGCTCCTTCCTCGGCATGTGGGCGCTCGAGGCTCTGGGATTGTCCGGGCAGAGCCAGGTCATGACCGGCCTGGCCCTGTACGGCACGCTCGCCTTCGCCTTCGTGGTGGCCATGCTGGGCTCGGGCCTGCTCGGCGTCGCCATAGAGCGAATCGCACTGCGACCGCTGCGCGGCGTCCGCGGCACCACCGGGATGATCACGACAATCGGAGTGTCCTACATCCTGTTCAACGTCGTCCTGCTGAGCGCCGGCGCCGATGCCAAGAACTATCCGAACCCCATGCCGTCCGTGCAGTGGCAGGTGGCCGGCGCCAGCTTCGATCTACGCCAGCTGCTGATCTGGGCGGTGTCGCTGACGCTGATGATCGGACTGCAATTCTTCGTCAGTCGCAGCCGGCTCGGCAAGGCGATGCGAGCGACCGCGCAGGACGGCGAGGCGGCGCGGATGATGGGGGTCGACGTTGACCGGGTGATCATGACCGCGTTTTTCCTGGGCTCGGCGCTGGCGGGCGCCTCGGCGCTGATCTTCGGCCTCTACTACAACTACACGAGCTTCCTGATCGGCTACAGCGCGGGCCTCAGGGCCTTCACCGCGGCGGTCCTGGGCGGCATCGGCAGCGTCACCGGCGCGATGGTGGGCGGCGTCCTGGTCGGGCTGATCGAGACCCTGGGCGGGCAGTTCATTGCCGTCCGGTGGACTGACGTCATCATCTTTTCAATCCTGGTGCTCGTTCTTGTCTTCAAGCCCTCCGGCCTGCTCGGCCGCGCAGCGCCGACCAAATCCTGACGGTGTTGGGCTGACATGACGGTTCAGGTCAAGCTGCCGGCGCCCTGGGTCGGCGCAGCGTCACGGGTGCGCGCCACGGCGGCGGCGCCGCGTAGCCAATTCGCCGCCATCTCCTGCATCTTGCTGATCGCCGTTCTGTTTCCGCCGTTGGTCAACAACGACGGCGACATCGACGCGGCGGCGAACGCCTTGTCGTTCGCCTCCCTTGCGCTCGGCCTCAACATCGTCGTCGGCTTCGCGGGACTGCTCGATCTCGGTTATGCCGCGTTCTTCGCGATCGGCGCCTATTCCTACGGCGCCCTCGCCTCGTTCCAGCTCCACCCTGCGTGGAGCAGCTTCTGGCAGCCCTTCGCGTGGCTCGGCCTGGTCTCTCAACTCAACGGCACCGTCCATTTCCAGGTGTCGTTCTGGTTGATGCTGCCGATCTCGGCGATCATCGCCGCCTTCTTCGGCATCCTGTTCGGCGCACCGACGCTCAGGCTCAAGGGCGACTACCTGGCGATCGTCACACTGGGGTTCGGCGAGATCGTGCCGATCGTCGCCCGCAACTCGCCGACCGTCACCAACGGCGCCCAGGGGCTGAACGGCGTCCTTCCGCCGGTGTTCTTCGGCTACGAATTCGGCGTCGACTCCACCCCCTACTATTACGTCGGGCTGGCGCTCGTGGTCTTCCTGATGTTCCTCAGCCAAAGACTGAAGACGTCGCGGATCGGGCGCGCGTGGATGGCCATCCGCGAGGACGAGATCGGCGCTGCGGCCATGGGCGTCGACCGCGTGCGCTACAAGCTGATGGCCTTCGCGATGGGCGCAGCTTTCGCCGGTGCGACCGGCACGCTCTATGTCGCCAAGCTGCAGACTGCCACTCCGGAGATGTTCATGTTCCCGGTGTCGGTGATGCTGCTGGTCATGATCGTCTTCGGCGGCATGGGCAATGTCTGGGGCGTGGTGACCGGGGCCCTGATCCTGCAGATCCTGCAGTCGTGGGTGCTGCAGGACCTGACGGGCTGGCTGAACGCCCTGGGCGAGCTGATCGATATCGAGTGGCTGCAGCACATCCAGCTGGCACAGTCGATCGAGCTGATCTTCGGATTGATCCTCGTGTTCATGATGCTTTTCCGGCGACAGGGGTTGATTCCCGCCTCACGCCGTGTCGCCGCGCTCAGCCTGGACGAGCAGGCGGCGCAGGTATCGCGCGGCGGCTTCGAAACCCTCTCCGGCCTGGGCTCGGTCGACGAGAAACGAACCGGGCCCCTGCTCGAGATCGAGGGATTGACCGTTCGGTTTGGCGGACTGGTCGCGCTGCGCTCGGTGTCTCTGTCAGTTCCGGCGCACGGCATCCTCGCCGTAATCGGGCCCAATGGGTCGGGCAAGTCCACCCTGTTCAATGCAGTCACCGGCCTGTTGGAGGGGTACACCGGCAGCGTGCGATTCGCGGGCGAGGAAATCGCCGGCCTGCCAGCCCATCGCGTATTGGAGCGCGGCATCGCCCGCACCTTCCAGAATTTGCGCCTGTTTCCCAACCTGACGGTGCTCGAGAACGTGTTGGTCGGCATGCACTCCAGGCTGCGCACGGGGCTGGTCGGCGCCGTGGTGCGGCCGCCGCATACTGGCCGCGAGGAACACGCCGCGCGCGAGCAGGCGATGGAGATCCTGTCGGTGTTCGGTAACCGCCTTGTGCCGCGCGTCAATCACGTCACCTCCAGCCTCTCCTACGCCAATCGTCGGCGGACTGAGATCGCCCGCGCAATTGCCACTCGGCCGAAGCTGCTCCTGCTGGACGAGCCGACGGCCGGCATGAACCCGGCCGAGACGCTGGAGCTCGCCGACCAGATCAAGAGCCTCAACAAGCTCGGGCTGACCATCGTCTTGATCGAGCACAAGCTCGATGTGGTCGTGAACCTCGCTGACAACGTCGTCGTGCTCGACCATGGCGAGGTGATCGCCTCAGGTCCGCCCGATGTGGTGCGGCGCGACGAAGAGGTGATCCGAGCCTACCTCGGCAGGAGCGCGAAAGTTGCCTGACCTGCTCGAATTCCGCGGCGTCGACACCTACTACGGCGACCTGCACGTCCTTAAGTCGGTCGACTACCGCATCGGCGAAGGCGAGATCGTCTGCCTTCTGGGCGGCAACGCTTCCGGCAAGTCGACGACCATGAAGGCCATCATGGGGGTGGTGTTGCCACGTCGCGGCGAGATCCTGTTCCAGGGCCAGTCGCTCTCCGGCGTCAGCGTCGCCGATCGCGTGCGCCGTGGCATCGCCCCAGTTCTGGAAGCGCGGCGTCTCTTTCCCCGCATGACGGTGCAAGAGAACCTGGAGATGGGCGCCTATACGCGCGAGCGCGGTCCCGAACTGGAGGAGGATCTCGAGCGCGTCTTCAAGCTCTTTCCCGTCGTCAAGGAGCGGCTGAAGCAGCTCTCCGGCACTTTGTCGGGCGGCGAGCAGCAAATGGTGGCGATCGGCCGCGCACTGATGACCCGACCCAAGCTCCTGTGCATGGACGAACCATCGATGGGCCTGGCGCCGGTCCTGGTCGAGCAGGTCTTCGACATCGTCCAGACGATCAACCGCCAGGGCACCACCATCTTCATGGTCGAGCAGAACGCCAACATGGCACTCTCGATCGCGCACCGCGCCTACGTCCTGCAGACCGGCCAGGTGGTGCTGAGCGGCGCGCCCGCCGAATTGCGCCAGAACGACCTGATCCGCCAGGCTTATCTCGGCGAGATGGTGGTGACCTGAAGCCCTAATAGGTTCTTATCCGAATTCCCTGCGGGCCCGTTCCAGGAGCTCGTCGGGTTTGACCGGCTTGCCGACATAGGCAGCGTTACGCAGTTCGGGCTCCAGGTACTGGTGTTCGTAGCCCGTGACGACGACGAACGGAATGCGGCGCCGCCGCAATTCTTTCGCCACCTTGTGGGAGGTCGAGTCGCTGAGGTTCACGTCGAGCAGAACACCATCGATCGGCTCACGGCCCACGAGGTCAAGCACTTCTGCCGCGCTGGAGATCGGTCCAATGACCGCGCAGCCGGCCAAGGCCATGATGTCCCGCAGTTCCTCGGCGAGCAGATGGTTATCCTCGACGATCAGAACCCGCCTTGCCGTCAAGGCATCGTGCCCGCGTCCTGACCGGGAGTTTTTGGGCACCTTGCTCCCGCGAACCTGCGAGTGGGCCCTGCCGCGTTTCGCTGGCTCGCGCTTGCCCCGTGCCGGTGAGCTGCCGATCTCCGGCCCGGCATGCGTTATTTGGCGTTGGGAAGAAAATTCGCCTGGCATAAACCAGTAACACCTGGAGCCCGTGCTTTGTTCCCTCCGCGGCGGCTGGCCAGAAGTTGAAGCGCCCTACCAACCCATTGGGGCGCCGCAGACTGCCCGCCATCCTCCGCGTTCCGGGCTGGCCTGTCTCGGCCCGCTGCGGTCACGCCGCACGCAAACGGTCCGCTTCAGCCGAAATTCACGCTGAACGTAAAATACAGCCGCGGAGAAGGGTTTGCGATGGCGATTCGCTAAAGCGAGTCTTGTAGTCCGCTGCAAATCGGCCGAGATGTTCGAATCCACAGAGATGCGCGATCGAGGCAACGGAGCCCCCGTTTCGCTTGGCTTGGGCCAACTCTGTCCTTGCCAACTCTAGCCGGATCGCCCGCAGATAAGTCATCGGCGTCGTGTTTCGAAACCGACGAAACCCCTTTTGCAGCGCTCTCGCACTGACACCCGCCGCCCCGGCCAGCTCGGCAAGATCGATGTCGTTCCGCGCATTTTCTTCGATGAATTGCTCAGCGCGACGCACAAAGAACGGCGCGACCGATGATGCAGCGGCTTCTAACGCTCTTTGCTTGTTGTGGGGGATCGTGACCAGCAAGGTTGATACCAGAGCCGAGGCAATGCGATCGCGGACGAGCGGGTGTTCCAACCCTGAGGACACGTTCTTGAGATCCTCGCACAGCATCCGGGCGAGATGTGCGAGCGTGCCAGCTCCCGGTATGCCGTCCAGCGCAATCGAACCGAATTCAATCCGCAGCGCGCCGTCCCAGTTCGTCAACGCCCGGAATTCGCGTTCTACCACGTCGCGATCGATCCGAATGATCAGTTGACGCGCCCCGGGACGCCAGGTCTTTTCGAAGGGCTGGAATGGATTGACGACGACGACCGAACCGGCAGGCGCGTAGACGGAGCTTTGGCCTTGGCGGAACTCGCACCCGCCGGCGAGCGTGAATTGGACAAGGTAGAGGTCGACGAACGGTGGGACGTTGACCGTGACGCCCGCGCCGAATTGCAGCGAATTCACGGCGATGGAACCCAGCTTGGCCTCACGGTGTCGAAAATCGAGCTGGCGTTCCCCCGGCAGGTAGGCGACGCGATGCTCGCCCCACACCCTGCTCATATGTGCCCTTGCTTGCTCGAGATCGCGGGTCCGGAAGGCCGGGTGGCGCGGCAACAGCGCGCCGACGCCGCCGATTGCGGTCGTATCGAAGGGAAGTGCTTGGGAAGCGGCAGGCGTCGCGTGCATGTGGCCAGCCTCTAAACCGCACCGCTATCCAGGCTAGAAGTTGCGGTCCGTGCCGTCAACGTGCGCGCTCGAAGGCCATCACCGTGCCGAAAGTGTGCGTCTTTCGGCCAGGTCCTTCGCTTATCGGATAGAGCGGAGCGCCTCTTTCGTTCACGTTCTCGTCGCGGCCTCGCGTGAACTTCACGAGCCGCTCCACCGCGGGGGATCGCAGCGCTGCCTGAACCGAGCCGGGAGCATTTCATCGACCCGGGAATGTGAGTGGGCGATGCAGTTTGGCTATTTCACCCTGAGCGACAATCACTACGA
>JBPYDO010000339.1:0-6336 GCA_051985755.1 Reyranella sp. | reverse complement strand
CCTCGTTGATCGTCACATGCGGCGGCAGGCAGGCGACGTAGCGGATCAGGTCGCCGACATCTTCGGACTGGGCCATGCGGGCCCGCTCCTCCTTGCTGACCGGGATCGGCCGCTTGTCCAGGATGGGCGTCGCCACCTCGCCCGGGCAGACGACGCAGGAGCGGATGCCGTTCACACACTCTTCCATGTTGATGGTATGGCTCATCGCCACCACGCCGTGCTTGGCGGCCGAATAGGCGGCGCCGCTCAGCGGGCTCGGATTGCGGCCGGCCATCGACGAGGTGTGGATCAGCACGCCGTCCTTGCGTCGGCGCATCATCGGCAGCACCGCCGCGGAACAATAGAAGGCGCTGGAGAGATTGCCATCGATCACCTGCTCGGCCCCGGCCGGCGTCAGCTGGTCCCAGCGGCGGTCCAGGATGTTGAGGCCGGCGTTGTTCACCAGCACGTCGCAGCGGGCGAAGCGCTTGTCGATGTCGGCGGCGATACGCGTCACCGCCGCGCCCTTCATGAGGTCGCCTGCCTTCACCACGGCCTTGCCGCCCGCCTTCTTGATGGCGGCGGCCGTCGCCTCGAGCGGTTCCTTGCGGCGCCCGGTCAGCACGACCATGGCGCCTTCCTTGGCGAGCGCAATCGCCGCCGCCTGGCCAATGCCCGAGCCGGCACCGGTCACCCAGGCAACCTTGCCCGTCAACGCCGCCATTTCGGTAACTCCCTACGTTAAGACACGCCTGTCGCGCACCATCAGCCCACGCCCACCGGCGCGGGACGAGAGTGCGAGGTCGTCGCCCTACAGCACCTTGCCCGTGCTGTCGTCGATCAGGTGCATGTTGTTGAGATCGGCGCGCAGCTTCATGGGCTTGCCTTCCGCCGCGCCGGCATTGGGATTGACGCGGCCGCAAACCTCGGTCTGGCCGATCGTGTAGTAAACCAGCGTCTCCATACCCATCGGTTCGACGACGTCGATCTTCATGTCGAAGTCGTGCTGGTTGGGCTCGGTATGCGGCCTGGTCTCGGTGATGTGCTCGGGCCTGAGGCCCAGCACCAGGTTGCCCTTGCCGACGTGGCCGCTGTAACGCGACGTGCGGTTGGCCGGCACCGGGAAGGCGAGCGAGCCATTCACCCTCACGTTGAGCGCGCCCGCCGCCTGCTCGACCTGGCAGGGGATGAAGTTCATCGCCGGCGAGCCGATGAAGCCCGCCACGAACTTGGTGGCCGGCGAATGGTAGAGGTCGTTGGGCGCCCCGACCTGCTCGATCATGCCGGCATTCATCACCACCACGCGGTCGGCGAGGGTCATGGCCTCGACCTGGTCGTGCGTGACGTAGACCGTCGTGGTGCGCACCTTCTGGTGCACCTTCTTGATCTCGGTGCGCATCTGCACCCTGAGCTTGGCGTCCAGGTTGGAGAGCGGCTCGTCGAACAGGAAGACCTTGGGATCGCGCACGATGGCGCGGCCCATGGCGACGCGCTGGCGCTGGCCGCCCGAGAGCTGCTTGGGCTTGCGGTCCAGGAGCTCGGTGATGTCGAGGATCTGAGCCGCCTGCTTGACGCGCCGCTCGATCTCCTGGCGCGGCGTGCGCTTGAGCTTCAACCCGAACGACATGTTCTCGTAGACGTTCATGTGCGGGTAGAGCGCGTAGTTCTGGAACACCATGGCGATGTCGCGGTCCTTGGGCGGCACGTCGTTCACCACGTCGCCGCCGATGGCGATATCGCCGCCGGTGATCTCCTCGAGCCCCGCGATCATGCGCAAGGTTGTGCTCTTGCCGCAGCCGGACGGTCCGACCAGGACGATGAACTCCTTGTCGGTGATATCGAGGTCGATGCCGCGCACGGCCGTCACCTCATCGTACTTCTTGACCACCTTACGCAGCGTTACCTGAGCCATGGCTCCCTACCCCTGTTTGTGTCCCTACCCCTTGGTCGCACCCGCGGTTAGACCCGCGATGTAATAGTCCATCAGGAAGGCATAGATGATGAGTGGCGGCGCCGCACCCAGCAGCGCGCCTGTCATGATCTGCCCCCAGTTGAAGACGTCGCCCTTGATCAAGGTCGTGACGATGCCGACCGGCAGGACGAGCTGGTCGGTCGAAGTCGTGAAAGCAAGCGGATAGAGGAACTGCGCCCACGACACCGTGAAGGCGAAGATCGTCGCGGCGATGATGCCGGGAAGCGCCACGGGAATGAAGATCTTGGTGAGCGTCTGCATCCAGCTGGCGCCGTCGATCAGAGCCGCCTCGTCGAGCTCTTTCGGGATCGAGGCGAAGTAGCCGATCATGATCCAGGTGGCGAACGGCACTGAAAGCGTCGGATAGATGATGATCAGCGTCCACCAGTGGTTCATCAATTCGATGCCGAAGGTGTCGCGCACGAAGGCGAACATCTTGAACAGCGGGATAAACAGCAGCGTGTCGGGGACCAGGTAGGTCAGGAACACGCCGGTGGCGAGCGTGGCCGAACCCCAGAACTTCATGCGCGCCAGCGCGAAGGCGGCGGTGACGCTGATTAGCATGGTGACCGCCACCACGCACACCGACACGATCGCAGAGTTCCGGAAGAAGATCAGGTACTGGTTCTGGGTCAGAAGCTCGATATAGTTGCTGAGCGTCGGATGCTCGACCCACCACGGATTGGTCGCCTGGCCGATTTCGCCGCTGCTCTTCAGCGAGGTGATGAACATGTAGATCGGCGGCGTCAGGAAGAAGATCGCGAACAGCACCAGGAAAAAGTACGACCAGCGCATGGCCCAGCGCCGGTCGGCGCTCATGCTGCGGTACTTGACCCGCCGTGGTGCTCCCGCAGTGGCGACAGCAGCGTCGGCCATTAGACTTCACTCCCCCGGCGCGAGATGTCGCGCAAAATGAAAGCCGCGGCCACCGCCAGGATCGGCACCATGAACAGCGACACCGTGGCGCCGAGCGGGATGTCGCCGCTCTCGATGCCGACCTTGAAGGCCCAGGTCGCGAACAGGTGCGTCGATGTCAGCGGTCCGCCGGAAGTCAGCACGCGCACGATGTCGAAGTTGGCGAAGGTCACGATGGTCGAGAACAGCGCGGTGATGGCGATGATGTTGCGCATCATCGGCAGGGTCACGTACCAGATGCGCTGCCACCAGGCAGCGCCGTCGATCGCCGCCGCCTCGTAGAGCTGCTCGGGCACCGACTTCAGCGCCGCCAGGTACATGATCATAAAGAACGGCGCGCCGGCCCAGATATTGACCAGGATCACCGAGAAGCGCGCCCATCCGGTCTCGCCGAGCCATGGAATGTGAGCGATGCCGAATTGCGCCAGGATCCAGTTGAAGGCCGAGTAGGACGGGTCGAACAGCCACAGCCAGGCGAGCGTGCTCATGGCCGGCGGGATGACCCACGGCACCAGCAGCATGCCGCGCCACTTGCGCTGGCCCTTGGTCGGGATGTTGTGCACGAAGTGAGCGACCACGAAGCCGATCAGCGCCTTGAAGATCACGGCCGTGATGGCGAACAGGCAGGACTGGTAGACGATGTCCCAGAAGGTCGAACGCTTGAACAGGAACTCGAAGTTGCCGAAGCCAACGAACTTGGTCATCGACTTGTTGAGCATCGCCAGCCAAATGGCGTAGCCCGCCGGATAGGCCACCAGGATGCCGATCAACAGGATCAGCGGCAGCGCCATCAGGAAGGCGATCGTCGACTTGCGCTGCATCACCTTGTGCAGGCTCGTGCGACGGCCCTCCGCTAGGACGGCGTTGGTGGGGGCGGCGATGTCGGCCATTCGTGGCTCCGTGCGAGCTCCTGATAAGGAGAGGACGCCGCCTGGTGGCGACGTCCCCTCGATTCCCGCGCCTCAGGTGCGCATGTACCCTTCGATCTCGTTCGACGCCCAATCGAGGGTCTTCTCCAGCGGCTCGCCCTTGAAGTAGCGGACCGCCATCTGCGTCTGGAGGCCCTGGTTGTAGATCTGAGTCGCGATCTTGTGCGGCGCGGGCGCCGCGGCAATCGACAGCGTCTGGGTGTGATACGGGTCGGGATAGTGGAACAGCGTGCCCTTGGGCGGCTCCGCCTCGGCCCATATCTTGAACTTGGTCAGGTTCTCGAACGACGGCAGGTCGTAGCCGCCGCTCGCCACCACCATCGACTCGACCACCGCCGCGGTCGATAGGTGCTGCAGCAGGCTCTTGGCCGCCGACTGGTTCTTGCTGAAGTTCCAGGTCCCCCAGAAGAACGGCAGGAAGGGACCGAACCGCCCCTTCGGCCCGGTCGGGAAGGAGAAGGTCCAGCACTGCTCGGCGACTTTGGGCGCGTCGCGCTTAGCGACCGCCCAGGCGCTCGGCGGATTCATGATCAGCGACGCCTGGCCCGAGATCAGGAACTTGTTGTTGGAGGCGTCGTCCCACGCCGCCACGTCGTCGGGCAGGAACGCCATCAGCTTCTTGTACCAGTCGAGCGCCTGACGGACCTGGTCGTTCTTGATGACGATGTCGCCCTTGGCGTTCACCATCTCGGCGCCGAAGGCGTGGAAGATGGTGCCAATCGTGTCGACGCAATCCGATGTCGTGCCGAGGCCGATGCCGAACGGATGGCCACCCTTGTGGCAGGCTTCCGCCGCCTTCATGAAGGTGTCGAGGTTCCAGTTGTCGGCCTTGGGCGCCGCGCCGGCCGGATACATCGCCTGCACATCGAGCCCGGCATACTGCTTGAGATAGTCGATGCGACCGCACGGACCCTTGTTCTGCGTGCCCACGGTCGCCGGCACCGCCAACCACTTGCCATCCACCTTGCCCAGGTACTCGACGGTGGCGTTGACCTTGCCGTTGTCCTTGATGATCTGGTCGACGATGTCGTTCACCGGCAGAAGCTGCTCGGAATACTGGGCTGGCAGCCAAGTGGCCATGGTCATGATGTCGTGGCCGGACTTGGCCTGCGCCTCAGCGGCTGCCGTCAGCAGGAGCTTGTTGCCCTGGGACGTAATGAAGTCGATCTGGACCTCGACCTTCTCCTTCTCGGCCCACGCCTTGACGGCATTCTCGGTCGCGCTGTTCGCGCCCGGCACCCAGTGATCCCAGAAGCCAACGCTCAGCTTGCCCGCCGCGTAGGCGCCACGCACGAACGGGGCAGCCACCATGGCCGTCGAAAGCGCCGTGGTGCCGGCGACAAAACGACGACGACTTACCTTCTTCGACATCCTTGTTCCTCCTGCCACGCCGCGCTGACGGCGACACCCTTCGTTGACCCGCGTTGCCGCCAGGCGCCGGCTCTCATTGGAGCCTTGGCTTAGATGCTATGCATAAGGTCGTGGCCGAGCAATGCATTTTCAGAAAGCGACAGCTGCGGATCGCAGCAATTTGACAGGCTGCATCGGTGCCCGGATGCTTCGGCGCGGTCGGTGCCGGCGCCTGCGAAATGCGGCGCTCGGTATGGGTCGCAGCATACGCGAAGAGGCAGGGAAGGTGCTGAAAATGAATGTGAAATGCGTCGACACCGGCGCCAAACAAAGCCGGCGCTCGTGATGCACGACTTGCCTGCCGCCAATGCATGGCTCGCGGCCGTCGAGCCGTCTCCGATAGCCGAAACCAGGCGCTGGGTGTCGAGCCGCAGCTTCCCTGCCGACCGACCGCTGATCGACCTCAGTCAAGCGGTGCCCGGCTATCCGCCGGCGATGGAACTGCGCCAGCATCTCGGTCAACTGCTGCTCGATCCGGCCAATCACGGCTACACGCCCACGCTTGGCCTACCGGCGTTGCGCGAACAATATTCCCAGCACCTCTCGGCATTCTATAGTGCGCCGATCAGTGCCGACGACGTGGGCATCACCGCCGGCTGCAACCAGGCCTTCTGCCTCGCGCTGATGAGCATCGCCAGGGCGGGCGACCAGGTGATCCTGCCGAGGCCACACTACTTCAATCACGACATGTGGGTGCGCATGCTGGGCATCGAGCCGGTGGCGCTCGATTTTCGGCCGGACTCGGGCGCCGTTCCCGATGCGCGCGACGCCGAGGCGCTGGTCGGCCCCAAGACTCGCGCCATCGTGCTGATCTCGCCCAACAACCCGACCGGCGCCATCTACCCCAGCGCCACCATCCAGGCCTTCTTCGAGCTGGCGCGTCGGCACGGCATCGCGCTGCTGCTCGACGAGACCTACAAGGACTTCGTGCCGGACGGCACGCGCCCGCACACGCTCTTCAGTGATTCCCCTTGGCGCGACACGCTGGTCCACCTCTACAGCTTCTCCAAGGTGTTCGCGCTCACCGGCTACCGCGTCGGCGGCGTCACGGCGGCGCCCGGCCTGATCGCGGAGATCGAGAAGGCAATGGACTGCGTCGCGATCTGCCCGCCGCGGCTCGCGCAGGAGGCA
>JBPYDO010000338.1:0-5365 GCA_051985755.1 Reyranella sp. | reverse complement strand
CACCACCTTGGCGCCCTCCTGCACGAAGATCTCGGCGGTACGCCGGCCGATGCCGCTGGTCGCACCGGTGACGATGGTGATCTTGCCGTCGAGCTTTCCCATGAGTGCCTCCCTTTTGCCGGGGAGGGATGATACACCAGCGCCCAAAAGGAGAAGCAGATGACGGTGTTGGGCGTCCTGGGCGGCAGCGGGGTCTACGACATAGCGGGGCTGAAGAACGCAACGTGGCGGCGGATCGCTTCGCCGTTCGGGTTGACCTCCGACGAATTTCTGTTCGGCCTGCTCGACGGACTGGACGTCGTATTTGTCCCGCGCCACGGGCGCGGCCATCGCCATTCGCCGACCTCGATCAACTACCGGGCCAATATCGACGCGCTGAAGCGGGTCGGCGTCACCGATCTCCTCTCGCTGTCGGCCTGCGGATCGCTGCGCGAGGATCTGCCGCCCGGGCATTTCGTCGTCGTCGACCAGTTCATCGACCGCACCTTTGCGCGCGAAAAGAGCTTCTTCGGCGAAGGCCTGGTCGCGCATGTCTCGATGGCCCATCCCACTTGCAATCGGTTGGCCCAGGCCGTGCACGATGCGGCGCAATCGGCGGGCTTCCCGATAAAGTTCGGCGGCACCTACGTCGCCATGGAAGGCCCGCAATTCTCCAGCCTCGCCGAATCCCAGCTCTATCGCAGCTGGAGTTGCGACGTGATCGGCATGACGAACATGCCTGAGGCCAAGCTCGCCCGCGAAGCCGAGATTTGTTACGTCACCGTCGCCATGGTCACCGATTTCGACTGCTGGCATCCCGACCACGACCATGTCCAGGTCGCCGACATCGTGCGCGTGCTGAACGAGAATGCCGAGAAGGCCAAGACCCTGGTCACGATGGTGGCGCCCCGCCTGAAGGAGAAGCGAGCCACGCCCTGCCCCGCCGGCTGCGATCGCGCGCTCGAATACGCGCTGATCACGGCGCCGGCGCAGCGCTCGGCCGACATGACTGAGAAGCTCGAGGCGGTCGCAGGTCGCGTGCTGAAGCGCTGAGCGTCAGATTGCCGGCGCCAGCCGGTGCGCGACCAGCGAGGCGTAACGCGCCGCCACCGGCAGGAAGGCGCGGAAATCGAGATGGCTCGATCGACCGGCAAGGTCGCTGAGGCAGCGTACGTTGACGAACGGAATGTCGTCGCCCCAGCGCCGCGCCACCTGCGCCACGGCGCCGCCCTCCATTTCGACGGCTTTCGCGGCGAATTCCGCGTGCAGGCGTTGGCGATGATCCTCGGCGTTGATGAAGCTGTCGCCGGTGAGGATCGTGCCGAAATGAATCGCAGGCGTGCGCCGACCCACCCCGACTTCGTCGGGCAGCGATTCCAGGACGAGGCCCTCGACCGTTTTGCGCAGGCGAGCCACCAGCGCCTCGGACTCAGGGTAGCCCGGACACCAGTCGGTGCCGCCGCGCGACGGCCGACTGCCCGGCTGGATCGTGAGGAAGTATCCCTCGCGGTGCGAGCCATAGTCGTGCTGCACGTGGTTCGTGCCGATCACAATGTCACCGACGCCCAGCGCCGGATCGAGTCCGCCGGCCACGCCGCAGAGCAGAAAGGCGCGGCAGTCGAAGCGATCCAGTAGCAGCGAGGTCGCAACGCCGGCATTCACCTTGCCGGCGCCGGACTCGACGAAGACGGCCTCTCGTCCGGCGATCTTGCCACGCCAGAAGCTCAAGCCCCCAAGTCGATGCGCGGGTCCTGATTGGTCGGAAAGGTGGGCGAATTCCTCCGGCAGGGCCGATATGACGCCCAGAAGCCTGTTCGGCATGACTGGATGGGTTATAAGGTCGCCGCAATTAAAGCAATGCCAGCCATTATTTCCCTGACTTCGCTGCGCGACGCTTGCACGAGCTTCGCCCGCGATGCCGCGCGCGAGATCATGCGCATCTATGCGGGCGATCTCGGCGTGCGCAACAAGGCGGACAGAAGCCCCGTCACCGACGCCGATCATGCCGCCGAGGCGATCATCGTGGCTGGCCTCAGAAGGCTCACGCCGGAGATGCCGGTCATCGCCGAAGAAGAGATGGCGACGGGGCAGGCGCCGACGCTCGACGGCCGGCCATTCTGGCTGGTCGACCCACTCGACGGCACCAAGGAATTCATCAAGAGGAACGGCGAATTCACCGTAAACATCGCCCTGATCGAGAGGGGCAAGCCCGTGCTCGGCATCGTGCTCGCACCGGCGACGGATACCCTGTGGCGCGGCGTGGCCGGCGTTGGTGCCGACAAGAGCGAGCAAGGTGGCGCGTTCACGCGCATCGCGACGCGCAAGCCGCCGGACAAGGGACTGACCGCCTTCGCCAGCCGCAGCACAGCGATCTACAGCGATCTCGACATCTGGTTCCGCAACAACAACCTCACCGTGGCCGAGCGCAAGCAGGCGGGCTCGTCGCTGAAATTCTGCCTGATCGCGGAAGGCAAGGCCGACATCTATCCCCGTTTCGGTCCGACCAACGAATGGGACACCGCCGCGGGCCAAGGCGTGCTCGAAGCAGCGGGAGGCGAAGTGGTGACCACTGACGGCTTGCCGCTCACCTACGGCAAGGCGCAGTTCCGCAATCCGCATTTCATCGCGCGCAGCAGGGAAGCGCGATGAAGATCGTCAAGCCGACGGCCGCGACGATCGGCGAGGCGGCGAAGCTGCTGCGGGACGGCGAGCTCGTCGCCTTCCCCACAGAGACCGTCTATGGCCTGGGCGCCGACGCCACCAACGAGCGGGCGGTGGCGGCGATCTTCGCGGCCAAGGGTCGGCCGCAATTCAATCCGCTGATCAGCCACGTATCGGACAGCAATGAAGCACGGCGCCTGGTGCGGTGGAGCGCCATGGCCGACAAGCTCGCTCAGCGCTTCTGGCCAGGCCCCCTGACTCTCGTGCTGCCACGGACCGCCAATTCGCCCATCGCCTTGCTTGCCACAGCAGGGCTCGACACGGCTGCCGTTCGCTCTCCCAGCCATCCGGTGGCACGCGCGCTGATCGCCGCTGCCGGGCGCCCTCTCGCGGCTCCGTCAGCCAATCGCAGCGGCAGCATCAGTCCGACCGCCGCCAAGCACGTCTCGGACTCATTGGGCGAAGCGATCAAGCTGATCCTCGATGGCGGCCGCTGCGAGGTCGGACTCGAATCGACGGTGCTCGACCTTACGACCGAGGCTCCGACCCTGCTGCGCCCAGGCGGCGCCACGCGCGAAGAGATCGAGGAGACGATCGGCCCGATTGATCTCTCACATGCCGTTCCGGGCGGGAAGGCGGCGCACAAATCACCCGGCCAACTCGCCAGCCACTACGCCCCGGCTCGCCCAGTGCGCCTCAACGCCACGAGTGTCGATGCCGGCGAGGGACTCCTCGCCTTCGGTCCGGCCCCGCCGGCGGGCGCCAAGCTCATCTGCAACCTCAGCGCCACGGGCAGCCTCACCGAGGCCGCGGCCAATCTCTTCGCCATGCTGCGTGCGCTCGACAAGCCTGGCATCGACCGCATTGCGGTCATGCCCATTCCGCAGACGGGATTGGGCCTTGCGATCAACGATCGCCTGCGCCGGGCTGCCGCGGATGACGCGTACAAGAGCCGGCGTTAAATTCGCCCGCAACAGCGAGGAAGCATGCCCGACAGCGTCATTCAACCGCCCATTCCCACCACGCCGGTGACGCCCGCCATTAGGGATGCGCTGCGCGTCATCGTGGGCGACAAGGGCCTGATCGTTGACGAGCAGGACAAGCAGCCTTTCGTCACGGACTGGCGGCGCTCGTTCATCGGCACGGCCTCGGTGGTGGTGCGGCCGGGCAGTGTCGAGGAAACCGCCAAGGTCGTGCGGCTCTGCCACGACAACGGCATCGCCATCGTGCCGCAAGGCGGCAATACCGGCCTGATGGGCGGCGCCACGCCCTGGCCGAACCACTCGGGAATCCTGCTGTCCGTCGGGCGCATGAACAAGGTGCTTGAGGTCGACCCGGTCGGCTACTCGATGACTGTCGAAGCAGGCTGTGTGCTGCAGACTCTGCAGGAGACGGCAGCCCAGCATGACCGCTTCTTTCCCCTGAGCCTCGGGGCCGAGGGCTCATGCATGATCGGCGGCAATCTCTCGACCAACGCCGGCGGCGTGCAGGTGCTGCGCTACGGCAACGCGCGCAACCTCGTGCTCGGGCTCGAGGTCGTGCTGCCCAACGGGGACATCTGGAACGGGCTGCGTGCGCTCAAGAAGGACAATACGGGCTACGACCTCAAGCACTTGTTCATGGGCGCCGAGGGCACGCTCGGCATCATTACCAAGGCGGTGCTTAAGCTGTGGCCGGCGCCAAAGGACACCTGCACTAGCTGGCTCGCCGTGCGCGATGTGCGGGCGGCGATCGAAATCCTCTCGGAGGCGCATGCGGCGTCGGAGGACAATGTCGGTTCCTGCGAACTGATGAGCCGCGCCGCCATCGAGATGATCCTGCGCCATATTCCCGGCCTGCAGGATCCCCTGAAGGCCGACACGCCGTGGTTCCTGCTGCTCGAATGGTCCTCGGCGCGGCCCAAGCGCGAGGGTGCCGAAGGAATGGCGGAGAAGATGGAGCAGTTCCTAGCCGCCCAAATGGAAGCGGGTCGCGTGCTCGACGCGGTGATCGCCCAGAACGAGGCGCAGGCGCGCAACATGTGGCGCCTGCGCGAGGGCGCCGCCGAGGCCGGGCGCGCCGACGGGCCGGCGGTCAGCTACGACATCTCGGTGTCGGTGTCGAAGATTCCCGAGTTCATGGACAAGGGCATCGCGGCGGCCCTCGCCATCCTGCCCGGGCTGACGCCGCATCCGCTGGGCCATATCGGCGACGGCAATATCCACTTTTCCTTCGGCGCGCCCAGGGGCATGGATCGCCAGACGTTCCAGCAATATGAGCCTGCCCTCACCCGCGCGGTGAACGACCTGATCACTTCGATGGCCGGCTCGATCTCGGCTGAACACGGCATCGGTATCGAGAAGCTCGATGAGTTGGCGCACTATCGATCCAAGATCGAATTGGACACCATGCGCATCATCAAGCGCGCACTCGACCCCAAGAACATCATGAACCCCGGCAAGGTGCTTCGGCTCGCATGAGCTTTGTCGACAAGCTGCGCGCGATCGTCGGCGAGAAGGGCCTGATTACCGACGATCACGGCAAGCATCCCTACCTCACCGACTGGCGCGAGAATTACCTCGGCGCGGCCCTTGCCGTCGTGCGGCCGGCGACGACCGAGGAGGTCGCCGCGGTCGTGAAACTCTGCGCCGCCGAGGGCGTCGCCATCGTGCCTCAGGGCGGCAACACCGGCATGTCGGGCGGCGGCACGCCGCACGAAAAGGGCCGCGAGATCGTGCTCTCCCTC
>JBPYDO010000337.1:0-14524 GCA_051985755.1 Reyranella sp. | reverse complement strand
CAAACTGCCCGAGTGGGCCACGGCGACACCCGCAGCACCATGTCGCGCCGCGACCGCCAAGGCGACATCCAGCCTCTGCTTGGGCAGATGGTCCTGGCTCAATCGCGCCGACTCACTGGCGACCGCGCCCACGGCCGCGACGTCGCCTGTGGCCAGCGCTCGGCGCAGCTTTTCGATCAGAATGGCGTACTCGGCCAATCGTGCCGGCGTGAAACGCCGCTTCATGCCGAGGGACTCGACGGGGGCTCCGTCGCAAAAGCCCAGCACGCGCAACGGCGGCAAACCACCCGGCAGCCAGCACGCTACCGCGGCGCGGCGAAAAGCGAAGGCCGGCACAGGATCGGCAGGGAACATGTTGGGGTCGCTGGCGCCCTCGGCGGCCACGGCCAGCCGGGCGATGGTCTCAGGCGCAAGCGCCCGGCCGTGGGCGTCGGCGACGGCGCGAATGGTCGCCACCACGTCGATCGTCGAGGAGCCGGCGCCGATTCCGGCTGGCGCGTCGCTCTGCAGCCGCAGCATGCCGCCGGTCCCGTCTCGCCCCAGCTCCCGCAGGGCCAAGCGCGCGGCGTTGAGCGATTTCCAGCGGCCATGCGGCAGGGCGGTGAGAGGTGCGTCGACGGCAGGCTCGAAGACGGCATGGCAGCGGAAGATCGTGGCGGGCAGGGTGACGACGAATTCGTCGAACCCTTCCGGGTTCTCGGCGGCGATCGCCCCCTGCAGCAACTCTCCAAAGTGTCCCGTCGCCTCGCCAACGCCTTGCGCCATTCAAGCGGTCCTCTGTACAAACCACATAGCAGCGGGCCATCGCCCGGTGCCAGTACTGGAAGGGCTGATGGCGGGGAGCCTGACCACCGAACAATATGACGCCTATTGGCGGGACGGCTACGTGGCACCCTTGCCGGCGGTGGCGCCTGGGGTGGCGCGATCCTGCCTCGACGCCATCGCCGCCTTCGAGGCGAGCACGGGCCAGGTCGCTCGGCTGGCCATCAAGCGCAAGGGCCACCTCAAGCTCATGGCGCTGTACCGCCTGATCTCGGCGGTGCCGGTGCTGGACGCCGTGGAATCGCTGATCGGGCCGGATATCCTGTGCTGGGGCTCGGCCCTGTTCATCAAAGATGCTGGCGAACCAGGCCACATCGCCTGGCATCAGGACTCGCGCTATTTCGAGATGGCGCCGGACGATGTCGTCACCGCCTGGATCGCGCTCGCCCCCAGCACGATGGAAACCGGACCGGTACGTGCCGTGCCGGGCAGTCACCGCGGCGCCGTCCGCGCACATCGCGTGTCTTCCCCCGAAAGCACCAACCTGATCGGCGACCGCGACGAGATCGACGAAGAGATCGATATCGCGACGACGGTGCCGCTGCTACTCGGGCAGGGCCAGATGTCGCTGCACCATGCGAGTCTTGTGCACGGCTCGGCGCCGAATGAGTCCGACAAGCGGCGCTGCGGCTTCGCGATCCGTTACGTCTCGCCACGTGCCACGCCAAAAAGTAGGCAGACAGCGACCGTCGTGCGCGGGAGCGATCGCCTTGGCAGATTCGGCGTCGATCCGGCGCCGACGCGCGATCTCGATCCCGCCATCGTGGCTTTCGTCGATGGACTTCCGGCGGCCACGTCATGAGCGGACGCTTGACGGAGGCGCAGTGCGCCGATTTCGCCCGCGACGGCTATGTAAGCCCGGTCGCTGGCATTTCCCCGGCGGAGGCGCAGGATCTGCTCGACGAGCTTTCGGCTTTCGAGGCGAGGACGGGCCTCGTAGCAGGTGATGTCATCCGCATGAAGGGCCATCTCAAGCTCCTGGCTCTGTATCGGCTGGTTACGCACCCCAGCATTCTCGATGCCGTCGAATCGCTGATCGGTCCTGACATCCTGTGCTGGGGATCGAGCCTGTTCATGAAGGATCCGCACGATCCGGGGTTCATCGCCTGGCACCAGGACTCGATCACCTGGGGTCTGGAACCGGACGACGTGGTTACGGCCTGGATCGCCCTAGCGCCCAGCACACCCGAGAACGGGCCGATGTGCGTTGTGCCGGGCTCGCATCTCGGGCCGCGCTTGCCGCACCATGTCACGCCGGAAGGCAACAGCGTGGAGAACCTCATCATCACGCGTGTCGCCGATCCGATCGATGAAACTCGTGCGGTGCCATTGTTGCTGCGGCAGGGCGAGATGTCATTGCACCACATCAATCTCCTGCACGGCTCCAAGCCCAATCGCTCCGATGCGTTGCGCTGCGGCTTCGCCATCCGATATGTGGCGCCGCACGTACGGCAAGCCGGTGATGCCGCGACGGCGCTGGTGGCGCGCGGCGTCGATCGCTTCGGGCACTTTGTCCCCGATCCCGTCCCTGAGGCCGACATGGACCCGGCGATCGTTGCCGCGGTCGATGCGCCGTTGGGCGGGCCGCCGCCTTGGTCCACACGCGGACGCCGCTGATCTTTCATGCGCCGGCTGGAACCTCATCCGACGCCGCTACCGCGCGACTATCTCGAGCGGATTGCGGCCATCCATCGCCTGCTACGGCCGCAGACCTATCTCGAGATCGGCGTCGGCCATGGCCGTTCGCTGGCGCTGGCTGGCCCGGATACGATCGCGGTCGGCGTCGATCCCGCGCCCGACCTGCTGGTTGAGTTGCCGCCTCGGGCTCATGTGGTGCGCAAGACCAGCGACGATTTCTTCGCCGGCCGCGACATGGCCGAGCTCTTCCAAGACCGGTCGCTCGACCTGGTTTTCATCGATGGCCTGCATCTGGTGGAGTTCGCGCTGCGCGACATCGCGCGAGCGGCGCGCTATTGCTCGCGCCAGGCACGCATCCTGGTGCACGACACTTTGCCGTGGGGGCGCCGCATCGCGCTGCGCGAACGCGAGACACAAGCCTGGACCGGCGACGTTTGGAAGCTCGGGCCGGCTCTCCGGACGCACTGTCCGGGCCTGACTATGCTCACTGTCGACGTGGCGCCGAGCGGCCTCACGATCTTGGGGCGCCTCGGCGCGGCATCCGATTTGCTCGACCGCTGCGACGCCGTCGCCGCCGGCCTGATCGACCTCGATTTCGACGTCTTCGTGAGCAAGGGCCGGGCTGCGCTGAATGTCGTGGCCGACGATGCCGAGGGCGCGGCGAGCTGGCTGGCGGCAACTGCGTGAGGTTGATTCCGGGAAAGCATTGCCCATGCGCGTTCTGATCTCGGTCGCTCCGGCGCCGAGCCATCTGCAGCCGCTGGTGCCGATCGCGCGCGCATTGCAGCGACGTGGACACCAAGTGCTCGTTGTCTGCCCGCAGGTTTTCCTGCCGGCTCTGCGGGGTTATGGCCTGCCGGCAGTCGGGGCAGGTCTCGACTGGCTGCGGGCCGAGCCGGAACGGTTCTTCCCGCGCTTCAGCGAGGTCGCGCCGGCCGAACGCACGGGCTGGTTGATCGATCACGTCTATGCCGATCAGGCACCGCGCCGCCTGGTGCCGGAACTCAATGTGCTGTTCGACAGCTGGCAGCCGAACCTGATCTTGCGCGACCAGGCAGAGTTCGCTTCCTGGCTGGTCGCCGAGCAGCGCGGCGTTCCGCACGTCTCCTTTGGCTATGGGCTGGGTTTGCTGGAGCAGGACCGCCGTCGCATGGCCCCCGGCGTGGCGCGGCTGCGGGCCGAGCTGAACCTGCCGCCCGATCCACGGCTGGAGCGAATGTTCCGCCATCTGCGCTTCGAATTCGCCCCGCCCAGCTATCAGCCATCGGACTCCGAAGCGAATCCGCGCACGCATCATCTGCGCTTCGTGCCGAGCGACGACCCGGAAGGGCTGGGGTTACCGGCTTGGGCCGAGACCAAGCCCTCGCGTCCGCGCGTTGTGGTCACGCTCGGCAACAACTACAACCGCGTCCCTGGCCTGCTCGAAGGGATCGCCGCTGCGCTCGCCACGCTGGAGGTTGAGGTCGTGCTGCTGGTCGGCCGCAACCGCGCGCCTGAATCCTTGGGAACTTTGCCCGCGGGAGCCCGTGCGCTGTCCTATCTGCCGCTCTCGCGCCTGCTGCCGACGTCTGCCTTGCTGGTCAGTCACGCCGGGTTCAATACGATCATGACGGCGGCATGTGCCGGGCTTCCGATGGTCCTGGTGCCGATCGACTCCGACCAACCCACCCATGCCCGCCGCTGCCAGGCCTTGGGCCTCGCCCAGATGTTGGATGCAGCGGAGCCACTGGGCGAGGCGTTGCGGCGGACCGTGCCGGCGATGCTGGCCGATGCCGGAGGTTTGGCGCGGATCGCCGCCTTCCGGCGCGACGTCGAAGCATTGCCGGATGCGGATTATGGCGTCGATCTGCTCGAGCGTCTTGTGGTCGCGGAACGACCATGACCGCTGAACGGCTTCCGAGGGTCGGACAGTTCTTCCTGCCGGCAGGCCAGGCCGTGAACGATCGGCACGGCGGCCTGGTCGCGATCCTGTCGCCTGGTGCCGACGGACGCGTGCCGACGCCGGACCAGATCATGCGGCTGGTGCGTGCGCGGATCCATCTCGTGCCGCCGCGTTTCCGCCAGGTATTGGTGCCGACGCCGCTCCGGCTGGCGGGGCCGATGTTGGTCGATGATCCGCATTTTGATGCGGCGCGCCACTTCGTGGTCCTTGCCGACGCTGGCGGCACTCAGGCGGGCTTCCAGGCCCGCCTTGCTGAGTACAATCGTGAACTTCTTAAGCCCGATCGCCCGCTCTGGGAGATCGCACTGATCCCCAACCTGCCAGGCGGACGCCTCGCACTCCTGGTCAAGCTGCACCACGCCATCGTCGAAGGGGAGGGGGCACTCTCGAGCCTGGGCTCGCTCCTGTTCGCGCGCGGGCCGACCGCCGATCCCGGCGCCCCGCAGCCCTGGCAACCGCAGCCGACGCCTGGCGGCTGGCAGCGATTTATACTTGCCGCCGCCGAGCAGGCACGGCGCAGCGTGGGTATCGTGGCCGGCGTCGGGCGCGGCCTGGCAGCTCTCGCCGATCGCGATTTGCGGCACCGCCTTGGTCGGGCCTGGCGCGACCAGCTCGCGCCGCGCCAATCGCGCTCGTTCTTCAACCAGCCGGTCAGCGGGAAGTTCGTCCACGTGGTGGCCGAAGCGGATCTCGCGAAGCTGCAAGCCATCGCCTCCAGCGTCTCGGGCGGCGCAACCCTCGATGACGTCATTCTCGCGGCCATTTCCGGCGGGCTCCGGGCGTGGCTTCTGGCGCACGGACTGCCGCTCGAGAACTTCGTGGTGCAGGTGCCGGTTGCGACCGACCGCAAAGGTCTCGCCCCACGCCGCGCCTTCACCCAGATGCCGTCCTTCATGGTTCTGCCGCTGCCCGTCGATGAGCCAAGCCCGCTCGAGCGGCTAGGCCGGATCGCGCGGTTGTCGGCGGAGCGGCGATTGCAGGCGCCGGCGATTGGCATGTGGCTGGCCCCGCTTGCTGAACTGCCAATGCCGCTCTATCGCCGCTGGGCTGGATGGGCCAACGAACGAACGTTCCACTTCCATCTCGGGAGCCTGCGCGGTCCGCCGATCACTCCTCACGTCCTCAGTAGCCCGGTCGAGCGTGCGTTCATCTTCAGGCCGGTTCGCGGGCACCACGCCATACATTGGGCCGTGCTCGTCCTGGGCGGCCAGGTTACGATCAGCTTCGCCTGCGATCCGGCGATCGTGGTGAAGCCGGAGCGGCTTGCCTCCCTCATCGAGGAAAGCATCGCCGAACTCCGCGAGGCAACGATCAGGGAAAGGACCTTTCAGTGAGCCAACCAATCGGCAAGAACACCGCGAGCAAACCGGTCGCCGTCATCATCGGGGCGACTTCGAAGTGGCAGGCGGACGGGCGCAACACCAAGCTGGCGCACGGCAAGGTCCTCGATGCCTCGGCAATGCCGGTCGGCGCCCGGTTCGGCGTTGGTGGTGCCTTGGCGCAGAAGTTTGCGCGCGAGGGCTTTTTCACGGTCCTGACGACGCGCACCGCGGCGAACGCCGCGGCGCTGGCCGAGGCCATTGGGCAGCAGGGCGGAGCGTGCATGACGGTGGAGCTGGACCTGTCGTCGGACAAGTCGATCTCGGCCGCGTTCGCAACCATTCGCGCCGAGGCGGGCGAGCCGGAAGTACTGATCTACAACGCAGGCTACCTCGAGGGACGCGATCTGCCGCCCGGCAAGGAGCTGCTCGAGTACATTCCAACGGAGATGTTCGATGTCGCCCACCATATCGCCAGCCGTGGGCCGTTCCTGGTGGCCAAGGAAGTGCTTCCGGCCATGCGCAAGCGCGGAGCAGGCTCGTTCTTCTTCTCGAACAACGCGAAGTCGCTGCGCGGCACCAAGCGCAACACCGGAGAGTCGCTCTACTACCCGCGCGTGATGATGCGCACGCTCGCCCAGGTGCTGACCGAGGAATACTCCGAGCACGGCATCCACGTCGCCAACGTCGTCATCGATGGCCTGATCGATTCGCCGGGCACTCGGGCGCTGCCGCGGGCGCAGAAGAACGCCGACATCATCATCAACCCGATGAAGATCGCCGAGGCGTTCTTCTATCTCCACACGCAGGACAAGTCCTGCTGGACGCACGAACTGCAGCTCACGCCATTCCCGACCAAGCCGAGCCACTGAAGGAGTGGATGGTGAGCGACGGCATATTCCGGGGGCTTCGGGTCATCGATTGCGCGAGCTGGATTGCAGGACCTGCGGCCGCGACGATGCTTTCGGACTTCGGCGCGGAGGTGATCAAGATCGAACCGCCGGGCGCCGGCGACCCATGGCGGGCACCGGCGGCCGTCCCCGGCAAGACGACCGATTACTGGTGGCAACTGACCGGCCGCAACAAGCGAAGCCTGGCTATTGACCTAAAACATCCCGACGGCTTGGCGGTACTCCACCGGCTGGTCGGTTCGGCCGATGTCTTCATCACCAACTTCCCCCTGCCGGTGCGTAAGCGGCTAAAGATCGCCGCCGCCGATCTGCTCGCGATCAATCCGCGACTCGTCTACGGCTCGATGACGGCCTACGGCGAGGTCGGCCACGAGGCGGCGCGAACGGGTTTCGATGCGACGGCCTATTGGGCGCGCTCGGGCCTGATGGACATGGTGCGCGCCAGCGCCGAGGCCGAGCCCTCGCGGTCGACACCCGGGCTGGGCGATCATCCAACCGCGACCGCGCTCTATGCGGCCATCGTCACGGCGCTCTATCGCCGCGAGCGGACCGGCCGGGGCGGCGTTGCGCAAAGCTCGCTCTTGCAAAATGGCCTGTGGGCCGCCGGTTGCTACGTTCAGAACCGCCTGTTCGGCGAACATGTCGTGCCGCGGCCGCCGCGGGCCCACACGCCGAATGCGCTGGCCAACCACTATCGCTGCCGCGACGGCCGCTGGTTTCTGATGGCGCTGCACAACGAGGCACGGCAACTCTCGGGGTTCCTGAAGGCGATCGGCGCCACTCACCTTGCCGAAGATCCGCGCTTCGCCACGACGATTGCACGCAAGGAGAATGCCATCGCCCTGACCGAGATCCTGGACGGCATCTTCGCCCAACGTGACCTCGCCGAGTGGCGTCCCATTCTCGAAGGCGCAGGCGTGACCTTCGGCGCCGTCTACTCGGTCAACGAGGCGGCGGATGACAGTCAGGCGCGCGCAATCGGCGCGCTGGTCCCTTTTGCCGACGGCAAGGGGTTCACCGTGGCGAGCCCCTTCCACCTCGACGGCGAGACGAAGACCCCGCCGGCCCGCGCGCCCGCCGTTGGCCAGCATTCGGAGATGGTGCTGCGGGAGGCGGGTTACTCTGCCGACGAGATCGCACGCCTGAGGGGCTTGGGCGTTCTGGGAAAGTAGCGACGGGGCTCTGATCGATCGAGCTTGGAGCGGAGCGACCCCAGGCTTAGGTCAAGAATGCCGGCAGGCCGCCGACCATCGCCGCCACGCAAAGTAGAAGGGTCAGCACGCCAACGGCCAGGAGGGCCCACTGGGAAAGACTGAACATGCCGGGGAACGGGAACGATTCCAATTTCGCCTCCAAGATCGATCAGAGAGGCGCAGACCACCACAAGCCGGTGTGGCGGTCTGTGGCAATCCCCACATTCCAGGCCGCTCAGCGCGCCATGCCGGTTGCCCCGTCGGGAACGTCGTAGAAGGCGAGGGTCATCGCGACACTCGTGTAATGTCCCATCAGCGTGATGACGTCGGTGATGCCCACATGTCCAAGCGCCTTGACCGCGCGGTCGTGTAGCCCGCGCGGTACCCACCGCCCCTGGGAGAGCACCGTCGCCATTTCATAGACGACCTGTTCTCGCGGGTCGTCGAACGCGGTCGGCATTCCGCCGATGATCGCCTCGACCTTGGCGGCGGGGAGACCGACCTCCTTCGCGTGACGTTCGTGCGCCGCCGTCGGATAGGCCGAATGCCAGTGGCTGGTGATGACGCAGACCGCGATCTCGCGCTCGCGCTCGCTGAGCGAGTATTGGCCGGGCTGGAAATGCGCACCGAACGGGCCCGCGACCTTGGCAAGCTTTGGATTGTGCA
Source organism: Reyranella sp. (assembly GCA_051985755.1). Classification (GTDB taxonomy): domain Bacteria; phylum Pseudomonadota; class Alphaproteobacteria; order Reyranellales; family Reyranellaceae; genus Reyranella. The sequence continues at coordinate 6,033 of JBPYDO010000337.1, read as the reverse complement.
CCCAGATCTTGGTCGGGCCCGGCAAGCGGCCGCGGGAGGCAATCAACGCCTTGTAGCCCTCCTGCTGTTCGGCGGTCATTTTGTCGTACGGGACTTCGGCGTAGCGGCCGAAGGTCGGGGTCTCGCTCATCACCTTCCTCCTTTCCTGTCGCCCCCTAGGAGGCGGCGAGATGACGCTGGCGCATGCGGCGCAGCACCACGATGGCCAGGAACGCCGTCAACAGATCGAGGCAGGCGACCAGCACGAACACTGCGGTCCAACCGCCGGTCGCTTGCTTGAGAAGCGCCGCCGCCGGCCCGCCGAGCACCGATCCGACGCCCTGGGCGATATAGAGAAAGCCGTAGTTGGTCGCGGCGTATTTCGGCCCGAACGTGTCGGTGAGCGTCGAGGGGAACAGCGAGAAGATCTCGCCCCAGCCGAAGAACACCAGTCCGGTGAGCACCACGAACAGCACAGGATTCCCCAACGCCGCGAGCAACGCAAGGATCGCGACCGCCTCGAGTGCGAAGGCCAGGGCCATGGTCTGCTCGTGGCCGATGTGATACGAGACCCAGCCGAAGAATGGCCGCGTCAGCCCGTTGGTCACCCGCGACAGGGTGAGCGACAGGGGCAGGGCCGCCATGCCCAGCACCAGTACTTGCGCCACTTTGAATTCGTTGGCGAACGGCCCGACATTGGAGACGACCATCAAGCCGCTGGTCGACATCATCGCCATCATCACGAACAACAGATAGAAGATGGGATTGCCGAGCATCTTGCGCGGGCTGAAGCTGCGCTTGGATTGCAGCTCGTTCTGGGCGATCGCCGGGTCGAAGCCGGCGGGCAGGTAGCCTTCGGGCGGGACCCGCAGCCCGAGTGCCGCCACCACGCCGATCACGCCCTGGATGATGCCCCACACCAGGAGTGTGTGCTGGTAGCCGGACGATTTGATCATCGAATCGATGGGAAAGCTGGTGAAGAAGGCGCCGAAGCCGTAGCCGGCCGCTGCCAGTCCGGTGGCGAGGCCGCGGCGGTCGGGAAACCAGCGCACCATCAGGCCGATGATACCGACATAGATGATGCCGGTGCCGAAACCGCCGATGATTCCGTAGGTGATGTAGAGGCCCCACAAACTGCCGACGTACGAGGAGAGCACCCAGCTGCCGCCCGACATGATGCCGCCGATCGAAATCAGCCGGCGCGGCCCGAAGCGATCGACCAGGTAGGCCTGGAAGGGCGAGAGGAAGGTCTGCAACACGATCAGGAGCGAGAAGGTCACTTGGATTTCCGGCAACGTCGTGCCGAGCTTCTGATTGAGCGGACCGGTGAACAGCGTCCACACATACTGTGGACTGGAGATCGCCATCATGGCGATGACGCCCAGCAGAAGTTGAAGCCAGCGGGCGCTGCCGCGCTCGTCTGCCGTCGATGCGACCGAACTTGCCATGTTTGTCCCCCCGGCCAATGGCTCGCTTGTGCGTTGCAGGCTCTTTGCGCCTGAGATCAAGCAAAGACTACGCCAAAAGAGTTCAATGACAACGTCCCGGGGACGCTTCGGTAGGGGCGCAAGGCAAGCTTGTTGTGGAAGACGGCGCCTCGGTTGTGGAGTTTGGCCCCCAAAGCTCGGTAAGTTGAGCACCGGGGGGAGACCGAACTATTCGCCACGAGTGCCGTCGGGTCGTCGCGACCGTCCTGATGCTGCTGCTCTCGGCGCCGGCGCTTGCCGAAGATCCGCCGCGCGCCGTGCCGGCTGCCGCGAAATGGGGGTGGACCGGCTTCTACCTCGGCGGCCACGTGGGCGCGTTCGGCGGATTTGCTGATTTCTCGGACCCCGAGGGTCCGTCGCTTTACGGCGATGCTGCTTTCACGCCGGGTTTCATCGGCGGACTGCAGGCCGGATACAATTGGCGGTTCGCCCCACAATGGCTGCTCGGCTTCGAAGCGAGCGGCAGCGTGCTGTCCTCGCAGGGCGCCAACACCTGTCTGCAGGCATCGCCGACGATCGTCGGTTCGAACTGCCGGGCGCTGCCGCGCGGGATCGCGACCTTTACCGGTCGCTTCGGGCATATCCCTGGGCCGCAGGGTCGCACCCTGATCTACGGCAAGGGAGGCGTCGCCTGGCTGCACAGCGACGTCTCGATAAATCCGAACAACAGCAACCAGGAGTCGCTGCCCAGTCCGACGTCGCAATCGATCGGCACCTGGGGCTGGACGGCGGGCGCCGGCGTGGAGTACGCGCTCACCCCTTCCTGGTCGCTGAATTTCGAATACGACTATCTCCGCTTCAGCGGCGTGGGCCTGGCGACGCCGGAAACCTTTGTTTTCAACGCGGCTGGCGCATCGGCCCCCGTTCCCGCCGGCAGTGGCGTTTCGATCATGACGCAGGACCTGCACCTCGCCAGGCTCGGATTGAACTACCGCTGGGGCGTTGCCGCGAAGGGAGGGGCCGCCGACGATCCCCCGGCCGAGCCTATCTCGCCGCCTTGGGACCCCGGGTGGGAATTCGATGTGGGCGCGCGCTACTGGTACAGCACGGGGCAGTACCAGGGTGCGAACGGCGGGTCCAATGTCCTCATATCCCGACTGACCTACAACAACATCACCGGTCACTCCGGCGAGATCTTCGCGCGCCTGGATTCGCCGTTCGATGTCTTCGTCAAGGGACTCTTCGGCGGCGGACTCTTCACCAACGGCATGATGATCGACGAGGATTGGGATCCCATGATGATGCTGCCCTACTCGAACTCGCAGCACGGCATTACCGGCTCGTTCAATTATTTCACCTTCGACATCGGCTACGACTTGATGCGCGGCCCCGACCACAAACTGGGCCTGTTCTTCGGATACAACCGCTATCAATTCGGCATGGATACCTGGGGCTTTTCACAGCAGGTGTACGGGGTGCCCGAGAGCTTCGCCCAGACCGACATGCTGAACCAGAAGGGCATCAGCGAGTACGACACTTGGCACTCGCTGCGGGCCGGCGTCTCGGCCGAGGCCGAGCTCTGGAAGCGCTTCAAGCTGAGCGGCGATTTCGCCTACTTGCCGTATGTCTTCGTCGATGCGCTGGATGCACACTACACGCGCAGCATCTTCTTCCCCGTCGAGGGGATCGGCAACGGCGTGCAGGCCGAGGTCATCCTGTCCTATCGCGCGACCGAGTCCCTGAGCATCGGCATCGGCGGACGCTACTGGGCGATGTGGACGACCGGCGCCGGCCAGACCAACAGGAGCAATATCTTCACGATCGATACCGAGCGTTACGGCATGTTCGTGCAGGCATCCTACAAGTTCAACAAGCCCCGGTAGGCCGCGACGATACGAGGGTTTGCGCAAAGGCGCGCCCTTGCTATGGGATGGCCGGGGAGCAGCGGCAGGGATACTCGTGAAGACAATCGACGCGTTGGTTTTGGCCGGCTCGCTGCTCGTCAGCTTCGTTGCGGCCGAGTTGGTCGTGCGTCATCTCGACGGCCTTCCGCTGTTCGATCTGCCGTTGCCAGAGGGCGAGGGCCTGATCACGGCGGTGTCGCCGGAGGTGCGCGACAAGGTCGCGCGGGCCCCGGGTGTGTTGGCCGACTGGTTTTACGACGATCCGCCGCCGCTGCCCAACCGCACTGAGCCGCCCGCCGAGTGGACGCGCCTCTTCTGGGAGGTGAAGGACCATCCCGAGGCCTACCGGCCCTTCAGCGAAGTCGACATCTTCAAGGCCTGGAACTCGGCCTTCGCCGGCGATCCCTGCAAGAACGACTATCTGCGTCATGCGCCGGAGCACATGCTCTACCTCTACGATCCGCCGGATGGCCAGCCACGGCCTCCGTTCCGGTACATGCCGAACGCCACGACGCCCGTCAGGCTGGTGACCAACCAGATCGGATGGCGCGGCCGTCCGATCCTGGTGCCGCGCCCGGCTCGCACCGTCCGCATCGTCTTCGTCGGCGCCTCGACCACCGTCGGCAATCACTTCCTTCCGTTCTCCTACCCCGAATATGTCGGCCACTGGCTGAACTTGTGGGCGGCGTCCAAGAAGCTCGACGTACGCTTCGAGACCTTGAACGCCGGGCGCGAGAGCACCACTTCGGCCGACTTCGCCGAGGAGGTGCGCACCGAAGTGCTGCCGCTCAGGCCGGACCTCGTCGTCTATTACGAAGGCGGCAACCAGTTCGACATGCACACCGTCGTTCCAGACGTCCCGCCGGGTAGCCCGCCGCAAGCAGACCCCACAGGAGACCTCGGTCCGCACTGGCTGGTCGCCTTGTCCCGCTATTTCGCGCTGGCCCGCCGTCTCCAGGCGGCGGCGGGCTATGCCGGCTCCCGCCTCGACGGCCGCGAATGGCCCAAGCCCGACTACAAGCTGGTGTGGCCGAAGGGCCTCAGCGAGTCCGATCCCGATCCCGCCTATCCGAATCTGCCGCTGCACCTCAACGACATCGAGCACGACCTCGACCAGATCCACAGCGATCTGTCGTCAATCGGCGCCCAGTTCGCGTTGAGCTCGTTCTACTGGCTGGTCAAGGACGGCATGGTGCTGAACCCGATCCGCCACCGCTACATCCTCGAGCAGCTCAACGTCACCTACTACCCGTTCCACTACCGCGACTTGGAGCGCATGGCGGCGTTCCAGAACCGCGTGCTGCGCAACTACGCCGCCCGGCACGACATGCCCTTCCTCGACGTCGCGGGCAACATGCCGTTCGAGCCGGACCTGTTCTCCGATGCGGTCCACGGCAGGGCGGGTGGCGTGCGTCTGCAGGCCTGGGTCGTCCTGCAGCAGCTGATCCCGCTGATCGAGCGGCATCTGGCGGACCACACCTGGCCGAGGCCGTTGCCGGCCGACATGCCGCCGTTGCCGACTTTCCAGCCGCGCCGCGTCAAGCTGGACTGCAAAGGCTTCTAGGCGAGCCGCTCGCGGGCGATGGCGCTGAGGCGCTCGGCGGCCAGCACGATCACGAAGGTCACAATCAGCAGCAACGACACCTGCTGATACTGGAACAGGTTCATCGCCGTCAGCAGCTGGAAGCCGATGCCGCCTGCGCCGACGAAGCCCAGCACAAGCGAGGAGCGGATGTTCTCGTCCAGCCGATAGAGGCTGATGCCCAGCAACGACGGCAGCACCGAGGGCACCACGCCATGGGTGAAGATCTGTAAGCGTCGTGCACCGGTGAGCGCCAGCGCATCGATCGGCGCCATGTCCATGTGCTCGATGGTTTCGGCAAACAGCCGGCCCATCATGCCGATCGAGTGCACGGCCAACGCTAGTCCGCCGGGGAAGGGCCCCAGCCCGACGGCCGTCACGAACAACAGCGCCCACACCAGGTCGGGGACGGCACGCGCGAAGCCGATGATCCCGCGCGCCAGATAGTACAGGACGCGCGAGGGGGTGACGTTGGCCGCCGCCAGCACGGCGAGCGGCACCGACATGATGAGGCCGGCGACTGTGCCGAAGATCGCGATGTCGATGGTCTCCAGCGTCGGCCACAACACGATGTCGAAATGCGAGAAGTCGGGCGGCGTCGCCCGACGCACGATGTCGACCATGCCGTGGAATCCGGTGATCAGATCCTGCGGTCGCGCCTGCACGACGATCAGTGACTGCACAATGATCAGGATGCCGATCAGCACCAGGACGGTGCGTACTGCAACGACAAGGGCGCGCGGCCAGCCGCCGATCTCCGGATAACGCGGAGCGACCGCGGTCATGCCGCCTCGCTGAGATAAAGATCGCGCACGGTCTCGCGCGAGAGCTGGGATCGCGGCAGGTCGAAGGCCATGCGGCCGTCGCGGATCCCGACCACCCGGTCGGCATACTTGTAGGCAAGCTCGACCTGATGCAGCACGCAGAGCACGGCGAGATTGTCCTCGGCGGCCAGCCGGCGCAGCAGCTTCATGATGTCTTCCGCCGCCTCGGGGTCGAGGCTGGCAACCGGCTCGTCGGCGAGCAGGACGCGCGGCCTCTGGGCGAGCGCGCGGGCGATCGCGACGCGCTGCGCCTGGCCGCCGGACAAGGTGCTGGCGCGCTGGCGGGCTAGATCCTCCAGGCCGACCTCGGCCAGATA
>JBPYDO010000336.1:0-13850 GCA_051985755.1 Reyranella sp. | reverse complement strand
GGCGTCGAGTCGATCAGCCCGCCCCACGAGCGTTCGACTTGGAGATCCTTGAGGACGGGATAGTGCTCGGCGAGCTTCGTCAGGCCCTGATGCACGAGCTTGGGGTCGGCAGGAGGATCGAGAGTGCGGTGGCGCTCGAAGGGCGAGGGGCCATCCAGCGACCAGCGAGCGAAGGACTCCGGCCCGTCGAAGAACGATCGGCCGACGCCCAAGGTGACGCCTGCCCAGCGCTTCTTCAGCGTTGGCCAGAATTCGCGGGCATAGAGCAGCCCCTGCGGCGACAGCTCGACCAGGCCGCGGCCGCCCAGGCCTACGGTGTAGCCGCCGTCCAGGCGCCGTCGGATCGTGACGTCAGGCATCGACAGCCCGCCGTCGGTGACTTGCGGCGCGGCCTTGGTCGCGAATGACGTTGATTTCACGCCGGCCTGCGGCAGCCGAAGGCCGTGGCGCCGGCAGAAGAGGCCGCTCCACGCCCCACCCGCGCACAGCACCTTCTGCACACGGATGCGGCCACGCTCGGTGATGACGCCCGCGAGCTTTCCGGCTGCGATGTCGAGGCCGCGCGCAGCGCAATTCTGATGGATCGTGGCGCCCAAACGCCGGGCGGCTTCGGCAATGGCAGGCGCGGCCAGCGAGGGCTCGGCGCGACCGTCGGTCGGCGAATGGATGCCACCGATCCAGTCGCTGGTGCTGCCGGGCGTCATCGCCCTGGCCTCGGTGGGCGAAAGGATGCGGCTGTGCATTTGGTAGTCGCGCGCCTTGAGAGTCCATTCCTCCCACTGCGCGAAGTCTGCCGGGCGCGTCGTGACGTAGAGAAGGCCCGTGCGACGGAAGCCAGTCTCGGCGCCGAGCTCATGATCGAGCTCGCCCCAGATCTCCAGGCTCTTCATCGCCAGCGGCAGTTCGCGCAGATCGCGATGCTGCTGGCGGCACCAACCCCAGTTGCGACTGCTCTGTTCGCCCGCGACGTGGCCCTTGTCGAGCAACGCGACCGAGTGGCCCTTCTTGGCAAGGAAGTAGGCGGCCGCGCAGCCGGCTATGCCGGCGCCGATGACCACGACGTCGGCCGCGCTGGGCAGCGTTTCGTCGCTGACGACGGATTGCACGGGCGCGGCCATCGGACCTTTCCTTGACAGAACGCTGCGGCCGGTTATGCCACGGGTCGTCGCAAAGGCGAGGAGGAAAAGGCCATGCCAGACGAGCTCAGTTTCGCGGGCACGCCCCGGGCTGCGACAGATCCCAGCGGCCCGACGGGACGCCTGGCCGACTGGCTTCAGCGTCTCACGCTAGCGGCTGTTCCCCGCAACGTGCAGGCGCGCGCCAAGCACCTAATCCTCGATGGCATCGCCTGCGCCCTGGTCGGCGCCAAGTTGCCGTGGTCGCGTACCGCTGTCGAAACCGTCCTGCGTTTCGAAGGCAAGGGCGAGCGGACCATCATCGGCTGGAACAAGGGCGCGAGCGGCCCGGTTGCCTGCTTGCTGAACGGCACCTTCATCCAGGGCTTCGAGCTCGACGATTTCCATCCGATGGGGCCATTGCACAGCGCTTCCGTCGTGGTGCCGGCGCTGCTGGCTTGCGCGGAAGACCTGGGTCACGTTTCCGGAGCTGCCTTCCTGTTGGCCGCGATCGCAGGCTTTGAAGTGGGGCCGCGAGTGGGCATGGCGCTGCATGGCGCGCAGATGCTGTCGCGCGGCTGGCATTCGGGGTCGGTGTTTGGCACGCACGCCGCCGCTTCTGCCGCGGGCAAGCTGCTCAGCCTCGACGCGGCCCGCTTCGAGGACGCGCTGGGGCTCGCGGCCACGCAGTCGGCTGGATTGATGGCGGCGCAATTCGAGGCGGACTGCAAGCGCATGCACCACGGCTTCTCGGCACGCAACGGACTCTACTCGGCGTTGCTGGCGGCCGGCGGCTATACCGGCATCAAGCGGGTGTTCGAGCGCAACTACGGCGGCTTCCTCTCGGTGTTCGGCGAAGGTCACGCGCCGGATGCCGGCAAGATCACCGACGGACTGGGCGAGCGCTGGGAAACCAACCGCATCGCCATAAAGCCGTACGCCGCGATGGGCGCCCTGCATGCGCCGCTCGATGCGATCTTCGATCTCATGGCCAACCGCCGGTTCAAGGCCAGCGACGTCGAGCGCATCGACATCGATATGAGCCACGCCGCCTACCATCACGGCTGGTGGAAGCTCGAGCGGCCGCTGACGCCGATCGCCGCCCAGATGAACGTGGCCTATGCTGTCGCCGTGGCGATCCTCGACGGCGCCGCGATGGTGCAGCAATTCTCGCCACAACGCATCGATTCCGACGACGTCTGGAAGCTGATCCCGAAGATCGAGGCTCATCACGATCCCGAGTTCGACAAGGCCGGCTCCTCGGTGCGCAAGACGCGCATGACCGTGCGGCTCGTGGACGGTTCCACCCTGCAGCACGTCGTCGAGGTGGCACGCACCATCGGCGCACCGCTGAGCAACGACGGCGTCGTCGCGAAGTATCGCACGCTCACCGACGGCATTGTCGAACCAAAACGCCAGGACGCCATCGCCGAGCGCGTTCTGAACCTCGAAACCATGAAAGACACGTCGGAACTCAGCCGGTTGCTGGCGCCGGACGTGGGTGCGGCGTTCGCCTGACGCGGCGCTTTGCCCGCACGAGGCGAAGCGGTACCTTGGCCTCCAAAGGAGCGGCCCGATGGATCTGACATTCGGCAAGGAAGAACTGGCCTTCCAGCAGGAAGTGCGCGACTGGCTCAAGGAGAACCTGACCCCTGAGATCATGGGCGAGCTCAAGGTCGGTCGGAACGCCTACATGCCGAAGGAGAAGCTGATCGACTGGCAGAAACGGCTGGCCAGGAAGGGCTGGCTGTGCACGGGCTGGCCCAAGGAGTTTGGCGGCCCGGGCTTCACCACCACGCAGAAGTACATCTTCGAGATGGAGATGGCGCGGGCGAGCGCGCCCGGCACTTCGCCGTTCGGTCCCAAGATGTGCGCGCCGGTGATCATGAAATACGGCTCGGCCGAACAGAAGGCCAAGCACCTGCCGCCGATGCTGAACTCCGACCTGATCTGGTGCCAGGGCTACTCCGAACCGGGATCCGGTTCCGATCTCGCCTCGCTCCGGACCAAGGCGGTACGCGACGGCGACCACTACGTCGTGAACGGCCAGAAGACCTGGACGACGCTCGCACAGACGGCGGACTGGATCTTCTGCCTGGTGCGCACGTCCAACGAAGGCAAGCCGCAGGAAGGCATCTCTTTCCTGCTGATCGACATGAAGACGCCGGGCATCCGCGTCGATCCCATCGTGACCGCCGACGGCAACCGCCCCGGCACGCAGGAAGTCAATTCGGTGTTCTTCACCGACGTGAAGGTGCCGGTCGCGAACCGCGTCGGCGAAGAGAACAAGGGCTGGACCTACGCCAAGTACCTGCTCGAGTTCGAGCGCGGCGGCAATCCCTACAGCCCGCGCCTGCGTGCCAGCTTCGACCGGCTGAAGCGCATCGCGCAGTCGATGCCCGACGGCGAGGAGTCGATCCTGAGCGACGTCGCCTGGCGCGAGAAGCTCGCCCGTATGGACATCGAGATCTCAGGCCTGGAGATGTTCGAGCAGGAATTCTATTCCCGGCTGGCCTCGGGGCAGAATCCCGGCGCGATGTCGTCGATGATCAAGCTGCGCGGCACGGAGGTGATGCAGCAGGTGCAGGAGTACGCCGTCGAGGCAGCCTCCTGGTACTCAATGCCATTCCCCGAGCAACGCGCCTGGAACGCCAATGTCGAACCGATCGGCCCGGAAGGGGCGGACGTGCTGGCGCCGCGCTACTTCAACGGCCGCAAGATGACGATCTACGGCGGCTCGTCGGAGGTGCAGCGCGGCATCATGGCGAAGGCGATCCTGGGATTGTAGGGCCGGGGCCGCGCCGCGCGCACGGTGTCATCCCGAGCGAAGCGAGGGACCCTTAATTGCCGACGCCAAAGGTCCCTCGCTGCGCTCGGGATGACACCGGATGGTGGGAGCGAGAGTGCGGAGTAAAGACAGATGGACTTAGCCTTCAACGCCGAGGAACTCGCCTTCCAGAAGGAAGTGCGCGACTGGATCTCGGCCAACATGCCCACGGAAGTGGCGGAGGAGAGCAGCCGCAGTCGCTCCAGCCACGTCTCCAAGGAGCGGCTGCTGCAGTGGCAGAAGAAGCTCGCCTCGCGCGGCTGGCTCTGCCCGAACTGGCCCGAGGAATATGGCGGGCCAGGCTGGACGTCGACGCAGAAATTCATCTTCGAGATGGAGATGGCGCGCGCCGATTCGCCCTATCTCTCGTCCTTCAGCATCAAGATGGTGGCGCCGGTGCTGATGAAGTACGGCAGCGAGGCGCAGAAGAAGCGCTTCCTGCCCAAGATCGCCGCTGCCGAGGAGCTGTGGTGCCAGGGCTATAGCGAGCCCGGCTCGGGCTCCGACCTCGCCTCCTTGCGCACGCGCGCGGCGAGGGAAGGGGACAACTATGTCGTCAACGGCCAGAAGATCTGGACCACCAATGCGCACTGGGCCGACTGGATGTTCTGCCTGGTCAGGACCTCGACCGAGGGCAAGCAGCAGGAAGGCATCTCCTTCCTGCTGATCGACATGAAGACGCCGGGCATCCGCATCGATCCCATCTACCTGCTCGATGGCACGCGCACGCCGATGCGTCACGAGGTCAACCAGGTCTTCTTCACCGACGTGAAGGTGCCGGCCGTGAACCGCGTGGGTGAGGAGAACAAGGGCTGGACCTACGCCAAGTACCTGCTCGAGTTCGAGCGCGGCGGGCAGGCGCACGGGCCGCGCCTGCGCAAGGCCTTCCGCCATTTGCAGACGTTGGCCCAGACGCAGTTCGACGGCGGCGAGCCGTTGTCGCTCGAGCCCAAGTGGCGCGAGAAGATGGCGGCGCTGGAGATCGAGATCGACGCCGTCGAGATGAACGAGCTGATGTTCTATTCCAGCCTCAAGACCGGCGACGCGCCCGGCAGCATGGCGTCGATCGTGAAGATGCGCGGCACTGAGGTCGGGCAGCGGATCACCGAGCTCGCGGTCGAAGCCGTCGGCTGGTACGGCGCGCCCTTTACCGAGCTCAGGAACTACGACAGCAACGTGGTTCCGGTCGGTGGCGAGTATGTCGACGACGCCGCCCCGCGCTACTTCAACCAGCGCAAGACAACGATCTACGGCGGCTCGTCCGAGGTGCAGAGGAACGTACTGGCAAAGGCGATGTTGGGACTCTGACGATGGACTACCGCAATCTCGGCCGCGCCGGCCTGAAGGTCTCGGAGATCTGCCTTGGCACGATGACCTTTGGCAACGGCGCCGACCAGGCCGAGGCGAGCCGCATGGTGGCCCTGGCGCTCGACTCCGGCCTCACCTTCATCGACACCGCCAATTCCTATGTCGGCGGCACGTCGGAGACGATGCTGGGCGTGGCCCTGAAGGGCAAGCGCTCGGATGCCATCATCGCCACCAAGTTCTTCAATCCCATGGGCCATCGGCCCAACGACTCGGGGACATCCCGGCTGCACATCAGGCAGCAGATCGAGGCTAGCCTCAGGCGGTTGCAGACCGACTATGTCGACGTCTACTACGTCCACCATGTCGACCATGCGACGCCGCTCGAGGAGACGCTGCGTGCGCTCGACGATCTCGTGCGCGAGGGCAAGATCCTCTACACCGCCTGCTCCAACTTCGAGGCGTGGCGGCTCATAGAGTCGCTGTGGCTCAGCCAAACCAACGGCTGGGTGAAGTTCGATGCCTACCAGCCGCAATACAGCCTGGTCGTGCGTGACATCGACGAGGAGATTGTGCCGGCGCTCGAGGCCAAGGGATTGGGCGTGGTCGCCTGGTCGCCGCTGGCGGGCGGCTATCTCGCCGGGAAGTACACGCCGGGCAGCCTCAAGGTGCAGGGCACGCGCTCGGCCGAGGGCTGGGGCTTCAACAGCCGCTTCTTCGCGGCCAACCATGGCGAGATCCTGCAGGCGCTTCTCGATGTGGCGAAGCAACTCAACCGCACGCCGGCGCAGGTGGCGCTGCGCTGGGTGATGGACCAGCCCTTCATGACCAGCGCCATTGTCGGCGCCCGCAACGCCGAGCAGCTCAAGGACACGCTGGCGGCTGGCGGCTGGCGCCTGCCAAAGGACGCGCTCGACAAGCTGAACAAGGTCTCGGCCCAGCCCAACCGCTATCCGCGCGCCTTCGAGGACCCGATGCCCGGCCGACGCAGCCAGGCGCTCAAGATGCCGGGGATGTGACACGAAGTGTCATCCCGAGCGAAGCGAGGGAACTTTCTGTAACCCGAAAGATCCCTCGGCCGTTGGCCTCGGGATGACACGGTGTTTGCTTTAGCTACGGGCGTTAGCCGGCCAGTACCGGCTCTCCCACGATCTGGGTTCGGTGCATCAGGCGGCGCAGCGATTCGTCGAAGGCGTCGCGGCGATGCATGACGCAGCGATTGTCCCACATCACGAGATCGCCGATGCGCCACTTCTGGTACCAGGCGAAGCGCTCCTGCGTGGCGTGTGCCCAGACCGCGTCCAGGAGCCTTTCGCTCTCCTCGACCGCGAGACCGTGGATATAGGCGCCCGGCCGGCGGCCGAGGAACAGCGCCTTGCGCTTGGTCACAGGATGCAGGCGCACAAGGGGATGCACGGCGCCCGGCGTATGGCGAACGTCCAATGTCCTCTGGAAGCCGCGGCGCAGCTGGCCCGCCGAGTTGTGGCTCGAATCGTGGATGCAAGTCTTGCCTTCGATGACGCGCTTCAGCTCGGCCGGCAACGTGTCGTAGGCCGCATACATGTTGAGGAAGCCGGTATTGCCGCCGTCTGGCGGCACCTCCATCGCGTAAAGCAACGAGGCGCGCGGCGGGATGTCGTTGTAGGACATGTCGGTGTGCCAGACGAGCTCGTAGTTGCCGAGGCTGCCGACCGACATCCCCTCCTTCTTGAGATTGGAGATCACGGCCACCCACTCGACGACGTCGCGCGCCAGGTCGGAGTCGTTGCGTTCCAGGTCGGTAGCCAGCACCGGCGCGCGGTCGAGTTCGCCGAAGCGGGCGCTGAATTTCATCAGGGCAGGATCGGCGAGTTTCTGGCCCGAGAAGCGCAGCACCGAATGCTCGGCCCAGGCCTCGGCGATGCGCTGGAAGGCGGCCTCGCCGATCGGTTGGGAGAGATCCACTCCATGGACATCGGCGCCGAGCGCGCCGCCGGTCGGCTGGATCCAAAGCTCGCTCATCCTGGTCTCCGCTTTTCCTCGCTTCAGCCGTTCATCGTCAGGCCACCCGAAACGCTGATCGTCTGGCCGGTAATGAAGGCCGCATCATCGCTCGCCAAGAAGCAGACCGCACCTGGAATATCCTCGGGCTGGCCGACTCGCTTCATGGGAATGGCGTTGATCAGCGCCGCCCGCATCCTCTGGCCGCGCTCGGTGTCGCCGGCGACCGCCGCAAGGAGAGGCGTATCGGTGGGGCCGGGGCATACCGCATTGACGGTGATGCCCTTGCGCGCCACCTCGCGGGCCACCGTCTTGCCGAAGGCGATGACGCCGCCTTTGCACCCGGAATAGACCGCCTCCAGCGAGGAGCCGACCCGACCGGCATCCGACGCGATGTTGACGATGCGCCCCCAGCCTTTGTCCATCATGCCCTTCAGCACGATGTGGGTCATGTTGATCGGACCGCGCAGGTTGATGCGGATCAACTTGTCCCAGAGGTCGGGATCGGTGTCGATGAAGTTGGCAAACTGGTCCCATCCGGCATTGTTCACCAGGATGTCGGTCGGGCCGAACCCAGTCTCGAAGCGGACGACCGTCTTGCGCACAGCCTTGTAGTCGCCGATGTCGGCGCCCGAGACGTCGGCCTTGCCGCCGGCCGCCTCGATTTGGGCGGCAACCGTTCTGGCGGCGTCGAGATTGGTGTCGAATACGCCCACGCGTGCGCCGTAACTTGCGAAACGAAAACAGATCGCCTTGCCGATCCCGCCCGCGCCGCCGGTGACGATGACATTCTTGCCTTCCAATCCTCGCATATTCTCGCTCCTTATCTTCCTGTCACCCTGAGCGAAGCGAAGGATCTCGTGCCGGTGCAAACGCTCGTTCGTTGAACTGCCATGAGGTCCTTCGCTGCGCTCAGGACGACAAGAGTGAAAGCGTTGAGGATAACGGGATCAAAGCGGTGAATACGGATCGAACTTCGGCCTGCGCTTCTCGAGATGCGAGGCGAGGCCTTCCTTCACCTCGGGCCCCATGAAACCCAGAATCTCGAGCGCTGTCGAAGCATCGAAGGAGGGGCCCATCATCCGCAGCCAGTTGTTGAGCGCGTATTTGGTGAAGCGGATCGAGGTCTGCGCGCCCTCGGCGAGCTTGGTCGCGACCTCCAGCCCTTTGGCTTCGAGCTCATCGTCCTCGACGCACATCGAGACCAGCCCGATGCGCTCGGCTTCCTCGCCATCGACCGATTCGCAAAGCAGCAGATAGTATTTGGCCTTGGCCATGCCGCAGAGCAGCGGCCACACGATCACCGCATGATCGCCGGCGGCGACGCCAAGCCGGGTATGGCCATCGATGATGCGCGCCTTCTTCGAGGCGATCGAAACGTCCGCCAGGATGCCGGCAACCAGGCCCGCGCCTACGGCTGGTCCGCGCATGGTGCTGACGATCGGCTTAGAGCAGTTGATGACGTTGTAGACGATGTCGCGCGCTTCCTTCCACGTGCGGAGAAGGGCGTTGAAGTCCTTCATGTTCTTTTCGATCAGGTCGAAGTCGCCGCCGGCCGAGAACACCTTGCCGCCGGCGCCCTGGAGGACGACACAGTTGATCGTGTCGTCGCCGTCGATGTCGCGCCATACGCTCACCAGCTCGGAATGCATGATGGCGTCGGTCGCGTTGTACTTCTCCGGCCGGTTCATGGTGACCCGCAGCACCTTGGGATGCGGGCGATCGAACAGCAGGCGCTGATAGCGCTTTTGCCAATCCGACTTGAGCTCTTGAGACATGGGGTCCTCCGTTGAGGAAACCCTACACCGCTGCCGCCGCTACCGCCTTATGTTCCCGGCGCTCCAGTTGCTGGCATTGGCGAAACTCACCGCTTCTTCCGCGGCGCGGACCAGGGCGCGCGCCTTGAGAACACTCTCATGATATTCCGCTTCGAGGTCGGAATCGGCCACGACGCCGACGCCCGCCTGGACGTGCAGAGTTTCGTCCTTCACCAACGCCGTGCGCAGCAGGATGCAGGTGTCCATCGAGCCGTTGGCGGCAAAGTAGCCGGCGCAGCCGGCGTAGATGCCGCGTCGCACCGGTTCGACTTCGTCGATGATCTCCATGGCGCGCACCTTGGGCGCGCCCGACAGGGTACCGGCCGGGAAGCCCGCCTTCAGCGCATCGATCGCCTCGAGCCCGTCCTCGAGCGCGCCTTCGACATGGCTGCTGATGTGCTGGAGGTGGCTGTACTTCTCAATGGTGAATTGCTCGACGACGCGCACCGAGCCCAGCTTGGCGACGCGGCCCACGTCGTTGCGCGCCAGATCGAGCAGCATCAGATGCTCGGCGCGCTCCTTGGGGTTGGCGAGCAGTTCGTCGGCCAGCCGTTTGTCTTCCTCGGGCGTCGCGCCGCGCCGGATGGTGCCGGCGAGCGGCCGGATGGTGACGGTATTGTCGCGCAGCCGGACCAGGATCTCGGGGCTCGATCCCACGATCGAGAAGTCGCCATAGTCGAAGAAGATCAGGAACGGCGAGGGATTGATCCGCCGGAGCGAACGGTAGAGCGACAATGGCGGGAGCTTGAACGGCATGGAGAAGCGTTGCGAGGGCACGATCTGGAAGGCATCGCCCGCACGGATGTACTCCTTGCACACTTCCACGATGCGCTTGAACTCTTCCTTCGACATGTTGGCCTGCGGCTCAGGCAGGTTGTCGAGCAGCTCGGTGCTTTCGCGGCGGAAGGGGAGAGCGCGCTCGAATTCGGAGATTGCGTCGGCCAGCCGCTCTTCGGCGGCCTCGTAGGCGGCGCGCGCGCCCGTGCCGGCCTCCGGCCAGACCGGCGTCACCATGGTCACGTTGTCTTCCAGGCGGTCGAAGATGCAGATTAGCGTCGGCCGCACCATGATCGCATCGGGCAGGCCGATCGGATCGGGGTTCTTGTCCGGCAGCCGTTCCATGTCGCGAACCATGTCGTAGCCCAGGAAGCCGAACAGGCCGGACGCCATCGGCGGCAGTCCGTGCGGCAACTCCATCTGGCATTCGCGGATCACGCCGCGCAGCGTCTCGAGCGGCCGGCCGGCGAGCGGCTCGAAGGCGCGGGGGTCGGATCGGGCGCGGCGATTGATCTCGGCCTTGCCGCGCGTGCAGCGCCAGATCACGTCGGGCTTGAAGCCGATGATCGAATAACGGCCGCGCACGGCGCCGCCCTCGACCGATTCCAGCAGGAAGGAATTGGCCCGGCCATCGGCCAGCTTCATGTAGGCCGAGACCGGCGTCTCGAGATCGGCCACCGCCTTGGTCCAGATGAGCTGCGGTTTGCCGGACTCGTATACCTTGGCGAAGGCCTTGTAGTCGGGCGAGACCGTCATGGCCTACTGCTGCTGCGGCCGGAACGCCGCGTTGAACACCTGCTCGTTGATCTCGACGCCGAATTTGCCGCGCAGCGCCCCCAGCAATTGCGCAACCAGGTCGTTGGCGACCATGCCGTCGAGCTGCTTGCCGAAGCGCTCGACCTTATCCTTCTCCTTGGCGAGATCGGCCTCCTGGATTTCCTTGGGCCGCACGATGACGCTGCCTTCGGCGCCGCGCACCGCCTCGGCCTTGCCCTTGGCCAACTTGAAGAGCGCCAGGGTGGCTGGCTTGCTGAGGTAGTTGCCGGGATCGTCGTCGTAGCGCGTCACCGGCTTGGAGGTGCGCACTTCCAGCCCGAACGACTTCGCAATTTCCCCGAAGTCGGCGCCGCTGTTGGCCTTGTCGACCGCTTGCTTGACCTTCTGGTCGGCCTGCTTGCGCCGCTCGGCGCTCTGCCAGGCGGCCGTGACCTTGGCTTCGACCTCCGCCAGGGCCGGGATGCGTGCCGGCGTGACGTGCTCGGTGCGGACCACGAAATACTCGCCCTTCGGTGTCTCCAATAGCTCGCTCTCGTTGCTCTCGCGCGTGGCGAACGCGGCCTGCACCAGCTCGGTCGCGGCCGGGCCCAGCACGACCTGCTTGCCGTTCATGTCCTGGCCACGCGAATCGACATTGTCGTAGGACCTGACCTTGATGTTCATCGCCTTGGCGGCGTCGACCATGGACTGGCTCTTGCTCAGCTCGCGTTCGAAGTCGTTGACGAGCTTGATCAGGAGGTCAGGGGCCTGCTGGGTCTTGAGATCCTTCTCGAGCTTGTCCTTGACCTCGGCAAAGGGCGTGACTTTGCCGGGCTCGATCTTGTTGATGCGGACCACGTGCCAGCCGAGCGGCGACTTGATCGGTGCCGGCGCGATCCCCTGCGGCAGCTTGAACACGCCATCGGCAAGGGGTCCGGCCGGCAGATCCTTCTTCTCGATCAGACCGAGCTTGATCACGCCGTCGCTGCTGCCCATCACTTGCTTGGCGGCGTCCTCCAGTGACTTGCCGTCCTTGACCGCCGACAGGATCGCCTTGGCTTTATCCTCGCTGTCGGCCATTGCCTGGTCGACGTCGCGCTTTTCCGGCGCGCCGAATTCCGAGGCGCGCGAGTCGTATTCCTGCTTCACCTGCTCGGGCGTCACTGTCACCTGGTCCATGACATCGTCGACAGTGAGCAGCACGTAGGAGAAGCTGCGGTACTCCGGAATCTGGAACTTGGTCTTGTTGGCCTCGAAGTAGCTGTTCAGCTGGTCGCCGGTGGGCTTCGCCACATCGGCGATGATCGCGTCAGGCACGTAGATCGTCTCGGCGATCCGCTTCTCGCTCTCCATCCGGAAGATGTCGTCGCGCAGGCTGTTGGGCGCGAGTCCCTGGCTGCGCACGGCCGCGAACAGCTGCGACGAAGCGATTTGGCGGCGCACATCGGCGATGTACGACGCCTCGCTGACCCGCGCCTGCTGCAGCAGGCTTTTGTACTTGGTAGCGTCGAACGTGCCGCCGACGCCCTTGAAGGCCGGATTCTGGGCGATGACGGCGCGTACCTGATCGTCGCTGACCGAGAGCCCGTACTCCGCCATGGCATTGTCGATCACGGCGCGTTGCACCACGTCCTCGAGCGCGCGCATGTGCAGGCCGTAGCGGATCGCCTGATCGGGCTCGGGCCGCTGACCGGTCTGGTGCTGGATCTGATCGAGCTCGCGGTTGAAGCGGTCGCGAACCTCCTCGATCGGCACCGAAACGCCGCCCAGCCAGCCGTAGAGCGGGACGTGGAAGCCACCGACATGCGCCACTTCGCCGTTGCGGCCGCCCGAGCGCAGCATGTCGCCGATGCCCCACAGGCCGAAGCTGATGATCAGCATGCCCATGAGCAGGGACATGATGATGTAGCCGGCATATTTTCGGAATTTGTTCACGGGGCGAGCTTCGGCGAAGATAGGGGCGAAAAGACGGGGCGCATGCCTACCACCGGTGCCCTTTGACCGCAAACGCCGCGGCCGCTAGCCATCCTACGCTGCTGCGCAGCTTCGGAGGCTTGAGTTATAAACTCTCACAGTCAACCCTCCGAAGCTCCGCAAGGAGCGAAGGCGGGCTAGAGACGCCGTAACGAAAAAAGCGAGGAAACCATGGCGCGGACGCGGCGGCCGCTGATTGCCGGTAACTGGAAAATGAACGGGCTGCGCGCCGACGCGCTGGCGCTTGCCAGGGGCGTCGCCGAAGGCGTGCGCCAGTCCGGTTGGTCCGATCGCGAAGTCCTGGTCTGCCCGCCGGCGCCGCTCTTGAGCACGGTCGCCGAGGCGGCGAGAGGAAGCGGCTTGCTGGTCGGCGGCCAGGATTGCCACGCCAAGGCAAGCGGCGCCCATACCGGCGACATCGCCGCCGAGATGCTGCTCGATGCCGGCGCGAGCCATGTCATCGTCGGCCACTCCGAGCGCCGGACCGACCACGGCGAGACCGATGCCGCCGTGCGGGCCAAGGCCGAAGCGGCCTGGCGCGCCGGCCTGCTGCCGATCGTCTGCATCGGCGAGACGCTCGCTGAGCGCGAAGCCGGCCGCACACTCGGTGTGCTCGAGACACAGCTCAAGGGCAGCCTACCGGCGGGCGCCACGGCGGCGTGGCTGGTCGTGGCCTACGAGCCCGTGTGGGCGATCGGCACCGGCAAGACTCCCACAGTGGCGGAGGTGGCTGCCGCGCATCGCCATATCAGACAGGTGTTGGCCCAGCTCACCGGTGAGGCGGCGTCGGTGCGGCTGCTTTATGGCGGATCGGTGAAGGGCAGCAACGCCGCCGAACTCCTGGCGGCAGGCGACGTCGACGGCGCCCTGGTCGGCGGCGCCAGCCTCAATGCCGCGGAATTTTTGGCTATCGCCAAGGCCGTCTAAAGAGGCTAGAAGCGCCGCCGCAATGGATGCCGTAAGAAGCTTTCTGCACGACTGGCGCGTGGTGCTGCTGATGATCCATGTCGGCGTCACCGCCGCCATGATCATCGTCATCCTGCTCCAGCGCAGCGAGGGCGGCGGCCTCGGCATGGGCCGGACGGACGCGTTGTTCTCGGTGCGTGGCCAAGCCAACGTGCTGTCGCGCGCGACGGCGATCTTCGCCGGCATCTTCTTCTTCCTGAGCCTGGTGATGGCGTGGAGCATCGGTGCGCCCTCGCGCTCCACCGGCTCGATCATGGACCGCGCGCCCGTGAGCACGCCGGCGCCCAACGCTCCGGCCCCGCCCGGCGGCGCCACTGCTCCTGGCGGCACAAC
>JBPYDO010000335.1:0-6783 GCA_051985755.1 Reyranella sp. | reverse complement strand
GAGCGCGCCACTCCAGTGGCGCTCTTCTCTTGTCATCCTGAGCGAAGCGAAGGATCTCATTGCGCTTCCAAATGGCGTGCTCGCGGAAATGCCATGAGGTCCTTCGCTGCGCTCAGGACGACAGAGTCTGCGCCACTGGAGTGGCGCGCTCCCAGCAATGAGCTACTTCAGCACTGCCAGCGCCTGCTTGGCGGCCCTGGTGCCCGACACGTAGGCCGCGTCGAGGGGGTTGCCGTCTTCGGTGGCTTCGCCGGCGAAGAAGATGCGGTCGTGGTGCGGGGCGGCGAGCGCTGCGCTGACGCTCTTGAGGCCGGGCTTGAGGACCGACCAGGCGCCAAGCGCGTAGCGGTCCTTGCTCCAGCGCGAGGAGTGCGCGCCGGCGAAGGCCGAGCGCAGCTTGTCGCCGAAGATCTCGGCCAGGGCCGAGAGCGCCCAGGCGCCGTCGGCGGTGGGGCCGGCCGCTTCGCGCTGGCGCGCTTCGTCGCCCTCGAGGAACAGGATCGCGCCCTCATGGCCCGCGGGCCGCAGCAGCACGTCGATGACGCGGCCCTCCTTGCCCTCGCTGACGATGCGCGCATCAGCCGGCGCATCGACGGCGCGGCGCGTAAAGGACACCGCGATCTTGTCGTAGGCCGCCATGCTGAGCGAGGCGATCGCCGCGCGCTTGGGCGGCCGGAGCGGCGGCGCGAAGCCGATCGCGGGTCCATTGTCGGGCGCCAGCAGGCTCACCGGCACGGTGACGATGGCGGCGCGCGCCGCCAGCTCGCCATGGTCGGTGACCAGGCGCACCAGCCGGCCGGTCGAATCGATGCGCACCAGGCGCGTGCCAAGCTTCACCGGTACTTTGGCGCCAAAGCGCGCGACGGCGGCGCCGAGGCCCTCGGGCACCGCGAGATCGCGCGTGAAGGGCAGCCGGCGCAAGAGCTCAGCCAGCACCAGCTTCTCCAGATCGTCCTGCGGGATGATCAGGCGGCGCGGATCGACGCCGGGCAACTTGCTGTGGATCTCGTCGATCTTTTTGCTGAACGCATCGTGCACCTTGGCATAGCGCTCATAGCCGTCCTGGCCGAGCGGCTTGCCCTTCATGACCACGGCGGCCCCGGACGCGGCCGGTCCGGGCCGCACGCCGAGCTCGGCGATCAACGGCGAGCCCTCGCCGAGCCAGGCCGCGCCCAGATCGACCGGGAAGCCGAGGCCGGTGTCGGTGAAGGTGCGCCCGCCGATGCGCGGGCGGGCCTCGATCAGCTGCACCGACTTGCCCGCCGCCATAAGGGCCCGCGCCGCCGTGAGACCGGCGAGGCCAGCGCCGACGATGGCGACGTCCGGTTCGGCGGCGGATGCGGGGCGCGCCAATGCGAGCGCCGATGCGCCGAGAAGCGCGCGTCGACGCGCGATCAACCCTTCCACGTAAAGGGGAAGAGCTGCTGGCGGACGTAGCTTGCCGGCATGTAGTCGCCCAGGACGCCGTATTTCCCGGGGAAGCGGCGATCCGACACCACGGCGGTGCCGAAGAGGTAGTCGAGGAAGGCGAAGTGGGCGGCGTAGTTGCGGTCGATCGCCTCACGCTCGGAACTGTGGTGCCAGTGGTGGAAATCGGGCGTCACGATCAGCCATTTCAGCGGCGCGCGGCCGAAGGCTGCCGGCAGCGCCACGTTGGCGTGGTTGAACACCGCCTGGAAGCCGACGATCACGATGTAGACGTTCATCGACGCTTCGGTGAAGCCCAGCACATAGAGCACGCCCAGGATCGACACGCGCGTGGTCAGGAGCTCGAAGAGGTGCAGGCGCGAGCCCGCCATCCAGTCCATGTATTCGGCGCTGTGGTGCACGGCATGGAAGCGCCACAGGAACGGGATCTCGTGGTAGGCGCGATGCGTCCAGTACTGCACCAGGTCGGCGACCAGCAGCACGCCGAACAGCTCGGCGAAGAACGGCAGGCCGCCGACCCATTTCTGCAACGGCGGCCAGACCAGCCAGCCGAACAGGCGGTGGATGGCGAAGTTCACGATCACCAGGGCGAGGCCCACCAGCAGGTGGTTGATGACGAAGTGCGTGAAGTCGATCTGCCAGCCCGGCCGGAACACCGGCTGCTCCTTGTGCAGCGGGAACATCTTCTCGATCAGGATGAACACCAGGCTCGAGCCGAGGAGGTCGAGCAGGAACCAGTCGAGGCCGATATAGGGCGTGTTGTCGGGGAAGTCGCCGACCGGCACGCGATGGCCGCCGCCGGCGACGGCGATCGCCAGCAGGGCGAGCGCGGTGCCGTTCAGCCAGCGATTGCGCGCCTTGATCAGGTTGACGATTGCCAAGCCGCCCGCGATCACCATGCCGACCAGCATGATCTCGCGCAGCACGTTGACGTCGTACTTGTGCCGCAAGTCCGGCGTCGTCAGGTATTGGGGAAAGTGGAAGGCCAGCACGGCCAGCACCGCCATGCCGGAGAGCGCAAAGGCGATCACGCCGGTGATCTTGCCGTAACCCGGCTGCATCGCGCCCGACTGGTGGAAGATCGCGGTCGGCTTGTGGAGCGGAGTGGTCATGCGGGGGAGTATAAATGCAACCGCCACTCGCTGCATCGCACATCGCGACTGTGCTATTCCGACATTCATGTTCCCCGCTTTGCTGGCGACGGCCCGCGGCGCGCTGTGGCTGACGGCGGACGGCGAGATTGAGCGCATCGCCGCGCCGGAGGCGGCGCTGCGTGCGGCCGGTTCGTTCCCGCTGCTGGTGCATGCGCCCGACACGGCGGCGCGCCTGGGGCTCGACAGCCTGGCGGCGCGCGATCTCCTGGAGCTCTACGCCTTCGTGCGGCCGGCGACCTTCTGCCTGCCGACGGTGCGCGGCCTCTGCGAGGCGCTCGACCTCGCCGTCCCCACCACGCCGGAAGACGAGCTCGCCCGCCTGCCCGAGATCGCCAAGGCACTTTTAGACGAGCTCGAGGACATGGCCGCGCTGGCCTCGCCCGAGCTCAGGGACACCGCGCTCGCCATGGCGCGCGGCGACTGGCCGTGGGGGGCTGATGTTCTTCGCGCGCTCGGGATTGAGCAGCCAACCAGGAAGCCGCGGCCGACCGCCGGCCTCGACGTCTGGCGGCTCTTGCCCAACTGGGAGGAGCCGCCGCCCGCCACGCCGCCCGGCAGCGAGCCGGTCGAGCCGCGCGAGGCGCGGCTCAGGCTGGCGCAACTGGTCTCGGCCGGGCCCAACCTCGCCGAGGCGCGGCCGACCCAGAGCGACTATGCGTCTGCCGCTTCGATGGCCTTCAGCCCGCGCGAGGAAGAGGACAAGCCCAAGGTGGTGCTGGTCGAGGCCGGCACCGGCGTCGGCAAGACCTTGGGCTATGTAGCGCCCGCCTCGCTGTGGGCCGAGAAGAACGGCGCGCCGGTGTGGATCGCCACCTACACCCGCAACCTGCAGCGCCAGATCGACAACGAGCTCGACCGCCTGATCCGCGATAGCGCCGAGAAGCGGCGCCGCGTCGTGATCCGCAAGGGCCGCGAGAACTATCTCTGCCTGCTGAACTTCCAGGAAGCCGTCAGCCGCTCGGGCCTGCTGCCCGAGAACGCCGTCGGCCTCGGGCTGCTGGCGCGCTGGGCGCTCGCCAGCCGCGACGGCGACATGATCGGCGGCGATCTGCCGTCGTGGCTGATGGACCTGCTGGGCCGCGGCCGCATCGCGCGCCTCGCTGACCGGCGCGGCGAGTGCATCTATTCGGCCTGCGAGCACTACCGCAAATGCTTCGTCGAGCGCACGGTGCGCCGCGCCCGCCAGGCCGACATCGTGATCGCCAACCACGCGCTGGTCATGGTGCAGGCGGCGATGGGCGGCCTCGACGATGGCACGCGGCCGCTGCGCTACGTGTTCGACGAGGGCCATCACCTGTTCGACGCGGCCGACTCGGCCTTCGGCGCGCATCTGAGCGGCGTCGAATGCTCCGACCTCCGGCGCTGGCTGCTGGGTGCCGAGGGCCGCCGCGGCAGCCGGGCGCGCGGCCTCGAACGACGGGTCAGCGATCTTTTGAGCGACGATCCGGAAGCGATGGGCGCGCTGCGCCGGCTACTCGATCTCGCGCGCCGGCTCCCTTCGACCAACTGGCAGACGCGGCTGGCCGACGGCACGGTGCTGGGCCCGGCCGAGGAATTCCTCGCCCTGGTGCGCCAGCAGGTGCGGGCGCGGGCGGCGACCGAGGACCAGGGCTTCGGCCAGGAATGCGACATACGTCCGCTCAATCCCGGCGTCATCGAAGCGGCCGATGCGTTGGGCGACCTGTTCGAGAAGATGCTGACGCCAGTGCGGAAGCTGCGCAGTGCGCTGCGGCAAAAGCTCGAGAGCGAGGCCGATCGACTCGACTCAGGCCAGCGCGGCCGCATCGAGGGCGTGGCACGCTCGCTCACCAACCGCTGCGAACTCACGCTCGAAGCCTGGCGCGCCATGCTGCGCGGCCTGCACGGCGAACCCGACCCCGCCTTCGTCGACTGGTTCGGTGTCGAGCGCGTCTTCAACCGCGAAGCCGATGTCGGCATGTACCGCCACTACCTCGACCCCACCGAGCCGTTCGTGAACTCGGTCATCAAGCCGTCGCACGGCGCCGTCATCACCTCGGCGACGCTGCGGGACTCTTTGGGCCTCCCGCACCCTGCCAACGACGACTCATTCGGACCGCGGAGCTCCAGCTCCGCTCATACTCAGAATCATGATGCGGGTCTGGAGACCCGGGGTCCGAATGAGGACGCCCCCCAAGAAGCCCCCGCCACCTGGCAAGCCGCCGAAGCCCGCACCGGCACGCGCCATCTGCTGGCGCCGGCGCTGCGCGCCACCATGGCCTCGCCGTTCGACTACCCGAACAATACGCGCGTGCTGATCGTGCGTGACGTCAAGCGCGACGACGCCGACCAGGTGGCGGCTGCCTATCGTGAGCTGTTCACAGCAAGTGGCGGAGGCGCCTTAGGCCTGTTCACCGCCATCGGCCGGCTGCGCGCCGTGCACCAGAAGATCGCGCCGGCGCTCGAGGAGGCGGGCCTGCCGCTCTACGCCCAGCATGTTGGCGGCATGGATGCCGCGACCCTGGTCGACATCTTCCGCGCCGAGGAGCATTCGTGCCTGCTCGGCACCGACGCCGTGCGCGACGGCGTCGACGTGCCCGGCCGATCGCTACGGCTGATCGTGTTCGACCGCGTGCCCTGGCCGCGCCCCGACATCCTCCACCGCGCACGCAAGAACGCGTGGACCGCGGCCGGCGCCGGCAAGAATGCCTATGACGACATGCTGGCCCGCCTGCGGCTCAAGCAGGCCTATGGCCGCCTGATCCGCCGCGCCGACGACCGCGGCGTGTTCGTGATGCTGGACTCCAGGCTGCCCAGCCGGCTCCTCGGGGCATTTCCGGCCGGCGTGCCGATCGAACGGCTGGGGCTGGCCGCGGCGGTAGAAACGGTACGGGCCTTCGTCGGCGACGGAAACATGGGAGGCCACACTGCCGCTTGATATCGATCTCTACGCCGCCTCCACCTGGGTCATCCCCGTGCTGCTGGCCATCACTCTGCATGAAGCGGCGCACGGCTTCGTGGCACACCTCTGCGGCGACGATATGGCGTGGAACCTGGGACGCGTTACCTTCAATCCCTTCAGGCACATCGATCCTTGGGGCACGATCCTGCTGCCGGGGCTGCTGCTTCTGATGCGCTCGCCTTTCATGTTCGGCTACGCCAAGCCGGTTCCCGTGCAGTTTCGTGCCCTGCGCCATCCGAGAACGGACATGATCTGGGTCGCGGGCGCTGGCCCGGCGATGAACCTCGTGCAGGCGACGCTCGCGGCGCTCCTGTTCCATCTCGTCGGCGCCTTGCCGGCCGGCACCGACCGCTGGGTCGCGGCGAACCTGGTGAACGCGATCGACCTCAACGTGATCCTGGCGGTGTTCAACATGATCCCGCTGCCGCCGCTCGACGGCGGCCGCGTCGCCGTCGGCATCCTGCCGGATCCGCTCGCCCGGCCGCTCGCCCGCCTCGAACCCTACGGCATGGCGATCATCATCGGCCTGCTGTTCTTCCTGCCGCTGATCTCGGCGCGCCTGGACCTGGGCGTCGATCTTTTCCGGTACATTCGAGAGATCGCCAACGCGATCATCGGCTTCATCCTGCACGTGACCGGGAACGTGTGAGCCGGCCCCGGTTTCGCAGGGCCCGGCTCAGGAGCGGATGGCGTCAGTATCCCGATTAATAACCGGGCTGGTAGCTGCGGCTAGTCCAGGTGGTCGCCCGCGACGGCATCAGTCGCAATGAAACTGCCGCGCTAAGGATACATCGCAAATCGATTGACAAAGATTGAACTCAGGTTCATTTCTTCTTTCCAAGAACTGAATCGGAATTCACACCATGGCCTACCGCCGCACCGAGCGCGTTCAGGAGCAGCTGCAGGACAAGCGGGACCGCATCCTGCAGGCGGTGCGCGCGGTCGTGGGCGAGGTCGGGTTTCGCGGCGCGCAGGTGAGCCTGGTGGCCGAGGCGGCGGAGGTGGCGACCGGCACGGTCTATCGGCACTTCCCCTCCAAGGGCGAGCTGTTCGCCGAGGCGCTGGCGCTGAACGCCAGCCACGAGGTCGAGGTGGTCGAGGCGGTGGCGAAGAGCGAG
This sequence comes from Reyranella sp., assembly GCA_051985755.1. Taxonomy (GTDB): domain Bacteria; phylum Pseudomonadota; class Alphaproteobacteria; order Reyranellales; family Reyranellaceae; genus Reyranella. Next base: position 163 of record JBPYDO010000335.1, on the reverse strand, counting down.
GGGCCGGCGGCGTCGCGGCTCGCCGATGCGGTGCGGGTCTTCGCGCGGCGCGCGCTCGCGGTGCCGCGGCTCGCCTACGCCATGATGGCCGAGCCGGCCGAGCCCGAGGTCGAGGCCCAGCGCATGGTCTATCACCGCACCTTTGCCGACGTCTTCGAGGCGC
>JBPYDO010000334.1:0-6395 GCA_051985755.1 Reyranella sp. | reverse complement strand
CGACATGCCGCCCGGCACCGGCGATGCGCAGCTGACGCTGGCCCAGCGCGTGGCGCTCTCCGGTGCGGTGATCGTCTCCACGCCGCAGGACATCGCGCTGGTCGACGCGCGCAAGGGGCTCAGCATGTTCCGCAAGGTCGCCGTGCCCGTGCTCGGCATCGTCGAGAACATGAGCTACTTCACCTGCCCCAAGTGCGGCGAACGGTCGGAGATCTTTGGCCATGGCGGCGCGCACCAGGAGGCGGACAAACTCGGCGTGCCGTTCCTAGGCGAGGTGCCGCTCCATCTCGACATCCGCACCACCTCCGACATCGGCCATCCGATCGTGGTCGCTCAGCCCGACAGTCCGCACAGCCAAATCTACAAGGCGATCGCCGGCCGGGTCTGGAAGCAACTCTCTGCGAACCAGCGCGGCCCGCGCCCGGCGCCCAGAATCGTCATGCGTTAGCGCCGCCTGCGGGTGGCCTTCTTCTTGGTCGGCTTGCCGATCATGCCGTGCACGCCGATCATCGAACCGGCGACCAGCTCGAGCGCCAGGAAGCGGCGATCCTCGACCCAGCCTGGCAGCTGGATGTGCAAGGCAAGATCACGGCGGAAGCCGAACTGATTGTAGTACTCGGGATCGCCGACCAGGATGATCCGGCTGTGGCCAAGCATGCGCGCCTGCGCCATCGAGTGCCACATCAGCGCCTTGCCGTAGCCGAGGCCGCGCAGTTCGGGCGCGATGGCGAGCGGCCCCAGCAGGATGGCAGGCCAGGTCTCGTTGATCAGGATCGGCCAGTTGCGGATCGAGGCCACCATGCGGCCTTTCTGGTCGAGCGCCACGAAGCAGAGATCGCGCAGCGGCGCCACTTCCTCGCGCAGCCGATAGACGGTCTTGTGGAAGCGGTCGGGGCCGAAGGCCGCCGCGGTCATGTCCTCGATGGCCTCGCCATCGCGCGGACGCTCGCGCAGGAGCCTGAGCCGCCCGGGATCGCGAATCGGTCCTCCTGCCATTACTTGGCGGCCATCAGTGCGACAGGCCGAGCGCGGCCATCAGCTCGCGCCATTCGCGCGGGTTGAGGCCGCTCGATTTCTGGTCGAGCTTTTCGCCGGCGATCATGCGCTTCACCGCGGCGAGTCCGCTGCGCGAGAGATGCGCGCCACCCATGCCGTACTCCATGAAGGCATCGTGGCAGATCGGGCACCAGCGTCTGAGCGTGTCGATCATGACCTCGGCATAGGCGCGGATCTCGTACTGCGCATGCGCGTCGGCGCGCAGCGACAGGAAATGCATCAAATTGTGCAGGTTGGTCTTCCAGTACCACTGCGTATAAAAACTGAGCGAAAGGTTCATGCGCGCGAGCTCGCGCGCCAGTCCGGAACGCTCGGCGTCCAGCGGCTCGCCGGCCTCGCCTTCGTTCAGCATCTCCATGTAGTGCTCGTAGACCAGCTCGGCGTCCTTCTTGAGAAGGCCGAAGACGCGCTCGGCCTCCTTGCCGGCCAGCACCCGGTCGCGACCCTGGCGGTTGGCCTTGCTCTGGGCGGCGAGATGCTCGGGCTTGGGGATGTAGAATTCGTTGTCGAGGATCGAATAGCGCGCCGAATACTCGTTGACGTTGGCGGTGCGATGGCGGATCCACTGCCGCGCCACGAAGATCGGCAGCTTCACGTGGTACTTGATCTCGCACATCTCGAACGGCGTGGTGTGCCGGTGCCGCATCAGGTAGTTGATGAGCCCGCGATCCTCGCTCACCTTCTTGGTGCCGCGGCCGTAGCTGACGCGCGCCGCCTGCACCACGGCCGCATCGTCACCCATGTAATCGATCACGCGGACGAAGCCGTGGTCGAGGACGGGCAAGGCCTGGAACAGGATCTCCTCGAGCGCCGGCGCGATCGGGCGCAGCGTCCGGCTGGCGCTGTCGCGGGCCTCGGCGATCTCGGCCTGCTGGTCGGTGGAGAGGGGCATCGTTGTTGTCCTTGCTTGGCGGCGGACTCTATGGGTCGCAGGTTCCGCCTTCCATGGGGAAATTGGCCAGCGGCCCTCGCCTTCAAAAAGGCCGGCAAAACGCTTATATTGAGCACGTCGGGAAACCGACTATGGCGATAAACGCCGCGTGGAATAAGCGTATCGGACCCGGGGGCAGTACCCGGCGCCTCCACCATTCTCCTCCGCACTCGATGTGCGGAGTCGATGGGGGCGAAACAGGATCGACGAGCGTGGTAAAGGCGCGGTTTTTGCCCGGTATGGTTCCGCCGTGACGGGCCATTCACAAGTGCCAACGATAACGACGTTGCACTCGCTGCTGCCGCCTAAACAGCGGACGTAAGCGCGGTTCGGGAGGGCACCGGGCAACAGAAGCCCTCCCACTCACTCTCCGACGATGGTGATTCGCTACGGTTGGTTCGCGCCGAAACGGCGATTTCACGCGATTGACTCTCGCGGAACTGGGGTCGATGCTCCGCGAAAGTTGCCGCCCCAGCCGATGAACGACCGCTTCCACTATGACGCTCTGGTCGACGATGCGCTGCGCAGCGTCGTGCGGCGCGTGCTGCGCCAGGTCGCGGACAAGGGGCTCCCGGGCTCGCACCATTTCTACATCTCCTTCCGCAGCACCGACCCTGGCGTGCAGCTGCCCGACTACCTGCGTGCCAAGTATCCCGAGGAGATGACGATCGTCCTGCAGCACCAGTACTGGGATCTCAACATCACCGACGAGTTCTTCGAGGTGACGGTGAGCTTCAACAAGCAACAAGAGCGCATCAAGGTGCCGTTCGCGTCGCTGTCGGCCTTCGTCGATCCCTCGGTGCGCTTCGGCCTGCAGTTCGATCGCAATGACAAGGGCGCCGTGGTCGGCGAGAAGGCAGCGCCGCAGGCGCCAGGCCAGCTGCCGGCGCCGGACAAGCGGCCCTCGCTTGGCGCGCCGTCGAGCGGCGCGGGCACCGCCGCCGGCGAAGGCCAGGCGCCCGCCGAAGTTGCGGCGGCAGCCAAGCCGGAGGACCCGGCCGCCAAGGTCATCAAGCTCGACAGCTTCCGCAAGAAGTAGCGGGCAACACTGGCAATAAGTGACTGGACGGGACCTGCCCGATGCGGCAGGGATGCGCGCCCCTTGCCGAGGGGCGCCAGGAGAAAGTCATGCCCGAGTTCCAGTTCCAGGAAATGTTCCCGCAAGGTCTCGACAGCACGCCCTACCGCAAGCTCTCGTCAGACCATGTCGACACCGCCAGGTTCAACGGGCGCGATCTGCTGACGGTCGAGCCGCCGGCGCTGACGCTTCTCACCGCGCAGGCCTTCAAGGACATCTCGCATCTGCTGCGGCCCGGCCATCTCGCCCAGTTGCGCGCCATCCTCGACGATGGCGAGGCGTCGGCCAACGACAAGTACGTGGCGCTGGAAATGCTGAAGAACGCCAACATCTCGGCGGGCGGCGTGCTGCCGATGTGCCAGGACACCGGCACGGCCATCGTCATGGGCAGGAAGGGCCAGGCCGTGTGGACCGGCGGCGGCGACGAGGCGGCGATCGCGCGCGGCGTCTACAAGACCTACACCGAGACCAACCTGCGCTACAGCCAGGTGTCGCCGATCTCGATGTTCAAGGAGGTGCAGACCGGCACCAATCTGCCGGCGCAGATCGACATCTTCGCCACCGACGGCGATGCCTACAAGTTCCTGTTCATCGCCAAAGGCGGCGGCTCGGCCAACAAGAGCTACCTCTACCAGCAGACGCCGGCGGTGCTGAACGAGCCGGCGCTGCTGAAATTCCTCGACACCCAGATCCGCACCCTGGGGACGGCCGCCTGCCCGCCCTATCACCTCGCCATCGTGATCGGCGGCACCTCGGCCGAAATGAATCTCAAGACGGTGAAGCTCGCCTCCACTCGCTACCTCGACGACCTGCCGGGCGAAGGCAACGACAAGGGCGTGGCGATCCGCGACCGCGACATGGAGAAGAAGGTGCTGGAGCTGACACGCCAGATGGGCATCGGCGCGCAGTTCGGCGGCAAGTATTTCTGCCATGACGTGCGCGTGATCCGCATCGCGCGCCATGGCGCCTCGGTGCCGATCGGGCTCGGCGTCAGCTGCTCGGCCGACCGCCAGGCGCTGGGCAAGATCACGCGGGATGGCATCTTTCTCGAGCAGCTCGAGACCAACCCGGCGCAGTACCTGCCCGAGGTCGAGCCGCAGCAGCTGTCGGGCGACGTGGTCTGGGTCGATCTCGACCGCGGCATGGCGCACACGCTGTCGGTGCTGACCCGACATCCGGTGAAGACGCGCGTGAACCTGAGCGGCACGCTGATCGTCGCGCGCGATTCGGCGCACGCCAAGCTCAAGGAGCGGCTCGATCGCGGCGCAGGCCTGCCCGACTATTTCAAGCAGTTCCCGGTCTACTACGCGGGCCCGGCCAAGACGCCACAGGGTCTGCCCTCGGGCTCGTTCGGCCCGACCACCGCCGGCCGCATGGATTCCTATGTCGATCTCTTCCAGGCGAACGGCGGCTCGATGGTCATGCTGGCCAAGGGCAACCGCAGCCAGCAGGTCGTCGACGCCTGCAAGAAGCACAAGGGCTTCTATCTCGGCTCGATTGGCGGCCCGGCGGCGATCCTCGCCAAGAACTGCATCCGCAAGGTCGAGGTGCTGGAATATCCCGAGCTCGGCATGGAAGCGATCTGGCGCATCGCGGTCGAGAACTTCCCGGCCTTCATCGTCACGGACGACAAGGGCAACGACTTCTTCAGCGAATTGAAGATTTGACGGCGCCACCGGCTTGGCGCACGGCTGGAAAAAAAGACCCCGGGAGTCTCCTCCCGAGGTTCAGTCTTGCTGTCCCACGACGCTTCACCCAATTCCCAGAAGAGTGAAGCGTCGCTTCCCAGAAACCGTCAGCCACCGCACTCTTGCTTGGTGGCGCACCAGCGGTCAATCCAGACATTGCCCTGCCGGGCGTTGATCACGTGCAGAAATTCGCCGCGGCAGCCTAGCACGCGGAAAGTCTCATGGCCCTCGAAGCGGGCGACTTGGGAGCCCAGCATGCCGGGATAGGTGCGTGCCGTAGTCGGCCCGTCGGCGTGAGTATCCACCAGCAAAAGATCGGCCGGGATCCAGCCGAAGCGCGCCGGCGCGTCGGCCTTGGAATCGAGAGCAATGCGCGCCCAGCCGCTGCGGCTGCCGGTCAAGGTCACGATCGACTTGGTCGCGTCCTGGGAGACAAGCTCCTCCACCACGGCGGCGCCCGGCGAAGGCGCGGCGTGCACCACCAGCGGCTCGCCGGGGCGCAACAGGACGTAAGTTTCAGAGGCTTTGCACGATCCGGCGAAGCCGGTGCTGGCGTCGACCGACGTCTCGACGACGGCAAAGCCGGCGAGCACAGCGACCGTGCCAATGATGGCGCGAATCATCGAAGTTCCTTCCCACGTGTTCGGCGGCAGATCCCCATCTGCCGCCCCCTTCACCCACGGCCCTTCTAGCAACCGCGTAGCGACGGAGTCCGGGCGGCATTTGTATGAATTGTATCCGCCGTCCCGGAGACTGTGGAAAAGCTACTCGGCAGCCTGCGCCGCCTGCTTGCGCGCGCGCTTGCGGTCCTCCGGGTCGAGGAAGCGCTTGCGCAGGCGGATCGACTTGGGCGTCACCTCGACGAGCTCGTCCTCGTCGATATAGGCGATCGCCTGTTCGAGCGTCATCTTGCGCGGTGGCGTCAGCCGCACCGCCTCGTCCTTGCCTGCGGCGCGTATGTTGGTGAGCTGCTTGCCCTTCAGCACGTTGACGTCGAGATCGTTGCCGCGGCTGTGCTCGCCGATCAGCATGCCCTGGTAGACCTGTGTGCCCGGCTCGATGAACATCGGCCCGCGCTCCTCGAGGTTCCACAGCGCATAGGCGACCGCCGCGCCCTCGGCGTTGGCGATCAGCGCACCGTTGCGCCGGCCGGCGATCGGGCCACGGTAAGGGCCGTAGTTGTGGAAGATGCGGTTCATCACGCCGGTGCCGCGCGTGTCGGTGAGGAACTCGCCGTGATAGCCGATCAGGCCGCGCGAGGGCGCATGGAACACCAGCCGCGTCTTTCCCGCGCCCGACGGCCGCATGTCCTGCAGCTCGCCCTTGCGCTGCGAGATCTGCTCGACCACCGTGCCGGTAAAAGCGTCGTCGACGTCGATCACGACCTCCTCGATCGGCTCCCGCCGCTGGCCGCTGACCGCGTCGCTCTGGAACAGCACACGCGGGCGGCCGACCGCGAGCTCGAAGCCCTCGCGCCGCATGGTCTCGATCAGCACGCCGAGCTGCAACTCGCCGCGGCCGGCGACTTCGTAGGAGTCGGTATTGTCGGTGTCGCGCACGCGAATTGCGACATTGCCCTCGGCCTCGCGCATCAGGCGGGCGCGGATCATGCGCGTCGTCACCTTGTCGCCTTCGCGGCCGG
>JBPYDO010000333.1:0-10008 GCA_051985755.1 Reyranella sp. | reverse complement strand
CTCGTAGGTGTCCTGCAGGCGGGCGAAGTTGCGGATCGCGCCGAGATAGTTGCCGAGATGGAGATTGCCGGTCGGCTGGACGCCGGAAAGGATGCGGCCCTTTAGCCCGCGGGCCGCATAAGGCGCCAGATGCGGGTTGGGTGCCGAGGTCGTGACGTCAGGCATGGATGTGGACTCCGCTCACTGTCTAGCAGCGCGGGGTTTGGACCTCCGCGCACCCCGCCGGTGGAGGGCAGGGGCGGGCGGATATCGCTCAGGTCGCGGGCGGAATCAAGGCGAAGTCGCGGAATCGGGGCGAAGTCATTGACGGCCGCCTTCGCGCCTGTTCCCATGGGCCCGGGATCGCCACGCAACCCGCAGGATAGCAGGAGCGCCGGTTCCGGGACGGTTTCGCCATTGGGATGGGAGGCATCCTATGAACGAACGCGATTTACGTGGTCTGTTGGACCAGGTGAAGGCGGGGCGGCTGAGCCGTCGCGCCTTCGTGCGGCGCATGGCGGCGGTGGGCTTCACCGCACCGATGGCTACTCAGCTGCTCGCCTATGCAGGCGTGGCCATGGCGCAATCGAGACCAACCTACAAGCCGACCAAGCGCGGCGGCGGCGGCCTCCTGAAGGTGCTGTGGTGGCAGGCGCCAACCTTGCTCAATCCGCATTTCGCGGTCGGCACCAAGGATCAGGACGGCTCGCGCCTGTTCTACGAACCGCTGGCCGGCTGGGACAACGAGGGCAATCTGCGGCCGATCCTGGCCGAGACGATCCCCGGCCGCGAGGACGGAACGCTCGCCGCCGACGGCAAGTCGGTGACGTGGAAGCTGAAGAAGGGCGTCAAGTGGCACGACGGAAAGCCGTTCACCGCGGACGACGTCGTCTTCAACTGGGAGTATTCGCGCGACCCGGCGGCGGCCACGGTCACCTCGGGCTCCTACAAGGACGTCACCGTCGACAAAGTCGACGAACACACTGTCACGGTGAAGTTCCCCAAGCCGACGCCATTCTGGGCCGACGCCTTCGTGGCAGCTTTCGGCTGCATCATCCCCAAGCACCTGTTCGCCGACTACATGGGTGCCAAGTCGCGCGAAGCGCCGACCAATCTCAAGCCGGTCGGCACCGGGCCCTACATGTTCAAGGGCTTCAAGCCGGGCGACCTGGTCTCAGGCGTGATCAACCCCAACTACCACGAGCCGAATCGTCCTTATTTCGACGCCATCGATATGAAGGGCGGCGGCGATGCGATATCGGCGGCGCGCGCCGTGCTGCAGACCGGTGAACTGGACTTCGCCTGGAACATGCAGGTCGAGGACGAGATCCTCCTGCGCCTGGAGAAGGGCGGCAAGGGTCACGTCGTCATCACCCCGAACGGCGCCATCGAGCACCTGCAGCTCAACAACACCGATCCGTGGACCGAGGTCGACGGCGAGCGCTCGAGCCTCAAGACCAAGCACCCGACCCTGCAGTACCCGGAAGTCCGGCAGGCGCTGTCTCACCTGGTCGACAAGGACTCGGTCGAGAAATACATCTATGGCCGCACCGGCAAGGCGTCGGCGAACTTCATCTACAATCCGGCGAAGTTCCGATCCAAGAACACCCACTATGAGTTCAACGTCGACAAGGCCAACGCCATCCTCGACAAGGCCGGCTGGAAGAAGGGTTCCGACGGCATCCGCGAGAAGGACGGCAAGAGGCTGAAATACGTCTACCAGACGTCGATCAACCAGCCGCGCCAGAAGACCCAGGCGATCGTCAAGCAGGCCTGCCAGAAGGCCGGCATTGAGATCGAGGTCAAGGCGGTGACGGCGTCGGTGTTCTTCTCGTCGGATGTCGCCAATCCCGACACCTACACCAAGTTCTATTCGGACCTGCAGATGTACACCAACGGGCCGCAGCAGCCGGACCCCGAAGTGTTCCTGCGCCAGTTCCTGACGTCCGAGGTCGCCTCCAAGGCCAACAAGTGGCAGGGCCGCAATGTGACGCGCTGGCGAAACCCGGAATACGACGAGACCCACAAGGCGGCCCAGGTCGAGCTCGATCCGATCAAGCGGGCCGCCCTTATGATCAAGATGAACGACATGGTGGTGAACGGCGTAGTGGTGGTCCCGATCGTCACCCGGCCCGGCGTCGCTGCCGTGAAGAACAAGCTGGTCCTGGAGCTCTCCGGCTGGGACAACAACACCTGGCAGCTCGCGAACTGGTACCGCGAAGCCTGAGCCGGTCGTGACGGCCGCCGCCTGCCGGTCGCAGGCGGCGCGCGCGGCCTGTTGCAATGGCCGACATCTTCCTGCGAAAAGGAGCGCGCCAGCCACCAACGACTGACGGTTCCCTTCCGATGCCCCAACTCCCGCCGATCGAATTTGCCTTTCCCGAGTTGCGCAAGTGGGAGAAGGGGGCCGCGCCCTACATTCACGTCCTGGAGAGCGGCAAGGCGGGACCGACCGTGATGGTGACCGCCCTTACGCATGGCAACGAGGTATCGGGTGCCGTCGCGGTCGATGCCTTGCTCACCGCCGGCCTCAAGCCGCGCAACGGGACCCTGATCTTCTCGTTCAACAACATCGAGGCCTACCAGTCTTTCGACGCGGCCAAGCCCTTCAAGTCGCGCATGATCGACGAGGACTTCAACCGGACCTGGGGCCGCCTCGACCAGCCGGCCAACACGGTCGAGACTCGCCGCGCGCAGGTGGTCAGGCCCTTTGTCGAGCGCGCCGATCTTCTGCTCGATCTCCATTCCATGCACGACGACGGCGTGCCGCTGATGCTGGCCGGGCCGCTCGAAAAGGGGATTGCCTTCGCGAAACGCGTGGGCGCACCGGTCGATATCGTGAGCGATGCGGGTCACGCCGCCGGCATGCGCATGCGCGACTATGGCGGCTTCGGCGACCCCAAAAGCCCCAAGAATGCGCTGCTGATCGAGACCGGCCAGCATTGGCGCGCCTCTTCGGTGGCGGTCGCCAAGGACGTGACGGCGCGGTTTCTTGCCGAGACCGGCGTCGTGCAGCCGACCGACCTGCCGGCTGGCTGGAAGCGGCCGTCGCCGCCTCAGCAGCGCGTCGTCAAGGTGACGCACGCCGTCGCCACCAAGCGCGGCAACTTCCAGCCGGTGCGCAAGTTCGAGGGGCAGGAGATCATCGCCAAGGCCGGCACCGTGCTGGGCCATGACGACGGCGAGCCGGTGACGACGCCGTACGACGATTGCGTGATGGTGATGCCCTCGTCCAACCGGCCGCTCCGGCCGGGTGTCACGGTTGTTCGACTTGGTCGATTGGAGGGTCGAGCGGCGTGAGATTGGGCTGGCGGCGCAGCCGGGTGCGCAGTTCGGCCGGATTGATCACGCCCAGGAAGGCGCCCAAGAGCGCATAGACGACGCCGCCCAGCAAGCAAACGCCGACGAGGGCGACTGCTCCCATGAGGTCTGCCCGGGCGAGCAGCGGTGCCAGAGGGAAGAGAGCGAACCAGAGCGCTACCCCCATGCCGGCTGTCGCAACGACGAAACGCACCGCCCGGCGTTTCAAGCGTCCGTCGGGCAGCCAGTGGCCCCGCCGCAGCAGCAGCGCCGCCAGGAGGCCGGCGTTCAGCCAGCCCGACAGCGAGGAGGCAAGTGCGATGCCTGACTGCGCAAGATGGGTGCCGAACAGGAACACGACGTTCATCACCACGTTGGCGGAGATCGCGGCGATGGCCACGAACAAGGGCGAGTTGGTGTCCTCGCGGGCAAAGAAGCCGGGGGTCAGCGCCTTCACCATGACGAAGGCCGGCAGACCGATGGCATAGGCGGCCAGCGCGCTGCCGGCGCGCAACGTGTCCTGCGGGCCGAAATGGCCGCGCTCGAACAGGATGCGGATGATCGGTTCAGCCAGCAGCCAAAGCGCCAGTGCAGCGGGCAGGGCGAACAGCAGGCCGACCTCGACCGCGCGGTTCTGGTTGGCCATGGCAGCATCGAGGCTACCGGCGCGCAGCTGGCGGGCGAGCAGCGGCAAGAGCGCCGTGCCGATCGCGATGCCGACCACGCCCAGCGGCAGCTGGGCGATGCGGTCGGCGTAGTACAGCGCCGAAATGGTGCCGACCGGCAGGAGCGACGCCCAGACCACGTCGAGCATGACGGCGATCTGCTGCACGCCGCCGCCGATCGCGACCGGCGTGGCGAGCTTCACCAGGCGCGCCACCTTTTCCGTCCAGCGCGGCCGCACCAGCCTGACCGCCACGCTCGCGCGCGCGCAGGCCACCATCAGCCACAGCCATTGCAGCAGGCCCGCCGCGGTGACGCCCAGCGCGGCGGCGTAGCCGCTGTTGGGCAGGAACGGCGTCAGCCCGAGCACCGCCGCGATCAGGGTGAGGTTGAGCAGGATGGGCGTCGCCGCCACATGGGCGAACCGCTCGATGCCGTTCAGCACGCCGCCATAGAGCGCCGTGAGCGCGATGAACAGCAGATAGGGGAAGGTGATGCGGCTTAGCGTGACGGTGAGCTCGAAGGTCGGAGGCGCTTGGCGCATGCCGGGTGCGAGGATGGCGACGACCGCCGGCATGGCCAGTATCAGGAGCGCCACGAACGGCAGCAGCACGACCAGCAGCGCGGCGTGCGCTTGACGGGCGAAGGCCAGTGCGGCCTCGCGGCCCTCGCCTTGCAGCTCGCGGGCGAACATGGGGACGAACGCAGCGGAGAAGGCTCCCTCGGCGAACAAGCGGCGGAAGAAATTGGGCAGCTTGAGCGCCACGAAGAAGGCGTCGGCCACGCCGCTAGACCCGAGCAGGGCCGACAGCACGATATCTCGCGCAAAGCCCGCGACGCGGCTCGCCAGCGTGAAGCCGCCCACCGTGGCGATGGCGCGTCCCAAGGTCATGTCAGCGGCACTGCATTGTCGGGTTCGTCCGCCACAATCCTGTCACGGTTCGCTGCCATATTACTCCTCGGTGGCGGCCGGTGATGTGATGACCGGTTTAAACCGCTACCACGGCCGGTCCCGAACAGGGGCCGGTTTTTTGTTGCCCGCATCTCATCGACTCGCCGCGAGCTTGAGCAAGGTCTCGCGGTCCTGGGCGGCGAGCTTCTTGTAGTCGCCGACGATCTTTTCCAGCTCGTCCGCCGGCAGGACGCTCGGCAGGTCGGAGAAGCCCTGCGGTGCCCGCTGCTCGACGATGTCCAGCATGACGTCGATACCCTTGCGCCGGTTGCTTTCGACGATACGCGCCATCGGTGGCAGGCGCCGCTCTTCGTAGCGCCGCAGCGCCGCTTGGGGCTCTCCCTTCGACAGTTCCTCGGCGATTGCCTCGCCGTCGATGATCGCCTGCGAGGCGCCGTTGGAGCCGATGGGATACATGGGATGCGCGGCATCGCCCAGGAGAGTGACGCGACCATGGCTCCAGCGCGGCAGGGGATCGCGATCGACCATGGGGAATTCATAGATCGCGTGCGCCGCCGCGATGACGCCGGGGACGTCCAGCCAGCCGAACTTCCAGTCCTTGTAGCGCGGCAGGAAGTCCTCGAGCTTGCCCGGCCGGTTCCAGTCCTCGCGCGGCGGCGTGGCGTGCTCGCCCATATAGAGGTCGCAGATCCAATTGATCAGCGCCTCGCCTTTCTCGGCGTGGGCGCGGCTGATCGGATAGCAGACGAACTTCTGGCTGTGATGCCCTGCCTGGACCATGGTGGCGCCGCCCAGGAAGGGCTTGCCGACCGTGACGCCGCGCCACATCAGGATGCCCTGCCACTTGGGCGGGCCTTCGCCTGGATAGAGCTGGGCGCGCACGGCGGAGTGGATGCCGTCGGCGCCAATCAGGATATCGCTCTCTTTGCTTCCGGCCGGGTTGCCGCCGCGGTCGACGAAGCGGGCCACGACCCTGTCGCCCGACGGCTCGAAGCGCGCCAGCCGACGGCCGAAGCTGATCGCGCCGTCCCCCAGCATGCGGCGCGCCGCGTCGAACAGGATCATCTGCAACTCGCCGCGATGGATCGAGAATTGTGGCCAGGGCAGCCCGGCGTGGCGGCCGCGCGGATCGGCCCAGATGGTCTGGCCGTGGCGGTTGGCGTAGCGCAGTTCGCGCGTCTCGATCGCGGTCGCGGCCAGCTTGGGCTCGAGCCCGAGGTCGGCCAGGATGCGCACCGCGCCCGCCTGGATGTTGATGCCAACGCCGAGCGGCCGCAGCTCGCTGACCGCCTCGCAGACTTCGACGGCGAACTCCGCGCGCTTGAGGCACATCGCGGCGGTGAGGCCGCCGATGCCGGCGCCGACGATCAGGATCTTCATGTCGTCAGGGATCGCGGCTCAATCCGCGATAGAGCAACGCCGCCTGGTAGGCGGACCAACGTTCGACATAGGTGTCGCTGAGCTCGCGCAGATACGACCAGCTGTAGATGCCGGTGTCGTGCTTGTCGTCGAAGACGATGCGAATGGCGTAATTGCCGACCGGCTCGACCGTCACGATCTTCACGTGGCGCCGGCCCGAGACGATCTTCTTGCTCGACGGTCCGCTATGGCCCATCACTTCGGCCGATGGACTCTCGACGCGCAGGTATTCGGCGGTCAACGAGGAGCGCTTGCCGTCGGAGAAGTCGATTTCGATCTTGGCCTCGTTCTTGAACACGCGCAGCTCGGTCGGCCAGGGCGCGGAACTGTCTTCGTAGCTTCCCTGGTCGGGAGCGGACTTCGGGATGCCCTCGCCGGAGCTCACGGCGTGTCCTTGAGGACCCGGGCCTCGCTCACCAGCATGATCGGGATGCCGTCGCGGATCGGATAGGCGAGCCCCGCCTTGCGGCTGATCAGCTCGCCCGCCGCCGCGTCGTATTCGAGCGGCCCGTGCGTCGCCGGGCATACCAGGATCTCGAGCAGCTTCGGATCGACGCCGCCGCGCCGCGACGTCGGGGTCTCTTCCGCCATGACGGAATTATAGCACAGGGCGGGGCGAGATCAGTTGGCGCGCTGCGGCGAGGATTCCGGCGGCTGGCCGAAGGCACCCATTTCGAGGAAGGCGACCAGCAGCTTGGCGCGCGCCACGCTATCGGCTGCCTCCAGCAAAGCCTGCTTCTCGGCCGGTCCGAACGGCAGCACCATGGAGAGCGAGGTGACAAGATTGTGGTCGGCCGCCTTCTTGACGGCCTCCCAGTCGGTCGAGAGGTTGCGGCCGCGGAAAAAGGCCGCCAGGGCCGCCATCAGCCGATCGCGGTCGAGCTCCACCGCCTCCTCGTCCTGGTCGAGATCGCGGCGATAGGGCGAGAAGATCGCCGATACCCGGCGATAGCCGCCCGCCGCCAGGTCGAGTTCGCGACCGACCTCGAAGCGGCACACGCCGCTCAGCGCCAGCAGCAGGCGTCCGTCCTCGGTCTCGCTGAAACTGACGATGCGGCCGGCGCAGCCCACCTTGTTGACCGGCGGCCGGCCGTCCGACGTCGGCAGTCCGTCGCCCGCGAACCCGCCGGGCTGCACCGGCTGCACCATGCCGATCAGCCGCGATCCGGCCAGCGCGTCGAACACCATGGCGAGATAGCGCGGCTCGAAGATATTGAGCGGCAGCTTGCCGCCCGGCAGCAGCAGCACGCCCGAAAGCGGGAAGATCGGCAGCGTCTCGGGAAGCTGCTCGAAGTTCGGCTCGAACTGGTTGCGGCCCGGAGCGCGCACGCCAGCCGAACGGCCGCCGGGCGCGCGCCCGCTCATGAGAACAGGATGCTCGACAGCCGCTTGCGGCCGTCGACGGCGAGCGGATCGGCAAAGCCCAGCGCCTCGAAGAATTTCAGGAGCTGCTGGCGGGCCGCTCCTTCGTTCCAGTTGCGGTCGGCCTTGATCATGCCGAGCAACTCGTCGATCGCTTCCTGGCGTTGGCTGCCCGCCCAGTAGGCGAGGGCGAGATCGAGGCGCGCCTGGAAGTCCTTGGGATCGGCCGCCGCCTTGGCCTTCAGCTGATCGACCGGTCCGGCGGCCTTCGCCTGTTGCGCAAGATCGAGCGAGGCTTGCACCGCGACGATCTCGGCATTGGTCCTCTCCCTGGCCGGCACACGGGCCAGCACCGTCTTGGCCTGATCGAATTTGCCGGCCTGGAGGTGGCAACGCGCGAGGCCGGCGAGCGCCGCCAGGTTCTCGGGCTCGACTTCGAGGACTTCGGTGTAGATCTGCCCGGCCAGCTCGAAGTCGCCTTCCGCCACGGCCTCTTTGGCATGGTCGAGCGCCGCGGTGAGTTCATCACCAGCGCCATCGGCACCGGCCGCGCCGCCCGCCGCCTGCACCAGGCGATCGACGAACTGCCTGACCTGGCTTTCCGGCACCGCGCCCATGAAGCCGTCGACCGGCCGGCCGCCGAAGAAGGCATAGACTGCCGGGATGGATTGGATGCGCAGCTGCTGCGCCAGCATCTGGTTCTTGTCGATGTCGATCTTGACCAGCTTCACCTTGCCCTTGGCTTCCTTGACGACCTTCTCGAGCAGCGGCTGCAGGGTCTTGCAGGGGCCGCACCAGGTCGCCCAGAAGTCGACGATCACCGGCACGGTGCGCGACGCTTCGAGCACGTCCTTGGCGAACCTCGTCTGATCGCTGTCCTGGACGAGATCGGCTGGGGCAGGCTGCGCGGCCGCCTTCAACATCGGTTCCATAGAGCCTCAAAACGGGAACTAAGTGGGTCGCCCGCAATGTGGCCTCCGGTTTTCCCCGGTGCAAGGGGGCCCGCCGACCGGCCTATCGGTCATCAACCTTGGCGACGATGCGATGCACCTGGGAGGCCTCGAAAACCGGCACCGAGCAGGCGCCGTTGGCGCAGGCGAAGGCGGCAGCTTGCGGCATGTCCGGATATTCGATGTCGGCCGCCGGCAGGGGCCCTTCGCGCCGGTCGAGCCATTCGATGCGCAGATAGCGCGTCGGATAGGTGCGGGCCTCGGCGTACAGCGCCCTGGCCGCCGGATCGTCCTTGGCGCCGACGATGGTGACATGCGCGGGCTCGCGGCAAAGCTCGCGGTCGGCCAGCAGGGCGCCCGGCAGGATGAGATCATCTTCGGCGAGCGAGATCAGGTAGCGCATGCCGTGCTCGGCGGCGGCGCGGAACTGCGCTCGGCCGGTGTTGCGGGCGAGCAGGTTGAACAGACGCGTCGCCGCGACGTTCTCGTCGACCTGCTTCACCGGCTTGGCCAGCACGCCTTTGGCGCCGGCATCGGGTCGGCGCACCATGTAGCCACCGGCAGGGTCGCGATGGTCGCGCTCGATCGCTTGCGCGAACTCGGCGGCCAGCGCGAGGTAGCGGCGCTCGGCGGTGCTGCGATAGAGCGCCAGCGCCGCCTCGGCCACGGCGAGCGTGTCGCCAAGATGCGTGTCGTCGTCGGCCGGGCGCGCGTGGCCGAAACCGCCATTGGGGGCGCGGCGGTTGGCCAGCACCCAGTCGAAGGCGCGGCGCGCGGCGTCGAGCGTGGTTGCCTCGCCGGTGACGTTGTAGAGCTCGGCGAGGCCTGAGATCGCCCAGCCGTTCTCGCGCGCATAAGAATGGCGGTCGATCGGCGGCTGCGATCCGGCGCGGCGCTCGGCGTCGCTTTTCGCATAGAACTCCGCGCCATGCAGGGGCCCTGCGTCGGCATCCTGGCTGGTGTAGAAGGCGCCGCTCGGATCACGCATGAAATCCAGCAGCCAGCGGCCGATATCGCGGGCCGCCGCGAGATCGGCCGGATCGTGGCCGATCTCGTAGGCCAGCAGGTAAGCGCGCAAGCCGTCGCGCTGGATGTTCAACAGCTTCTCGAAGTGCGGGCCGCTCCAGTCGAGCTTCTCGGAATACTGGAACATGCCGCCCCACACCGGATCGATCAGGTGACGGGCGCCGGCGAGTGTCTTGGTCGCGACGTCGCGCCATACGGTGGGATCGCTGTTGCGCCTGAGAGCGCGTCCGCGCTCCAGCGCCCATTCAAGCGTGTCGCCATGGATGAAGTGCTGCGCCTGCCCAAAGCCGCCATGTTCCCTGTCATAGTTATCGAGGATCTGGGCTTCCGTCTTGGCGCGTCGCTCGGCGGACAGGCCCACGGCGTTGGGATCGACGGCGACCCCCACCGTTTGGT
>JBPYDO010000332.1:0-12885 GCA_051985755.1 Reyranella sp. | reverse complement strand
CTACATCCATCCGATTACGATCCTCTCTGCCCTGCCGTCGGCCGGCGTCGGCGCTCTACTGATGCTGATGTTGCTGCACTACGAGCTATCGGTCATTGCGATCGTCGGCATCATTCTGCTGATCGGCATCGTCAAGAAGAACGCGATCATGATGATCGACTTTGCTCTGTCGGCGCAGCGCAACGAGGGCAAGAGCCCGCGCGACGCGATCCACGAAGCCTGTCTCCTGCGCTTCCGGCCGATCATGATGACGACCTTCGCGGCGCTGTTCGGCAGCCTGCCAATCGCGTTCGGCCAGGGCGCCGGGTCCGAGTTGCGCCAGCCGATGGGCATCGCCTTCGTCGGCGGGCTCCTGATCTCGCAGTGGCTGACGCTCTACACGACACCGGTGATCTATCTCTACCTCGACCGCGCCGCGGCGAGCCTTGGCGGCGCTTCGCGCCAGCCGCGACTCGCCAAGGTGCTGGACGACGCACGTCACGCCAAGGCCGCCGAGTAGCGACAGGTATCGCTTCGGTTCGCTCGCCTTATCCGGCGTTTACGTTTGCTTGAAGAAGCGGCGGGCGTTGTCCCACAAGAGCTTCTGCTGGGTGTCAGGCTTCAGGCTCTTCCAGGCGAGGATGTTCGACACCGTGTTCGGGAACTGACATTCCGAGTGTGGGTAGTCGGACGCATACATCAGCACGTCGTTGCCCAGAAAGCCGGTCACACTGTTGAACATGTCCTCGCCTTCGTGCCGCTCGATCGAGCAGAAGAACCGCCCGCTCTTCAGATAGTCCTCGGGGCGGTGCGCAAGCTTGGCGCAACTGCCGACATATTCGTATTGCTCGTTCATCCGCCGCCCCCAGAACGGCAGCCAGCCGAAGCCGCATTCGAGGATGCCGACGCGCAGCTTGGGATGGCGATCCATGATGCCGCCGCCGATCACCGAGGCGATGAACCGCATCGCACCCCATGGGTGCGAGGCGAGCCGGCCGAGGAAGATGTTGTCCCACAGATCGAAAGCGCCGGGGAAATAGGGCGGCGTCCAGGTGAAGCTGTGATGCGCAACCGGCAGATCGTGCTCGACGCATTCCTGCCAGATCGGCTCGAGCGACGGGTGGTCGGCGGGGACGTCCTTGGTGACGAGGGGCATCACCGCCACGGCCCATTTCGACTTGCCCCAGGTCCGGATCTCCTGCACCGCGGCGTCGACGTCGCGCGCGGACGCGACGATCATGCTGGTGAGCCGCCCGGGGTGGCCGGCGCAAAAATCCTGCATATGCCGGTGATAGGCGCGGATCACGTTGGTCTCCAACGCCACGTCGTCATGGCCGACAAGGCTGGTCCAGGCAGTCGGGATCAGGAAATGCGCGTCGACACCTTCCTCATTCATGTCGGCGATGCGCGCGTCAGCGGCGTCGTCTTGCACGCCGGGCCGCGGCAACTTTGAGCCCATCCAAACCGAGGCGCGCCCGGTGTGCTCCGGGCGCGGTGCGGCCTCACCGAGGATGCGCTTGTAGGAGATCTGGCCAAAACGATAGACGTGCCGACCCGGCGAGCTGCCGGGTGACGTCGGCGAAATCGGCACCCGGAACTGTGTCAGTTCGGGCATGCGGTTAAGAAACCCGGGATCGAGGTACTTGTCGATCACCTCGGCCGACGGCTCAACATGCGTATCGGCATCCCAGACCTTGAACCCGTTCTTCGTGGTCCCGCCTCCCGTGTTCGCTTGTTGCGGCAGACTATATACCGCCGTCCGAGATGTGGCGACCGTCGGCTCGCGGCAGAACACGCGTCAGACATAGTGCACGCCGACAAGCCGACGAAATGGAGGATCACACCTTCTGCGAGGCCCTTGGTTCGCTTGCACGCCGGGCGGCACTGGGAAAGGATGCCCCGGTGATCGCCGAGTATCTCACGCGACGGTGGCAAAACGCCGGGTTGATCGATTCCGACACGGCTCGCCGAATCGTCGGCTGGGAGGCGGCGCATCGACGCCCGGTCTGGTTCTGGGCGGTGGCCGGCATGGGGACGCTCGCCATCGCACTGGGCGTGCTGGCCATTATTGGCGCCAACTGGGAAAGCATCCCCGCCTGGGTCAAGCTCTCGCTTGATCTCGTTTTGACCACCCTGTGCGCCGCCGCCGTGTTCGCTCTGTGGCGCGCCAATCGGCCGGGGCTCTGCGATCTCGCGGCGCTGCTGCTGTTTGGTCTGGTGCTGGGCGGCATTGCGCTCATCGGCCAGGTCTACCAGCTGCAAAGCGAGCCCTGGCATGCGCTCGTGCTGTGGCTGGCGCTCTGCACGCCCTTCCTCGCCTTCACTGCCCTCACGCGATTGACGGGGATGATCTGGGCGCTCGCGGTTGTGACGACATGGTTTGCAGCCGAAGAGCCCGTCTCCCGGCTGCTGGTCCGGCTCGGCGTCATGCACGGGCCGGAGGGCACGAGCACTTTCCTCCCCGTGCTCGCCTATTTGCCGGCCTGTGGGATGATCGTCGTGGCGATCCTGCGCGGCCTGTGGCCCCCCGGCCGAAGGCAGGCCGACCTGCTGTTGCGACTGGCCTTCGCCGGGCTGATCCTGCAGTGCAGCGTGGTCATGGTGCTTCGCCTGCCGGTCGGCGGCGACAACCAGACGGTCGGCCCGATCTGCGCGGTGGCATTGGTCACCCTTCTGGCAGCGCTTGGCTGCTGGCTGGGCTACCGCCGGCCCGGACGGCTCCGCCTGATTGGCCTGCTGGCAACATGCTTGGTCGCCTGGACGCTGGCGGCCCGGATCGCCGACTCCACGAGCAATGCGATCGACGTCGAGCGCGCGATCCTGTTCATCGTCTACTGGGCTGTGCTCGGCGCCATGGCGGCGCGCGGCGGCTGGCGTGGCCTTTTCGGCCTTTCCTTCACCCTGATCGGCCTGCGGTTGCTCATGCTCTACTTCGAGGCGATCGGTGGTCTTACCGCGACCGGGCTCGGTCTGCTGGGCGGCGGCGTCATTTGCCTCATCCTTGCCGCAGTTGGTTGGCAGCTGACGCGCAAGATCGGGCCCCGGAACCCGGCGGCGGCAAGCGGAGCGCCGGCATGAAGCGCGGCTTGACAGTGGCCGTTCTCGCCGCGCTTGCCCTGCCTGTGCTCGCGCTCGCGGCCATGATCGGCGAGCAGGAAATTCGTGTCGCCGGCGCGCGCATCCTCAACGTGCCCGTGCGCGGCGTCGATCCCCGCGATCTGCTGCAGGGGCACTACCTCACAGCGACCTACGACTGGGACTGGCAGCCCGAACCCACGGCTTCGGGGGCCGGAGGGCTTTGCGTTCTCTCGGCGAGCAACGGGCAAAAGCCGCAGGTTCACGTCATGGAGGACTGGAAGCCGTCGGACGGCGCCATCGACGGCTGCCTGATGATGATTGCGGGCAAGGTGCGCGCCAAGAGCGACGGCCAGCCTGCCGCCTTCGTCCCCACCGGACTCGACGCCGGGTATTTCACGGTGCACCTATTCGTCGCCGAATCGCGGGCGGCTTCCCTCGAGGAGCTGATCCGCAAGCGGCCCGGCACCCTCAGCGTCGACCTGGCGGTGCGCGCAGACGGCCGCGCCGTCGTCCGTCACTTGCGCCTCGACGGCGAGATCCTCGACCGCTGAGGAAGTCACCACGCTGGACGATCAAGTCACACGGAAGTTCTTGAACTGCCAGGGGTCGTCGGCGTCGACGTCCTCGGGGAACAAGTGGGCGCGGTCCTTGAGCGGCGTCCAGTCGGCGTACTTGCCGACCACCGGGCCGAGATAGGGCATGCAAATCGCGAGGTTGCGCTCGAAGTCCATCTCGTCGGCCTCGACGATGCCGCGGTCGGGATTCTCCAGGGCCCAGATGATGCCTGAGAGCACCGGGGCGCAGACCTGGATCGAGGTCGCGTTGTTGTAGGGCGTGAGCTCGCGCGTCTCGTGGATATCGAGTTGGGAGCCGTACCAGTAGGCGCCCTTCTTCTGCCCCATCAGCAGCACGCCCAGTTCGTCGCGGCCGTCGGTGATCTCATCGACGATCAGGCGTTGGCGCTTCTGCTGGTGCAGGTTCTTGCCCGAGATCTCGTGCATGGACATGATCGCCTGGTCGCACGGGTGATAGGCATAGTGCACGGTCGGCCGGTAGACGACCTGGCCCGCATGACGCAGCGTGAAATAGTCGGCGATCGAAATCGACTCGTTGTGGGTGATGATGAAACCGTGGAATGGCCCCTCGAGCGGCGTCCAGGTGCGCACGCGCGTGAGCAGCCCCGGCCGGTTGAGGTAGATCGCGGCATCGCAGCCGAACTTGTGGCGTGCGCCGTCGGGCGGCAACTCTTTCTCATGCGTGCCCCAGCCCATCTCGGCCGGCTGGCTGCCTTCCGACACGAAGCCGTCGATCGACCAGGTGTTCACGAACTCGCCGACCTTCTTGGGCTTCTTCGAGACCTGGGTGTCGCGCTCGGCGATGTGGATCACCTTGACGCCGAGATCGCGCGCGAGCTCGGCCCAGCCCTCGCGGCTGGTTGGCTTGACCACGCCGAGGCCGCTGTCTTTGGCGAGATTGACCAGCGCCTTCTTGACGAAATGCGACACCAGCCCCGGGTTGGCGCCGTGGGCGATGACCGCGGTCGGCCCGCCGCGGTATTTGGCCGCCAGTTTCAGCAGATACTCGCGCAGCGCATAGTTTGACCGGAGCGACACCGAAAGCCTCGCATCGGTGTAGCCGCCCGGCCACGGTTCGATGCAGGTGTCGATGTAGAAGGCGCCCTTCTCCTGGCAAAGCTCGACCAGGTCGGTCGAGGCGACCTCGACCGAGAGGTTAACGACGAAGTCGCCCTTGCCCAGGCGCTTGTCCAGGGTCTGGCGGTAGTTCTCCCTGGTCAGGCGCTTCCTGATGAAGGTGACGCCAAAGCGCTTGGCCTCCTTGAGACCACCGCGATCGTCGGCCGAGATGATGGTGAGCTGCTCGGGCTTCATGTCGATGTGCCGGAACAGGAGCGGCAAGACGCCGTGGCCGATCGAACCGAAGCCGATTATGACCATGCGGCCAGAGAAGGTGATATGCTTCTTCGGCGCCCGGTTCTTGGCATTGCGCCCGGATTTCTTGGCCATGAGTCTCCCCCGTCCTATCTTGAGATGGGTCGATAAACGGCAACGGGGCCTTTCTCAAGGCCCCGTCGTTCAGTCCCTAAGCGGGTTTCCGGGCTAGATACAGATCGCCTTGAGCGGCGCAAAGCCGTTGAAGGCGACCGACGAGTAGGTCGTCGTGTAGGCGCCGGTCGACAGGATTTCGACCTTGTCGCCCGGCTTCAAGGACAGCGGCAGCTTGTACTCGGTCTTCTCATAAAGAATGTCGGCCGAATCGCAGGTCGGGCCGGCCAGCACCACCGGGCCGACCCGCGTGCCATCGCGCGCCGTGCGCAGACGGTACTTGATGCTCTCGCCCATGGTCTCGGCCAGCCCGGAGAACTTGCCGATGTCGAGATAGACCCAGCGCTTGCGGTCGTTGGCCGCCTTGCGGGAGACCAGGACCACCTCGCTCTGGATCACCCCGGCATCGCCCACCATGGAGCGGCCGGGCTCGATGATGACCTCGGGCATGCGGTTGCCGAAATGACGCACCAAGGCGCGCCCGACCGCCTCGCAGTAGGCTTCGATGCTGTTGACCTCGGCGCGGTAGCGGGCCGGGAAGCCGCCGCCCAGGTTGACCATGCGCAGGTCGACGCCCTCTTCCGCGAGCGCAAAGAACATCTGCGACACCTGGCCCAACGCCCGGTCCCACTGCTCGAGGTCGGTCTGCTGGCTGCCGACATGGAAGGACACACCGTAGGCCTCCAAGCCCCAGTCCTTGGCCTTGCGCAGGAGGTCCTTGGCCATCTCGGGCGCGCAGCCGAACTTCTTGCTGAGCGGCCACTCGGCGCCGCCGCAATCCACCAGGACGCGGCAGAACACGCGGGCGCCGGGGGCGACGCGGCTAAGCTTCTGCAGCTCGGCCTCGCTGTCGAAGGCGAACAGCCGCACGCCTTGCTGGTAGGCCCAGGCGATGTCCTTTTCCTTCTTGATGGTGTTGCCGAAGGAGATGCGCTCCATGCCGACGCCGGTGGCCTGCAGCAGCTCGATTTCGCCGCGGCTCGCGGTGTCGAACTTGGAGCCCAGGCTCGACAGGCGCGACAGGATCGGCGCCGCCGGATTGGCCTTCATGGCGTAAAAGATGTGAGCCGCCGGCAGCAGTTCGCGCATGCGCCGAAAGTTGTGCTCGACCACGTCGAGGTCGATCACCAAGACGGGCGTCTCGGGCTGCTGCTCTCGGAGGTAACGGAAAATACGCTCGGTCATCGCTGGGGGGTTCCCCGTCTAAAAGGTCTGCAGGTTCGGAGGATTGCGTCGATGAGCGGACGGCCATGCCCAAAGGGGCAAGGTTGCGTCAGCCGATACTCGACGAAGAGAAATTCCGCTTGAGCGGAAGGTCGAACGAGGCCCGGTCAATACTCACCGGGCAATTGACACGATAGCGGGGGTCACGCCCCGCTGGGTAAGCAACCATTTCAGAAGCTCCTTCCCGGACCCGGCCCTCCTCGATTTCTCGAATTGGCCGGCACTGCCAAAAAGGACGCTTTCCGTCGTTGCGTAACCACAATGGGCCAGCGGCACGTGCGTGGGCGTCTTCGATTGGTATCTACAACTAATGTACGCGGTTACAAGAAGATTCTTCCCTGTCGGCAAAATTTTTGACGGTCTAGTGGTGCAAAGATCACACACGACTCATATGCGACTCATATGCGAGCGAGCGCCGACGTCGGCATCCGGATCGACGCGGCGAGGATCGTGCAGGGCACGAGCGCGACTGCGGCGGCGATGAGCGCGGCCTGGACTCCGAACAGAGTGGCGACCTTTCCCCACAGCAGCGAGCCCAGCACCATCGCCCCGAAAAACACCATCTGGTGTACCGCCATGCCTCGGGCCCGCATGAAGTTGGGGAGGAGCATCTGAACCGCCGCACCGTTGTTGGCGATGACGGTGATCCAGCAGCCGCCGAGAAGGGCCACGCAGATACCCGCGACGACCGGCTCGAGGGCGAGCGCGACCGCCAGAGTGGCCATCGCGGCGACCGCCATTGCCCAGATGTTTGCACGGTCGGGGCCGAGCAGCCGGTTGGCGAGCGGCAGGCCGATGGCTCCGCCGACCGCGCCGACGCCGAACGCGGCATAGAGGATGCCAAAGGCGAACTCATCGAGCCTCAACTCGAAGCGGCCGATCACCGGCAGCAAGGTGCCCATGGCGATGCCCGGCACAAAAAAGCACAACCCGCGCGCAAACACCGCCTTGAGCTCGCCCGAGCCGCGAACGAACGAAATGCCGGTGCGGGCCGCTTCGAGGAAGCCTTCGCGGCGCTGGGCGGCGCGCGCCTCGGCCGAACGCTTCCAGCTCCTCATGGCGGCAAAGACGCCGATATACATGCAGGAATTGATGGCGAAGAGCAGGAAGAGGCCGACCAGGCCGAGCAGCACCTGGCCGATCACCGGGCCGATCGTCCGGGCGAGATTGAAGCCCGCCGAATTGAGCGCGATCGCCGGCCTGAGCCGCGGCCCGCCGACGATCTCGGGCACCACGGCGTGCCATGCCGGTCCGTTCATGGCATTGCCCAGCCCCATACAGAAGGTGAGCCCCAACAGGTTCCAGTGGGTCAGACGGCCCAGGAAGGCGAGGACCGCCAAGGTGGCGGCGACTGCCATCATCCAGACCTGGCAGACCATGATGTAGCGGCGGCGGTCGAAGCGGTCGGCCAGGATGCCGGCCAGGAAACAGAACAAAAACATCGGCAGCGTGCCGGACACCGCGAGCAGGGCGACGAAGATCGGCTCCTTGGTGAGGCTGGTCATTTCCCAGGCCGCACCCGTGCTTTGCATCCAGCCGCCGACATTGGACAGGAGGTTGGCGATCCAGATGCCGCGAAAAGCCGGAATCGCCAGGGGCGCCCATGGCGCCAGGTGGGCCGACGCCGGAGCCTCTACGACTCCGGCGCCGACGGCTGAGTCGTTCACACCAGGGCCTTCTCGTAGATCCGGTGCGTCTTGTAGTGCACGCCGCCCACCGAGCGGATGATGTTGTTGGTCGCCTTGTTGTCTTCAAGGATCCAGCCCAACTCGGCTGTCGTCTTGCCGAGCCGCTTGCCGTTCTGACGCAGCTGGTCGATCGCCATCATGGCAAGACCCGCGCCCAGCAATGGATGGTTCCGGAACTTCTTCTTGACCCCCATCAAAGGCACCCGCGTGCTGCCGACACCGGCGATCTTGAGCCGCCACAGCAGCTTCACGAGATTGATGGGGTCGAGGCGGCCATTGAACTCCTCGATCGCCTCGTTGAGGTTCGCGAGCGCCACGATGAAGGCAGCGGCCTCGTCGTCGACTTCCACGAAGACCACGAGATCGGGAATGATGACCGGGCCAAAGGCCTTGGAGGCGTGGTTGATCTCGGCCTGGGTGAAGGGCACGAAGCCCCAATTGTCGCTCCAGGCGTCGTTGAATATGCCGACCAGGGTGCGCACCTCGGCGTCGAACATCTTCATGTTGATGGTGCGGACCTTGACCCGGTCGGCGAGGCCGGCGCGGGCCAGCAGCTTCGCCCCGATGGTTTCCGGCGCATTCTGGACGTCGTAGTCGTAAGAATAGACGTCCTTGACCTTCCGGTAGCCGCACCCTTCGACGCGCGGGCCGGCATAGGGCGGATCCCAGGGCACCAACAACACCGAACGGCTGTCGAAACCCCAGACCAGCAGTCCCACCTCCTCGTTGACCGAGAGGCTGAAAGGACCGGTCGCCCGCTTCATGCCCTTGCCCTTGAGCCAGGCCTCGGCGGCGCCAAACAGGGCGGAGAAGATCGCAGGGTCGTTCTCGCCCACCAGGCACCCGAAATGGCCGGTGCTATCGGCGTAGCGCTCGAGATAGGCGCGGTCGATTTGCGCCGCGATGCGGCCCACCACCTTGCCGGCTCGCCGCGCCAGGAAGAACTGGACCTCGACGTGCTGGAACAGCGGATTCTTCTTGGGTGAGAAGGCTTCATCGCGTTCCGAATTGAGGTGGGCGATGTAGCCCTTTTGGCCGCCATACAGCCGACGCGGCAGGGCGATGAAGGCTTTGAGATCGGCTTTGGTCTCGACCGGCGAGACGGCGATGTCGGAGGGCTCCATGGTCTCTCACGCTACCATGCTTGCGGCCGGTCGATGGGGAGCCGGGCTGTGGAACATCAGTTCTCCATCAGGCTCGCAGCCATCGCCCGCGGCCTTCAGGGCGCGCAATTGCACCCTGAAGCGCCAGCCGTCGCCGTGCCGATCGATGCGGATCAAGTGGTAGCGCGCGCGACCGTATTTGCTGCCGGGTGCAGCTGAGGCCGACGTGACGCCGAGCACCGGGACAGGTCCGTATGGGCCCTCTATGCGCGCGACCTCGCTGCGATGGTTGTGGCCATGCAACACCGCCTCGCACCCGACGCGACGGATCATCGCTTGAAAGGCCGCGGCATCGTCCAGGTGCTTGAAGCGGGACTGATCAAGCAGCGGCGGATGGTGGATCAGCACGATGCGGCAGAGCCCCTCCCGCGCGGTATCGGCCAGCAGCTGCTCCGCCCGGGCGATCTGCCCAGCACCCAGCGCGCCGGTCGCCAGAAGAGGCGGCTTCGGGACGCCGGTCGACAGGCCGACCAGCACCACGTCGCCGCGCCGCCGCAGGGTGGGAAAGACCTCAAAGCCCGTCGCTGGAGGCTTATCGTCGCTCGCCATATAAGCGCCCCACAACCCCAGCCCCTCGGCCCACGGCACCGATACATAAGCGTCGTGGTTGCCCGGAATCACGGTCAGCCGGTCGGGCTGGCCGAAATCGGCCAGCCACTGGGCAGCGTGATGAAATTCCTGCGGCAGAGAGACGTTTATAAGGTCGCCGGTGAGCGCGATGTGATCGGGCCGCGCCGCCTTGATATCGGCGACGATGCCTTGCAAGGCCTCGGGCAGGTGCAGATGGACCCGGCGGCGCCACCAATTGAGATAGCCCGTCACCCGCTTGTTCAGGAGCTGGTCCGGACGCGCCGGCGGCATCGGCAGGTGGGGATCAGACAGGTGTGCCAGAGTGAACATGTCGGTCGGGGCGACAGCCATACCATGAGCCTAGGGCCGCGCCTCAGCTCTCGTCCCGCGCAGCCGCGACGACCAGGGGCGATCAGTGCGAGCCGGCGACGGCGCGCCGCTTGGCTTCACCGCCAATTACCCCCATTTGCCGGCCGATCCCAGTCATGACCTCGATCATGTGTTCGAGCTGCTCGCGGGTATGCACCGCGCACAGCGAACAGCGCAGGATCGACACACCGTTGGGAGTCGCGGGGGGAACGGCGACATTCACATAGATCCCGGCCTCGAGCATGGCGCGCCAGAAGCCGATCGCCGTCATGCGGTCGGGAAGATGAACGCCGACAACCGGGCCATGCTCGGGACCAAGCTTGAAGCCCTGCTGACTTAGGCCGTTGTAAAGGATGTGCACGTTGTCCCAGAGCTGCTTGCGCAGTTCCGGCCGCGCCTTGACGATGCGCAACGCCTGCCGCACCGAGGCCACGATCGACGGCGGCGAGGAAGCGGTGAACATGTAGGACCGGGTCGAGACACGCAGGATGTCGAAGTCCGGGTCGTCCGACACGCAATAGCCGCCGATGGCGCCCAAGGTCTTGGAGAAGGTGCCGACGACGAAGTGGCAGTCGTCCAGCACGCCGGCCGCCTCGCAGAGGCCGCGGCCATGCTCGCCGAGCGAGCCCAGCGAATGGGCCTCGTCGATCAGCACGTAGGCGCCGTACGTCTTGCAGACTTCGACGAACTCCTTGAGCGGTGCGCTGTCGCCCAGCATGGAGTAGATGCCTTCCAGCACCACCAGGCGGTTGCCCGGCCGGTCGCCCAGCCGCCGCAGGCGCGCCTCGAGGCTTGCCGGATCGTTGTGCTTGAAGCGAACCACCTCCGCCTGGGTCATCTTGCAGGCGTCGTATATGGAGGCGTGGCTGTCGGCGTCGATCAGCAGGAAGTCGTCCTCGCCGACCAGGGTGGAAATCACGCCAAGATTGACCTGGTAGCCGGTCGTGAAGACCATGCAGTGCTTCTTGCCGTAGAACTCGGCGATCTCGCACTCGAGCGCCACGTGCTCGCTGTAGCTGCCGTTGGCGATGCGCGAGCCGGTGGTTCCCGTGCCTTCCGACCGAATGGCCTCGATCGCCGCCTCCATGCAGGAAGGGTCGAAGGTCAGGCCAAAGTAGTTGTTGGTGCCGACCAGCAGGGTCTTGCGGCCGTTGATGATCGCTTCGGTTGGGGAGAGCACCCGCTCCATGCGGATCTGGAACGGGTCGCTGCCGGTCGTGCGGATGTCGCGGTAGACATCCAGCAGGCCCGCATGGCGGTCAAACAGACCCATAGGGGATTAACGGCGTGCGCGTAGCGCCAGGATCGTGTCCGCGAGCTCGCCGACGGTACGAATTTCCACCACCAAGTTCATGGGAATGGAAATATCGAAGCGGTCTTCCAGTTCCATGACCATGTCCATGACCGCGAGTGAATCCACCGTCAGATCCTTGGAGATCACGGTCGCGGCAGTGATGGACTGTCCTTCGTGCGCCTTGAACGGCGCCAGATGCTGGCAGATCTCGGCGACAACACCGGCCCGCGTGATTTGATCGCGCGCGACAACGGGCGCGATGAAGTCGTCGTTTTCGACGATCATGTTCTGGGCAGTGCGCAAAAGGAGCTCCCCGGTCGCGGCGGAAGACATGGCAGTGATGTGCCAAACCAATGATTCCTTGTGAAATAACAAATTGTTACGATGTGTTTCACAGCGCCTAGAGCCAGCGCTGCGTGCGATACCACGAAATCGTGTGGTCGAAGCCCTTTTCCAGATCATAGCGTGGCGCGAAGCCGGTCTTCTCCGCGAGCCGGCGATCATGAACGCTCCAGTCGGGGTGAAAGATCTCGGTGACCTTGCCGCGGGTCAGAATCTGCACTGGACCGCCCAACGACTGGCCGAGCTGGTTGGCGGCCGAGACGGCCAACATGAGGGCGCGCGGCACGGCCAGGGAACGCACCGGTCGCCCCAGCGCCCGGGAGGTGGCGGCCGCCATATCGGCATAGCGGTAGCCGTCCCCCGCGCCGTCGTCGATTTCGTATGCCGCGGGCTCAGGCGGCTTTTCCATGCAAAGCGCCAGTGCTTCGGCGAGGTCGGCAACATGAATAAGCCCCAGCCGGGCGTTCTTCACCCTGGGCTCGAGGGCAAAGCCGCGCGCGGCCATCCGGAAATAGGTGAGAGTTTCGCGATCACCCGGTCCATAGACTGCCGGCGCCCGCACGGCGACCCACGGCCCCGGGCGGGCGGCGACCACCTCCTCGGCGGCCCGCTTGCTGGCGGCATAGGGCGACAGTTGCGGCTCGCGCGCGGCAAGGGAGGAAAGCAGGAGAAAGAGAGCGTTCGGCGCCAGCGCTGCCAGACGGGCCGTGCCGTCGCGGTTCACCGACCGGAATTCACTGTCCGCCCGCGCCTTTATCAGGCCGGCCACGTGCACCACGGCGTCCACGCCGTCGACCAGCCGGCGTAGCGCCACTTCATCGGCCAAATCGCCCCACACGACTTTTGCCGAGATGCCAGCCAAGGAGGGAAGCGGCGACCAACGGCGGATCAGAAGGCGGAGGTTCCAGCCGCGCTTCGCGAAGGCTGAAAGCAGATGCTGGCCGACAAAACCGGTAGCGCCCGTGATCGCGACCTGCTTGGCCAAGAAGGCCGCCGTCAGGCTGCGGCGGGCTTGGGTGAATAGAGGCCGGCGAGGTAGTTGGCCTTGGCGCGCGTGCGGCTCAACTTGCCCGAGGACGTCATGGGCAGGCCGACCGTCGGCGCCACAAGCACCA
>JBPYDO010000331.1:0-3049 GCA_051985755.1 Reyranella sp. | reverse complement strand
TCGAGCAGGAAGTTGGCGCTCATCAGCACGACGGCCGGCGGCTTGCCGGCCTGCGCCGCGGCCTGCGCCTTGAGCTTGGTATCGTCATAGGTGCCGGTGAACACCGGAGTCACCGCCACTTCGTTCTGGCTGTCATTGTAGGACTTCACGATGCGTGTCATCTCGCGCACGAACGGCCCGTCGACCGGCTGCGGGAAATAGAAGTCGATCTTGGTCTGGGCCGAGGCAAGCGCCGGCACGAGCGTGACGGCCGCAATGGCCAATGAATTCACCCAACGCATGATGATTGTCTCCCTGTTTATCCTTTGAGGCCTGAGAACATGAAGCTGTTGACGAACTGACGCTGAAAGACCGCGAACAGCGCGAGCAGAGGGAACATGACGAGCAGCGTGCCGGCGGCTAGCAGGCCCCAGTCCTTGCCGCCCTCGCTGCCCACTGCGAACGCGGCCAGCCCTATGGTAAGCGTCTGGGTGCGCGGCTCATTCAGCACCATCAAGGGCCACAGGAACTCGTTCCAGTGCGCCATCAGCGAGACCAGCGCGAAGGCGACCAGGCCGGGCTTGGCCATTGGCAGCAGCACGTGCCACAGCGTCTGCCACCAGTGCGCGCCGTCGATCAGCGCCGCCTCCTCGAAGTCGCGCGGGATCTGGCGGAAGGTCTGACGCATCAGGAACGTGCCGAAGGCCGAGGCGAAGTAGGGCAGCATGACGCCGAGCAGCGATCCATAGAGCCCGAGATCGACCACCGTGCTGAGGTTGGGCACGATTAGGATGGGCGGCACCAGCATCAGCTGCAGCAGGAAGACGTAGAAGATCAAATCGCGGCCGGGGAAGGAGAGCCGCGCGAAGGCGTAGCCGGCTAGCGAGATGGTGACAAGCTGCACCGCCAGGATGCCGAACGCCACGATGGCGGTGTTGAGGTAGTAGAGCGGGAAATTGCCGGTATCGAGCGCCGCCGAGAAGTTGTCCCAGGTCGGCTTGTAGTCGGGCAGCAGCGAAGCCATGTGGATGCCGCCCGCCGACTCGGGCCGGAACGACGCCACCAAGGTCCACAGGAACGGCGTCGACCAGAAGAAGACGACGGCCAGCATCAGGCCGAGAACGATGACGGCGGTGCGCCGATCAACTCGCGGCATGCGCCCCCCGTTCCATCGTCTTCAGCGAAAACACCGACATCGCCAGCAGCACGGCGACCGACACCACGCTCGCCGCCGCGGCGCGGCCGTAGGCGAAGTTCTCGTGCGCCTGCTCGAAAATGTAGTAGAGCACCAGCTTGGTCGAGTTGCTGGGCCCGCCCTTGGTCAGGACGATCACGTGGTCGACCTGGGTCAGCACGTTGATCAGGGCGATCACCAGGACGAAGGCGGTGGTGGGCCCAAGCAGCGGCACAATCACGTGGCGCAGGCGCTGCCAGCCGTTGGCGCCGTCGATGGTGGCGGCCTCGAGCACCTCGCCAGGCAGGGTCTGCAGGCCGGCGAGATAGAAGAGCATGTAGTAGCCGGCGTTCTTCCACACCGTGATGCCGATCAGCGACCACAGCGCCACGTCGGGATCGCCCAGCCAGTTGGCGCCGTGCAGCCCGAGCTTGCCGAGGTAGTAGTCGGCGAGCCCGACGCCCGGCAGGAAGATGAAGAAGAACAGCGCGGCCGCCGCGACCAGCGGCACCATCGAGGGGAAGAGCAGCAGCGCGCGCATCACCGAGTTGATGCGGCCCGAGCGCTGCAGGGCGAGCGCGAACAGGAGCGCCAGCGCCATGCTGAGCGGCACAGTGCCGACGGCATAGACGATGTTGTTCACCACCGACTGGATGAAGGCCTTGTCGGCGAACAGCTGGCTGTAGTTGCCGAGGCCTACGAACAGCGTGGTCCTGGCGCCGTGCACCTTGTCGTGCAGCGAATCCCAAAGGACCCGAACGATCGGCATGTAGGTGAAGGCCGCCAGCAGCACCAGCGACGGCGCCAGCAGGAGGTAAGGCAACAACCGCCGCCCGACCTTCGCGCGCCAGGCGTGCTGCGCTCGCGCAGCGACTGCAAGCGACGGCGCTTCAGTGGCGATGCTGGTCATCACCGACCGCTACTGTCCCCCCATGATGCGTCGGTTTCTAATTTATGACGGCAATGTTACGTGGCTTTGCCCGGCGTGGACAACGTCCGAATGGCCGGCTCTTCCCGGCCTGACGAGTGCGATGGCGGCGCGGGACCTAGATCGCTTCGAAAATGCGCACGGTGAGTTCGCCCGTCACGTCGGCCATGCACTCCGGATGGTCGTTCACGCCGAGGAACAGGGCGCCAACGGGCGCCGTAGGTACACTGAAGATGCAAGTGCGACCGATCGAAAACAGGATTCGGTTGGGTTGCTGCCCGCTGGCCGGCGTATCGACGGTCTGGTCGGCCGTGCTGCCGCCCAGGCGCGCGATCAGAGCACCGAGCGGTGCGCTTGTTACGAGCGGACCGGGCGCCGGCTTCGTCTTGAAGAATCCGTCTGCCGTGCACTGGACCGGAAACGCGCTGGCCGGCGTCCACTCGCCGGACGCCACGACCCTCATCAATTTTCCGGCTGTCGGCGCTTCGACAACCAGCACCCATGGGGCGCTTTCGCCGGGGCGCGGGATCTTCAGTTCGGGCACGATCATGCGCCAGGTCGGTTGGAGCATCAGTGTTCCTCCTGCTTGGTCGGAGCGGCGATCGGCGCCAGCAGAAGCTGGAACCCGCCTGGATTCTTGGTGACGACCGCTGCTGCCTCCTCCGACAGATCAAGGATGGGGTAGCAGCCCTCGCTCTTGCCGGGCTTGCAGAACATGGCGTGCACCTTGGCGTCATAGGAATGCGGTTTCTTCTCGTCGTCCTGGCCGACCAGGACGACCGGCGAGTCGACATCGAGCACATCGCCTAGCCGCGAATTGGCCGGAAGGGAAAAGGCGATGGCGCGCTTGCTGGCATCGACCACCGCCAGGTCGATGGCCTCCCCGAGGTCGGACGGCCGAACAGGCTCGCCCTTGGCGATTTCCGCCTTCTTCACATACTTGCCGATCAACGTTCTCGGCGCCGCCA
>JBPYDO010000330.1:0-3414 GCA_051985755.1 Reyranella sp. | reverse complement strand
GCGGGCCTTCCTTGCCGGTTTCCTTGTGCTGGAGCCGCGTGGTGCGCGCCCAGGTGCGCTTGAGCTCGTCCTTCACGTTGAACTTGAGCGTGCCGACCTTCTCGATGGTGAGCTCGATCTCGTCGCCATCCATGAAGGCGTTCAGCCCGCGATGGTTGGTGCCGGTGGCGACGATGTCGCCGGGCTCGAGGGTGTGGATCGAGCTCAGCCACTCGATGACGCGCGGGATCTGGTGCGCCATGTCGTCGGTGTTGAACTTCTGCATCACCGCACCGTTGTTTTTCAGCTCGATATTGAGCTTCTGCGGATCGGCGATCTCGTCCGCCGTGACCAGCCACGGTCCGATCGGCGCGAAGGTGGCGCGCGACTTCATCTGGAAGAAGACGTTGCCCGGCGGCGGCAGGCCGCGCGCCGAGCCGTCGATGAAGCAGGTGTAGCCGAAGATGTACTGCTTGTAGTCGGCGGCCTTCACATGCGAGGCGCGCTTGCCGATCACCAGCGCGAGCTCGGCCTCGCCCTCGAAGATGGTAGCCGGCACGTCGGGCAGCACCATGGTGTCGCCCTCGCCGATCACCGCCGTCGCCGCCTTGTGGAAGCAGTTGATGGCAGGCTTC
This sequence comes from Reyranella sp., assembly GCA_051985755.1. Lineage (GTDB taxonomy): Bacteria > Pseudomonadota > Alphaproteobacteria > Reyranellales > Reyranellaceae > Reyranella. Next base: position 2,800 of record JBPYDO010000330.1, on the reverse strand, counting down.
TCCTTGAGTGTGCCGTTCTCCATGTAGTTGACGGCCATGCAATCGATATTGCCGGGCCGCGGCACCGGCGGACGCAGGCGAACGCCGGCGAGCGCCACGCCCTTGCCTGACTTTGCGGCGGCCTCGACCTTGGACTCGTGCGAGTCCCAGCGCGCGATCAGTTCGTTGATCAGGTCGCGGCTGTCGCGGTGCGGCAGGTCCTTCACCGTATCGGTGATGTCGACGACCTCCGCGCCCCTGATGACGCCCAGACGATAGTCGTTGAAATAGCAAAGTCTCATTTCTTGTCTCCCTCGAACACTTTCTTGGCAACTTGCGCCGCCGACATGGCGACCGGCCAGCCGCCGTAGAAGGCGAGATGGGTGATCATCTCGAGGATCTCCTCCTTCTTGACGCCGTTGGTGAGCGCACGGCCGAAATGACCGACCTGCTGCTCGGTGCGATTGAGCACGATGAGCGCCGCGCAGGTGATCAGGCTGCGATCGCGCTTGCTGAGGCCCGGCCGCTCCCAGACGTCGCCGAACAGCACGTTGTCGGTGAGGTCGACCAGCTTGGGCGCGAAGGCACGCAGCGCCTCGCGGGCAGCCGAGGTTGTGGCGGGCGGCTTGGACATTGTTTCTCTCCCTTGTTCCCCGGAATGAGGGACGTTAGCGTGGCGCCGGAGTTTCGGAGGAAAGCATGGCCACGATCAAGGTTGCCGATTTCGCATTTCCGCGCATGGAAGCGCCCGACCTCGACGAAATGGAGGAATTCCTTACCAATTTCGGCCTGTTGCGCGCCGAGCGCACGCCCGATGCGCTCTATATGCGGGGCGCCGACAGCCGTCATCATCTGCATGTCACACACAAGGCCGGCACGAAGTTCATTGGCTTCGCCTATCACGCCGCCAACGAGGACGACCTCAAGCGCCTCGCCAAGCTGCCCGGCGCCTCCGGCATCGAGACCCTGAACGAGCCGGGCGGCGGCAAGCGCGTGCGGCTCACCGAGCCCAACGGCTACCAGGTCGAGGTGATCGCCGGCATGCAGAGCGTGGCTCCGATCAAGGTCGAGCGCGACCTGCTCAATTCCGGCAGCGAGCCCCTGCGCCGAGCCGGCCGGTTGATGCGGCTTTCCAAATCGCCGACCACCATCCAGCGGATCGGTCATGGCGTGCTGGCGACGCCCAAGGTCAAGGAGACCGTGGCGTGGTACCGCAACACGCTGGGCTTCCTGTGCTCCGACGACGTCTATGCCGGCGAGAAGGACAACGTCATCGGCGCCTTCAGCCGGCTCGACCGCGGCGAGGAGTATGTCGACCATCACGTGCTGTTCTGCATCAACAACACCAAGACCGGCCTCAACCACGTCTCCTACGAGGCGCAGGACATCGATGCGGTGTTCCAGGACCACGAGCATCTGACGCGCCTTGGCAAATACACCCACATGTGGGGCATCGGCCGCCACCTGCTGGGCAGCCAGGTCTATGACTACTGGGCCGACCCGTGGGGTCGCGTGCACGAGCGCTGGGCCGACACCGACCGCCTGAACGCCGCCAACGGCGGCAACCTCCTGAGCGCCGAGCAAGGCTTCCAGTCGCAATGGGGCGAGCGCCCGCCGGAGCGGTTCATTGGGCATGCAAGTCCTTAGGGGCGCAAGCGCCTAAGGACTGGCGGGCGGCAGGCGTTGTAATCAACGCCGAGAGCCCGCACCGCGCAGAATAGACAAGGCGCGACGCCCGCGCTCCCTATCGCATGTTTGCGCGCAGCCAATTCACGGTCGTTTGCACCACCTTGCTGTCGATTCCCCAGTAGCCGTGATAGTGCGCCGCGCCGCACTTGTCGGCACCTGGGCTCTCCGGGCCGCCGCCAGTCATGGTGATGATGTCGACCCGCGGCGAGGCCGACAGCAGCGGCTTGAACTTGTCGGCATCGCCGGGTGGCGTCACCCGGCAAGCATCCTGGGCATGCCGCAGCAACAGCATCGGAATGCGCACCTGGCTCCAGTCGCCCATGGTGCTGGCGCTTCCGCTCTTGTCGTGCCCCATCAGCACACCCGAGGAGATCACTGCAGCGTCCGGCTGAACGGCCGCCTGCTTCACCAATACGGCGGCCACCGAGAGCGCCCCGCGGCTGGTGCCGATCACCGCGACCGGTTTGCCAAGCTTGCGCGCTTCTTGCACGACCAGCGCGAGGTCGCTGGCAAAGAGACCGTTGAAGCGATAGCCGGCCGTTCCCCTGAGATCGCTGGCGACATCGGGCGCAAACATCGCGTAACCCGCTGCGACATAGTCCGAGCGTGTGCGGATCACGTGGTTGGTCTTCAGGTTGCTGCCGATGTTACCGTGCGCATCGAGATCCAGGATGCCATCGCCGCCGCCGAACAGGATGACGGTGCCGATCGGCTGGGCCGGCCGGTCGGTCAGGATCCTGAGCGTGACGCCAGGACGCGGCTGCAGGGTGAGCGTGTCGGCCGCCTGCGCGGGCAGGGCGAGTGCCGCAGCCAGCACAACGGCCACGGTTCTAACAAAGATCACTTCTTCGCCCCCTGGATGGCGCGCCACACGTTCTGCGCCGTCGCGGGCATCGCCACGTCGGCCACGCCGAGCGGCGCCAGCGCGTCCATGATGGCGTTCATCACCACCGGCATGGCGCCCACCGTGCCCGCTTCGCCGGCACCCTTGGCGCCCAGCGGATTGTACTTGGTCGGCACGGGATTCGATTTGATCTCCATGCTGGGCACCATGTCGGCGCGCGGCATGGCGTAGTCGAGGAAGCTCGCGGTAAGCAGCTGACCGCTTTCGGGGTCCCACACGACCTGCTCG
>JBPYDO010000329.1:0-7446 GCA_051985755.1 Reyranella sp. | reverse complement strand
CTACACGCTCTTGTCCGATCCCAAATCCGAGGTCATCGATCGCTACAAGCTGCGCGATCCGCAGTATCCACCGCTCAATCTCGCCTATGGCGTGCCGCGGCCGATCATCTTCGTGATCGACCGCCAGCAGATCATCAAGGCCAAGCTGTACGAGGAGACCTTCACCAAGCGTCCGCCGCTCAGCCTCGTCCTCGAGACGCTGGACAGAGTCAGCAGGTAGCTAGGGCACCACGGCGGGGATCTCCGGCGCGTGGCTCACGGCCTCGATGCGATGGCCGTCGGGATCGAGCACGAACGCCCCATAGTAGTCGGCATGATAGAGCGGGCGAGGGCCGGGCGGGCCGTCATCCCGGCCGCCGGCCGCCAGCGCCGCGGCATGGAAAGCGCGAACGGCCGCTCGGCTGGGCGCGCGGAAGCAGATATGCGCGCCCGGCTGCGGCGCCGTCACGTGGGCCTCGCGGGTGATGGTGAATTCGACGCCGGGCGATCCCGGGGCTGAGCCGTAGTCGGAGCCGCGGCCGTTTCCGAAGTCGACGATGCGGACCAGCCCCAGCGGTCCGAGCGCGGCGTCGTAGAAGCGCCGGCTGCGGCCAACCTCCGAGACGCCGAGCGACACGTGGTCGAGCACGCCCCAGTCTTCCTCTGGTCCGGGGAAAAAGCCGTCGAAGGGACCGAGCGGGGGCTGTAACCCCTTCGACGGCGGGCTCGCGACGGGCGAGCCAGGGACAACGTCTACGCTTGCCTCAGATACGCTTGCCTCAGATGACCTTGCCGCCAGCGGCGGTGCAGGACGCGGCGTCCTTGGCCTCGGTGAAGCCCTTGCCCTTGCAGGCATTCTGGCCCTTGCAGGCGTTGGACGCGCTCTTGCAGGCGCTCTGGCCCTTGCAGGCGTTGGTGCCGCCGCAATGCACGGTCTCGGCGTGCGCCAGCGTGGCGAAGGTGCCGGCGGCGAAGATCGACGCCGCGGTAGCGATCAGCGTGCGCTTGGTCATGAGTGTGCTCCCTTGGGATGACCCGGTTCGTGCGTCCGATGGTGGACGCGATCCTAAATACGCGCGGGTTGGGCTCCCGGACCAATCAAGCCTTGGCGAGAAAGCGCTCGCGACCGGTAAACAATCGGTGAGCCGCAATTCTGTAGCAAACGCTCCAGAATCATGCTTGGCTGGGTCATGGCGCGGGTCAAGGCCTTCGACGAGGATCAAGCGATCGACGCCGCCGTCGACCGCTTCTGGGCGCACGGCTACGAGGCGACGTCGGTGCGCGACCTGGCCGACTGCATGGGCATCGGCGGGGCCAGCCTCTACAACGCCTATGGCGACAAGCGCGCGCTCTTCAAGCAGTCGCTCGAGCGCTACGCCAACCGCTCGATGCGCGCCAGGGTGGCGCGCATGGAAGAACGGCACGGGCCGGCCGCCGCCATCCGCGCTTTCCTGGCCGAGATTGTCGATCGCTCGGTCAAGGACCGGGAGCGCAAGGGCTGCCTGCTGGTCAATTCGGCGCTCGACGTGGCGCCGCACGACGCCGAGCTGAGCCGCATCGTGGCGGGCTACCTGGGCGAGATCCGCGCTTTCTTTCGCCGCAACCTCGAGGCGGCGCGCCGCCGGGGCGAAGTGGCGCGCGCCATCGACGTCGACGCCGTGTCGGATCACCTGCTGGGCGTGGTGCTGGGCATCCGCGTGCTGGCGCGCACCGGCGCCAACCGGCGGACGCTCGATGCCGTGGCGCACCCGGCGCTCAAGCTTCTCGATCGCAAGCGATGATGGGTAACTCAGTCCGACAAAAGGAGTAGCGAATGTCGTTGGAGCAGAAGTTGGCGGCGCTGCGCGCCGCAAGTGCCGGACGCATCCCGCCTGACAAGCAGGCGATCATGCATCGCGCGACCGAGGATCTGCGCCGCTCGGGCATCCTCGACCGCATCGCCAAGGTCGGCAGCAAAGCGCCGTCCTTTACTCTCGCCAGCTACGACGGCAAGCCGATCGTCTCGGCCGATCTCCTGGCGCGCGGACCGCTGGTGCTGTCGTTCTTCCGAGGGTCGTGGTGACCCTACTGCCGACATGAGCTGGACGCTCTGCAAAGCATATACGCCGACCTCGCCAAGCTCGGCGCCGCACTGGTCGTGATCTCGCCGGAAGTGCCGCAACGCACCGCGGACATGGCGCTGAAGCAGAAACTCACCTTCCCGATCGGCTGGGACGAGAAGTCGAAGGTCGCCGAGGCCTATGGCCTCGCCTTCACCCTGCCCGCCGACCTGCGCGAGGTGTATCGCGGCTTCGGCAACGACCTTAGCCAGCGCAACGACGATCCGTCGTGGCGCCTGCCGGTGCCGTCGCGCTTCGTCATCGATCGCACCGGCATCGTGCGTTCGGTCGAGGCCGATCCCGACTACACACATCGGCCCGAGCCGGAAACCACGCTCGAGGCGTTGCGCAAGGTCGCCGGCTGATCGACCGCGAGGCCCGGAGATCTAGTGCGCTGTCCAGCCACCATCCATGGGCAGCGCAACGCCGGTCACCGAAGCGCCGCCCTCGGAGCAGAGAAACAGGGCGAGCGCGGCCAGCTCGGCGACCTCGACGAAACGCTTGTTGGGCTGATCCTTCAGGAGGACGTCCGAGATCACCCTGTCTCGCGCAATGCCGTGCGCTCTCGCCTGGTCGTCGATCTGCTTCTCGACCAGGGGTGTGCGGACATAGCCGGGGCAGATGGCGTTGCACGTGATTCCGGCTTCGGCGGCTTCCAGCGCCGTCACCTTGGTGAGGCCGAGCACGCCGTGCTTGGCCGCCACGTAGGCCGCCTTGTAAGGCGAAGCCACGAGGGCGTGAGCGGAGGCGACGTTGATCACCCGCCCCCAGCCCCTGGCGCGCATGCCGGGCAGGACGAGCTTGGTGGCGTGGAAGGCCGATGAGAGGTTGATCGCCAGGATGGCGTCCCATTTCTCGTCCGGGAACTCCTCGATCGGCGCGACATGCTGGATACCAGCGTTGTTCACCATGATGTCGACCGAGCCGAACATGTCGACGGTCTGTCGGATCATGCACTCGATGGCCTTGGGCTTGCTCATGTCGGCAGGCGAATAGACGACTTTTGCATTGGTGCGCTGAGCCAGCGCGGTGCGCGTCTTCTCGATCTGCAGCGCCTCGCCGAAGCCGTTCAGCACGACGTTGGCGCCTGACAGCGCGAGAGTCTCGGCGATGCCGAGGCCGATGCCGCTGGTCGAGCCGGTGACGATGGCGGTTTTGCCCTGAAGCATGGTGCGATCTCCTGATCCTCGAACGGGTTGCACCTTGAGCTCGTGTGCATTTCTTCCGAAATGCCGAGTGGCTACCGATTCGATAGCGGGTGTGCATCGCGCAGCGCATCGAGCGAGCGCACCAGCTCTTCGGGATCGGGCCAGTGCGACGGATCGACGTCGGCGAAAGCGAAGACGATCCGTGCGTCCGGCGCGATCACGAATACCGACGGCACGGGCAAGCGCCAGGTCGTGTCGTCGTGCAAGGTCCTCAAGTCGCGGCCACGTTCGAGGTGGATGCGTATGAGGTTGGGCGAGAGCTCGTAGGCGAGCCCGCAGGTCCTGGCGAAGCCATTGGCCGGGTCGCTGAGCAGGGGATAGGAGATGCCGCGCTTGGCGGCGATCTCGCCGATGCGCGCCGGCGGGTCGGGCATCACGCCCACCGCCTCGGCGCCCAGCGCATTGATGGCCGGCCGCGCTTCCTCGAGCGCCACCATCGTGAGGTCGCAATAGGGGCACCAGCCGCCGCGGAACAGGGCGAGCACGAGCGGGCCGCGGTCAAGGAATTCGTGGCTGGTCCTGACCCCGCCCGCGACGTCCCTGAGGGCGAAGTCGGGGAGCAGGTCACCCAGTCCCAGCCCCTCCTCGGCGACGCGCAACATCCGCAGGCGGTCGAGCTCGTCCGCAAGTTCGACCCGGTCGCGCTCGACCAGCGCCGCCGTATGTCGGCGGGCAAGCTCCTCCAGCGTCTCCTTCAGCGACATCCCGATTGGAGTGTGACGACCACCAAAAAATCACGGAAATACCTTGCACGAAGGGTATCGATAGCCGCAGGCTATGGACGTCTGGGGCACACTCGGACGGCTATTCGCGCTGCACTTCCGGGGGAGAGCTGCCGTGGAAATGCATCAGATCCGCTACTTTCTGGCCGTCTGCGAGACGCTGAACTTCACGCGCGCGGCCGAGTCCTGCAGCGTTTCCCAGCCGTCGTTGACCCGCGCCATCAAGGGGCTGGAGGAGGAGCTGGGCGGACCGCTGTTCCGTCGCGAGCGCAACAACACCCATCTCACCGGGCTGGGCGAGATGATGCGGCCGCACCTCACGCAGGTGCTGATCGAGACCGACGCAGCCAAGGAGCGGGCCAAGAGCTTCGCCAAGCTCGACGACGTGGAGCTCAAGCTCGGCATGATGTGCACCATCGGGCCCCGCCGCTTCGTGCCTTTCCTGCAGGCGTTCCGCGAGCGTCATCCAAAGGTCAACCTGATCGTGAAGGACGGCTCGGGCGGCGAGCTGCAGGAGTGGCTGGCCCAGGGCGAGCTCGACATTGCGATCTACGGCCAGCCGGAGGAGATCGACGAGCGCTTTCACGCTCGCCGCCTCTATGACGAGCGCTTCGTGATTGGCGTCGGCCCCGGACATCCGTTCGAAAAGCAGAACGCTGTGCGCTGCGCGGACCTGCACGACCAGGCCTACATCAATCGCGTGCAGTGCGAGTTTTTCGGTCATGCCCGCAAGATCTTCCGCGCCCAGGGCGCCAGGACGCGCATCGTCTTCCGCAGCGACCGCGACGACTGGGTGCAGAGCATGGCGCTGGCGGGCTTCGGCTTCACTTTTATTCCCGAACATGCCGTCACCATGCCCGGCTTGCGCGTCCGCCCGCTGGTCGACCCGGAGATCGCCCGCACCATCCAGGTCGTCACGGTGCGTGGACGACCGCACCTGCCGACGGTTGGCGCCTTCGTGCGCGAGGTCTTGGCCCATCCCTGGGCGAACACGGCAGGATAGGCGCGCCGCGCTCTGGCGGCGAAGCTATCGAAACAATTCCCATTCGGCATTTCAGCTCGGGCAGCCGTGCTCCGATGCTGCGCGCATCGCCGTTGCCCTCCCGGCCTCGGCCAACGCACGGAGATATGCATGTTCGTTCGCACACTTCTTACGTCTGCTCTGCTCGCCGCGACTGTTGGGTTCGCCGGTCCGGCCTTCGCCGGCCAATGCCCGGCCGACCAGATTCGGCCCGGCGCCACCCAGCCGGTCAGCTACGGCCCCAAGGGCGTCACCGACACGGTGCTGTCGCAGATCGACCTCGGCGCCGAGCCGCTGGCGCTGAAGCAGCACTTGATGCGGCTCCGCCGCCTCGAGGTGCAGCCCGGCGGCATCGTTCCCTGGCACAGCCACGGCGATCGGCCCGCCCTGATCTACATCATATCGGGCGAGATCTACGAGCACGCCAGCAACTGCGCCCAGCCGATCCTGCACAAGGCGGGCGAGGTGGCGCGCGAGACCCACGTCACGTCGCACTGGTGGAAGAACGAGGGCACGGTGCCGGTGGTGCTGCTGTCGTTCGACATCCAGCACGACCCCAACGACCACAACATGTGAGCCGAAAGGAACCGGACCGTGGCAGGTGCCCTGCGAGCGTTCACGATCGGACTGACGGCGTTCCTCACGGTCGTCGATCTGTTCGCGACGCAGGCCATCCTGCCGGCGCTCAGCGAGGCCTACGGCGTGACGCCAGCCGCGATGAGTTTTGCGGTCAACGCCAGCACCATCGGTATGGCCGTCGGCGGGCTGAGCGTCGCCCTGTTCGGCCGCGCAATCGACCGCCGCCGCGGCATCCTCGTGAGCCTGGCGGTGCTTGCCCTGCCGACGCTTACGCTCGCCAGCATGCCGGCGCTGCCGGTCTTCACCTTGCTGCGCATCGCCCAAGGCGTCTGCATGTCGACGGCCTTCGCGCTCACGCTGGCCTATCTCGGCGAGCATGCGAGCGCCGCCGATACCGCGAGTGCCTTCGCCGCCTACATCACCGGCAACGTCGCCTCTAATCTGTTCGGCCGCCTGCTGGCGGCGGGCGTCGTCGATCACCTTGGCCTTGCCGCCAACTTTTACGTCTTCGCCGCCCTCAATCTCGCCGGCGCGGTTCTGGTGTGGTTCACCGTCGAGCATGCGCCGCCGATGGCTCCGGCGGACGTGAGCCACGCCTCGCCGCTCAAGAGCTGGCTCGGCCATCTCGCCAACCCGGCATTGCGCGCCGCCTTCGCCATCGGCTTTCTCATCCTGTTCGCCTTCATTGGCACCTTCACCTACGTCAACTTCGTGCTGGTCCGCCCGCCGTTCGGCATCGGCATGATGATGTTGGGCGCGGTCTATTTCGTGTTCCTGCCGTCGGTGATCACCACGCCGCTGGCCGGCCGGGTTGCGGCCTGGCTGGGCACGCGCCCGACTCTGTGGGCCTCCTTCGGGCTTGCGGCGGCCGGCCTGCCGTTGCTTCTGGGCGGCAGTTTCGCGGGCCTGCTGCTCGGCCTCGTCCTGGTCGCGGCCGGCACCTTCTTTGCCCAAGCGACAGCCACGGGCTTTGTCGGTCGCGCGGCCGTCATGGACCGCGGCTCGGCGAGCGGCCTCTATCTCGCCAGCTATTTTCTCGGCGGCCTCGTCGGGAGTGCCGTGCTCGGCAAGGTCTTTGATCGCCTGGGCTGGACGGCCTGCGTGCTTGGCATCGGTGCCTCGCTCATGCTGGGCGCAATCTTGACAACGAAGCTCATAGCCCGGAGCAATCGACCGGATGCTGCAACGGCATTTCAGGCCGCCGGCGTTCGCCACCAAGGTGCCGCGCGCTGACACATTCACGAACTTGCGGAGACCTCCATGTTGAATAGCATCGCGCCTCCCGTAAAGAAGCGCACGACCAAGGAGCAGGTGGTCCTGGTGCTGCAGGGCGGCGGCGCGCTGGGCGCCTACCAGGCCGGTGTCTACCAGGCCCTGATGGAGGGCGGCATCGAACCGGACTGGGTCATCGGCACGTCGATCGGCGCCATCAACGGCGCGCTGATCGCAGGCAACGAGCCAGCCGACCGCATCGCCCGCCTGCGCGAGTTCTGGGATGGCGTGACCAAGAAAAGCCCGATCGATCAGTTCTGGTCATCGCCGCTGTTCGGCAACTCCCTGGCCAACCTGTCGACCATCGTCGCAGGCGTGCCGGGCTTCTTCGTGCCCAATCCCCACGCGCTCCTGGGGCCGGCCTATCCGCTCGGCATGGGCAAGGCGTCCTATTATTCCACCGGACCGCTCAAGGAAACGCTCGGCCGGCTCGTCGATTTCGACTGCCTTGCCCAGCATCGGGTCAGGCTTGCGGTCGGTGCGGTGAACGTGCGCTCGGGTGAGATGCGCTACTTCGATTCACGCGAGATGCCGCTTTCGGTGGCGCACATCATGGCGTCAGGCGC
>JBPYDO010000328.1:0-14075 GCA_051985755.1 Reyranella sp. | reverse complement strand
ACGAGCATCCGGATCAGTTTGCAGACGCGTTTGCCCGGGCGTGGTTCAAGCTGACTCACCGCGACATGGGTCCGATCCATCGTTACCTCGGCCCGCTCGTCCCGAAGGAGATCCTGATCTGGCAGGACCCAACCCCCTCGGTCGATCACCCGCTGATCGGGGAGAAGGACATTGCCGCTCTGAAGGCGAAAATCCTGACCTCGGGCCCGTCCGTCTCCCAGCTGTTGTCGACGGCTTGGGCGTCGGCCTCGACGTTCCGGGGCTCCGACAAGCGCGGTGGCGCGAATGGCGCGCGCATTCGGCTGGCGCCGCAAAAGGACTGGGACGTCAACCAGCCGGCCGAGCTCGCCAAGGTGCTGGCCAAGCTCGCCGCGATCCAGAAGGCGTTCAACGCGACGCAGAAGGGCAAGAAGAGGGTGTCGCTCGCCGATCTGATCGTGCTGGGTGGCGCCGCGGCGATCGAGAAGGCCGCCAAGGCCGGCGGACACGACGTGAAGGTGCCGTTCACACCGGGGCGCATGGACGCCTCTCAGGAGCAGACCGACATCCACTCCTTCGCGCCACTCGAACCGACCGCCGACGGCTTCCGCAACTATCTCAGCGGCAGGCAGCGTTTGTCGGCCGAGGAGCTGCTGGTCGATCGGGCGCAGTTGCTGACGCTCACCGGACCGCAAATGACGGTCCTGGTCGGTGGCCTGCGCGTGCTGGGCGCAAATGTTGCAAAGTCCCCGCATGGCGTGTTCACCAAGAAGCCAGGGACGCTCAGCAACGACTTCTTCGCGAACCTGCTCGACATGGGCACCGAGTGGCGGCCGTCCGGCACTGACGGCGCGTACGAGGGGCGCGACGCCAAGTCAGGGGCGCTGAAGTGGACCGGCAGCCGCGTCGACCTGATCTTCGGGTCGCACTCGCAGCTCAGGGCCTTGGCGGAAGTCTATGCCTCGGCCGATGCGAAGGAGAAGTTCGTCAAGGACTTCGTGGCGGCGTGGGCCAAGGTGATGGACCTCGACCGCTTCGACCTTAAGGCTGCTCGCAGGCACTGAGCGGCCGCCGCTGCGCGAGGCCGTGGCGGGCCAACCCCGCCACAGGGCCTTCAGAAGCTAACGGCCCGCCTGCTCGCGCTGGCGGGCTCGGTGTGCGGCGGCCTTCGCCCGATTGCCGCAGATCGCCATGCTGCACCAGCGACGCCCATGCGCCTTGGTGCGGTCGTAGAACATCAGCACGCAGCCATTGCCCTCGCAGTGGCGCACCAGGCGAAAGTCCGCGTCGCACACGAGATCGCCGATCGCCTCGGCGATCGGCATCAGGAGCTGCTCGGGCGCCCAGCGGCGCTTCTGGCGCCAGACCAGCCGCTTTTCATCGGGTGACAATGCCGTCTCAACAACGTTGTAGGCCTGGGCGCGTTCGAGCAGCCGGTTGAGCGGCGCCAGTTCGCGCACCGCCTCGGCCTTCAGCTCACGGCCGGCATGACGCCCGAGAAACGCCTTCAGCCAGTCGCGCAAGCCACGCGCCTCGGCGGCGACCGAATCCAGCGACCTGGCTCCGCGCAGCCGTCGCGCCGCCGCAGCATCGATCGCGCCGGCCTGGACCAGCCAGTCGAGCAGGCCCTGGCCGTCGCTTAGCCAATCGTGCGGCTCGCCGGACGGGCCGACGAAGCTGTTGCGGAAGTCGATCGCCAGATGATCGCCGATGAAATGCGGGCCTGCAGTCATGTCGTTCACGTCCCTGTGATAACCGGAAAAATTGACTTTGACAAGTTATTGTCAATATAACCTCTGTACGGACTTTTTAAAGGTTACCAACCGGAGGAGAACGGCCATGATCCGCTACCGCACAGCTGAAATTGACGGTCACAAGGTATTCTATCGTGAGGCCGGCGCCGCCTCGGCACCCGCCATCCTGCTGTTGCACGGCTTCCCCAGCTCCTCGCACATGTTCCGCGAGCTGATCCCCCTGCTGGCCGATCGCTTCCATGTGGTGGCGCCCGACCTGCCGGGTTTCGGCCACACCCAGTCGCCCGATCGCGCGGCCTTCAATTACACGTTCGACAACCTCGCCAAGGTGATCGACGGCTTCACGCAGAAGATCGGCCTCGGCGCTTTCGCGATCTACGTCTTCGACTACGGCGCCCCGGTCGGCTTCCGACTGGCCCTCGCCCATCCCGAGCGCGTCACCGCGATCGTCAGCCAGAACGGCAATGCCTACCTCGAGGGCCTGAGCGATGGCTGGAACCCGATCCGCAAGTACTGGGACGAGCCCACGTCAGCCAATCGGGCGGCGCTGCGGGATTTCCTGAAACCGGAAACCACACGCTGGCAATATGCGCACGGCGTTCCCGACCAGGACGCCGAACGCTTGTCACCCGACGGCTACTCGCACGATTCGGCCATGCTGGCGCGGACCGGCAACGACGAGATCCAGCTCGACCTCTTCCTCGACTATGCGAGTAACCTGGCGCTCTACCCCGCATTCCAGGCCTATTTCCGCCACCGCCGCCCGCCGATCCTGGCGGTGTGGGGCAAGAACGATCCGTTCTTCCTGCCGCCCGGCGCCGAGGCGTTCAAACGCGACAATCCCGCGGCCGAGGTGCGCTTCTTCGATACCGGCCATTTCGCGCTCGAAACGCACGCGGCGGAAATCGCCAATGCCATCCGCGACTTCCTCGGTCGCGCCCTCACCGGCGCCAAGGCCGCCTGACAGGAGACGAATATGACGACCAAGGACAGGCTCTTCGGCGATCTCACCGAGTCCAACACCCCCAGCGCGGCGCAGCCGCTGCTGGCCAAGGTGCGCGAGGTCTTCGGCTTCGTGCCCAATCTCGCGGTCACCATGGCGGCCGTGCCGGCCGCTCTCGAAAGCTACTTCCACGGTCTGCAGGCCTTCGGCGAGACGCCGCTCTCGCCGATCGAGCAGCAGGTCGTCCTGATGGCGGTGAGCCGGGTCAACGGCGCCGAGTATTCGCTCGTCATCCACGCCGCCCTCGCCGCCAAGCTGGGCGCCAGCCGCGATCTCGTGCGCGCCGTGGGAACCGGCGGCATCATCGAGGACATTCGCCTGGGCGCCCTGCGCCGCTTCACCGAAGCGCTGACCGTCGGCCGCGGCCAGGTGAGCGACGACGACGTCGAGGTCTTCCTCGCCGCAGGCTACGACCGCGAGGCGATAATCGCTGTGGCGTTCGGCGTCGCGGTCAAGACTTTCGCCAACGCACTGGCGCATCTCGCCCAGACGCCGGTCGACGCCGTGTTTGCGCCGACGCTGGCCGAGTTGAAGACCTAGTCGGTGTAGGCGCAGTGTAGGGGTCGTTCATCGAATCGCTCAGGCGAAATATCTGGCAGTAACCCGATCGCAATAGGCGACGAGGTTGGCGTGCCTCTGCACGGCCGGCCTGAGCGACGTGTCGAGCGGCGGTGTCAGGATTGACGTCACCATGCCGAACAGGGTGGCGTCGGCGCCGCAGGGCTGGTCGCCGGTCAGGTAGGACTTGGCGCCCAGCAGGACCGCAAGCGAGTCGATGTCGCGGGTCGCGAGCTGTTCGATGTCTGGCCTCGCATGACGGCCGATCCCGTGTCCTCTGAGGCGCGCTGCATTCTGGCGACGCAGCACGACCTTGGCGATGGGCCGCAGCGGCAGCGGGATGACCCCGAACAGCGTGCCCACGCCCTTCCTGAAGTTGGCAGCATGGAGCCAGCGGGCCTCGAGCATGGCGAAGTAAAGGTGATCCTCGCACATGCGCTCGATTGCCCACGACATCGCCTTCTGCTCGGGGCCGAGGCCGGCGTCAAAATCGAATCGGTACTTCCGTTCGATATGCCGGCGGATCAAGGTCGAATCGTCGACCACGGTGCCCGCATCGTCGATATACGGCAGGAACTTCTTGGGCGCCTTGAGGGGATTGCCCTGAACGTCGTGGAAGGCAAGTCCGGCAAGCTTCAGCAACATCATCGTCTTGATGACGAACGGACTGGAATCGGGCGCCCCGAGGAAGGGGCTAAAGCGATAGAGGGTGATGGTACTCAAGTCGGGTCTCCGCCGCCGAGGCGTCCCACCCTAGCCGGATAAGCGTCTGGACATATGACAAAGTCTTGAAGAACACTGTCGATATTCACGAAAATCTTGGAGACCGCGATGGACGGAATGACGATCCACCAGCTGCAGTGCTTTGATGCCGTCATCTCGCAGGGAGGGTTCCAGGCCGGCGCTGCCCGGCTTGGTCGCACGCACTCGACCGTCTTCGCGTCGATCAGGAATCTCGAAGGTCGCCTCGGACTTCGCCTGCTCGATCGCGAGGGCTACCGCGTGAGCCCGACCGAGGAAGGCCGCGCGTTCCATGCGCGCGCCAGCGCCATTCTCAGGGATGTCGCCGAGCTTCATGACCATGCGCGCAAGCTGGCCAGCGGCGAGGAGAACGAGCTTAGCATCGTCCTCGGTGACATCTGCCCACTCCCCGAGATGCTGGGGCTGCTGCGGCGCTTCTTCCAGCAATGCCCCAACACGCGCTTTCACCTCCATTCCGAGGCTATCGCCGGCCCGTGGGAGAGGCTGTTTGACGGCGAAGCGGATCTCATCATCCATCACATCGACAAGGCCGATACGCGCCTGGAGTACATCGATCTGTTCGCAGGCAGGCTGGTCCCGGTCGTCGCCCCGGGCTTTCTGCGCTTTCCCGTCTCGCGGCAGATCACGGCGCGCCAGATGCGTGACTACGTACAGTGCGTGGTGCGCGACACCGCGCGGCGCTCGACACGCCGCGACTATTACCTGATCGATGGTGCACGTACTTGGACGGTAAGCGACCAACTCATGAAGAAGGAATTCATCCTGCGTGGCATGGGCTGGGGTCACATGCCGACTTTTCTCATCGCCGGGGAGCTGAGAGCTGGCGAGTTGCTGTCGATCGCCGGCAAGCATCTGCGCGGCGGCTCGGGCGAGATCGTGGCCGCTCGCCGCAGCGACCGCCCGCATGGTCCGATCGCCAGCCGGCTGTGGCGTTTCATCGAGGCTGAGGCGCCGAGGCTGCGTGCGGCCGTGAAGAAGCGCGATCTCGGCCGGCAGATCTAAAGCGGCGTGAAATCGTCCGCCTGAGCCCCGACATAGCGCCAATGGCCGCCGACTAAAACGCCGCCGCGGTGCATTCGACGCCGAAGGTTCGGTAGAGGTTGCCAGTGGCGTCGTTGATCAGGACGACCGTGCGGTCCTTGTCGCCCTTCATGAAGGCGATGGAGATCCGGTTGGTCGGCTCGACCTTCGACACCACGATCATGCCGAGTCCCTGGTCGCTTATGACCGGGCGCAGCAGCGGCCCGCCATTGTAGGAAATGCTCACGCCACCGCTCTGGCGGCTGACGGAGAAGGAACGGCCTTCGCCACTGCAGTCGATCTTGTGGTCGCTTCCCTGTGAGGGCAGCTTCGCCGTCGGCGGGAACGACGGTGTCGGCGCCGCCATCGCCTGGGACTGCGCCTTGAGCTTCGCCGCCTCGGCGTGCGCCGCCTGCTGGCGTGAAAGCTCCTCCACTTCGCGCGACAGGACGCGCAATTCGGCCGAAACGCCGCCCGCCTTCCCCTCTGCAGCGTTGGGATTGTCGACCTTGACGATGGTCACCTGATCCGACTTGACGGCGAGATATTTCGCGCGATGCTGGCCGACGATCACGCCGGCGGTCACGACGACCAGCAGGATCGAAAAGCCGAAAAGCCGGGCGGCGGACCTGGTGCGCTGGCGACGCGCGGCGAACGCCTTAGGCGCCCTGGCCGGTCGATTGGCGGGCGATCCCGGAGGCTCGGTCAGCACATCGGCAAAGTCGCGTTGCCACTGGCGCGCTTGCTCCTGTGCCTCGAGCCGGGCGCGTTCTTCATCGTATTGCTGGCGCCGATCGACGTCGCGCAGCACGTCGTAGGCTTCCTGGATCTCGAGAAACCGCTCGGTCGACTGAGCGTCCTCGCCGTCCGCCATGTCGGGATGATATTGCTTGGCCAGCGCACGGTAGGCCGCCCGGATGGCCTCGTCGTCGGCATCGAAGCCGACGCCCAGCAGGGCGTAGTAGTCCGGATGGCCGGGCGGCTCGCGCGCTTGATCCATCGCGGTGCTTGATACTCCCAAACGCTGGGCGGCGCGACTCAGGCGCCAAACCGGCTGAGACCCAGGACGATCAGGAGGACGGCGACAGCCATGAGAAGCCAACCGGCGTGGCGGCCACGGTTGGCCCAAAGATTGCCGACAGCGCCGAACAGGTAGGAACTTCCCACCAGCACGCCGGTGGCAAGCTTCGCCTCGCGCTGGAACGCGAAGCCCGCGACGATCAGGACGATCCCGCCCACAAACCAGTTGAAGGTGCTGAAATGCAGCAGTCCTGCCATCAGCCGGCGGATCGTGGCGGGAAATTGCACTCCCGCCGGCCCCTGCAGGCGCCGCACCATCAGCCGCTGCGTCAAGACGCCGTGGATCACCGCAACGCTGCTGCCGACGGCACCGGCGACGGCGAGCGCGGCGTCATGGATGTCCATCGTCTCTCCCCCTCTGGAAAGAAGGGCCGCCCTTCCGGACGAGGGCGGCCTTCTGTTTACGCGATCAGCCTCGCGAGTTCTGCGAGCTGCCGAAGAAATCGACGCTCGCCAGGCCCGATATCAAGAGCGACGTGCCGACCGCGAGCAGCCCGACCAGTGTCAGGACCGACCCATGAATTGGCACGAGCGCGAGGATACCGAGAATCAGCGCGGCAATCCCGATCAGGATCTGGCCGCCCGCGGTCAGGCTGCGCATCTGCGAGGCGACCATGACGGATGTCGCGTCATGGGCGCCATTGGAAGACGCGGCCGACGACGGCAAGCGACTGACGCTGCCATTCAGCAGCAGGGTGCCGCCAAACACGATCACGGCGGCGGGAGCAAGCGCCGGCGTCCCCGAGAACAGGGCGAGGATGCCCAACACGATGCCGGCGCCGCCGGCCAGGAATTCCAGGGACACGCCGCCCATCCAGTTCTCGGGCGCCTTCGCAGGCAAGTCCGACATGGTGGTGAGGTGAGAGTACTCACCCACTATCCGTGCACCCTGCAGGAAGATCGCGACGCCTGCCACGATTGTGGCGATCGCCACCATTGCCGGTGGCGCGACATTGACCAGTCCCAGGATGGCCAGCACGATTACGGCAACCGCCGCGACCGATTCCGATAGCGACGTTGCGCCGGTTCCAAACCCAAAATCTACAAGTCCAGTCTCTCGGTGCTCGTCCGAGTGGATCGAGGCCATGAAAACCTCCGCTTACAAGTTGTTGACATGCGCCCGCTGCTCTCGGTCCCCGGAGGCAAGAACGGCAGCGGGAGGCTCTGCCTTATAAACGCCATTTGGCGCGGTGGTGTTTCACGTGCGCGCAGGCGCCCTGCGACCCAATGACAGGCTTCAAATCAGCGTCCAAAGGCCCATTGACGATTTAGTACAATCGTACTAATCTTAGTACGTGCGTACTAAAGTAAAATCCGTTTCAGCGGAAAACCGCTCGCTCGCCGAGACGGCGCGCCGCGCGCAGATCGTCGACTGTGCGATCGACACGATCGCCGAACTGGGGTTTGCCAAGGCCTCCGTCGACCAAATCGCCAAACGGGTCGGCGTCAGCAAGGGCGTCATCACCTATCACTTCCCAAGCAAGAACGAGATTGTCGACGCGATCATCGAGAAGGTTGTCGCCACCGGCCGCACCTACATGGTGCCGCGCATCGTGGCCGAGACGTCGGCGGCCGGGCGATTGCGCGCCTATATCGAATCGCATCTGGAATTCATCGACGCCCACCGCAAGTCGTTGATTGCCCTCTTTGAAATCGCGATGAGCGCGCGCCGCGCCGACGGCAGCCTGGTGATCGGTCCAGAGTCCGTCTCGCGGCGCGTCGCAGACCTCGAAGAGCTGCTGCGGGCCGGCCAGAAATCCGGCGAATTCCGCCGCTTCAACATGCGTGTGATGGCGCTCACCATTCTTCAGGCGATCGACGGCGTGCCGCCCCTGCTGGCGCGCGAGCCCAACCTCGACCTTAAGCCGCATGCCAAAGAGCTGGCCACCATTTTCGCCCTCGCCACCGGGAGGCAATCCTCATGACAGTGTCGTCACCGGCCCTCTATGCCCGGCCTCGGTCAACGACCGATGCCTCCGCAGCCGCCGCTCGCGATGCGAGCTTCGACTATCTGCGCGCCTTCACCGTCGTTCTCGTGCTGATCCATCATTCGGTGCTGGCCTACGCGGTCATGTGGCCCGCACAGCCCAGGACATTCAAGATCCTGTCCGCGCCGATCGTCGATCTCCACCGCTGGGTGGGCTTCGACGTCCTGGCCGCCTTCAACGACACGTTCTTTATGGCGCTGATGTTCCTGCTCTCGGGCCTGTTCGCCTGGCCGAGCCTCGAACGCAAGGGAGCTGCCAGGTTCCTGCGCGACCGGATGTTGCGACTGGGCGTCCCGTTCGTCGTTGCCTGCGCGATCCTGATGCCAATCGCCTACTACCCATCTTATGCGCTCACTGCTGCGCCTCAGGGCGTCTTCGGCTATGCGCGCGCCTGGCTGTCGCTCGGTTTTTGGCCCGGCGGTCCCGGCTGGTTCATCTGGGTGCTGCTCTTGTTCGATGCCGTCGCGGCCGGACTTCATGTGCTCTGGCGTCGCCGGAGGGAAAACAGTGCGGCCCGGCGGCCACTCGGCATTAACTGGCGTCCGCTGACATTCGTTGCCGGCCTCTTGATCGTTTCAGTCATCACATACATGCCAGTGTCGCTGGCTTTCGGGGCGGACAATTGGGTCGGACTATTCGGTCCTTTTGCCTTTCAGGCCAGCCGCCCATTTCTGTACGCGGCCTACTTTCTGACCGGGATCCTGCTGGGCGCCTCCGGCGTGGCGTCGGGCGTCCTTGCGCCCAACGCCGGATTGGCACGGCAATGGCCGATCTGGCTGGTGGCTGGACTCGCCGCCTTTGCGTTCCGGCTCGCCGTCATCATTGCGTTCATCCTGCCCGCCATTCGCGCCCATCGGCCCGTGTCCCTTACCGGGCACGTGCTCAGCGAGTTCACCGTCGCCCTGTGCTGCTGCATGATCAGTGTCGCCTTCATCGCCCTCTTCCGCCGGTTCGCGGTCACGCACCGGCCTGTCCTGGACAGCCTGAGCGCCAGCTCCTACGGCATGTACCTCGTGCACTATCCCGTGGTCGTCTGGCTCCAATTCGCGCTGCTCGCCGTCGCCCTCGCCCCGGTCGCCAAGGGCGTCATCGTCTGCGTCGGTGCGGTGGCTCTCAGCTGGGGAACGGTGGTGGCGCTCCGCCGCGTCCCGCTGATCGCGCGCGTGCTCTAGGTTGCGTCTAACCAAGCCGAAACGAGGAGGGTCAATGCCGGCTCGCGGCCAGGACTTCGTCTATCCAAAGTACTTTCGTACCAGGAAGATCGCGACCAATGGAACACGACTGCACGTGCGTGTCGGTGGTACTGGTCACGCTGTTGTCCTGATCCACGGTTACGGCGAGACCGGCGACATGTGGGCGCCACTCGCCAGGGAATTGGCACGGGATCACACTGTGGTCGTTCCCGACCTTCGCGGTATGGGCCTGTCGGCAATCGCGCCCAGCGGCTATGACAAGAAGACGCAAGCGCGGGACATCGGAGGCGTACTCGATGCCCTCAAGGTCGATCGCGCTGCGTTGGTCACGCACGACATTGGCAACATGGTCGGCTATGCCTTCGCGGCGTCGTACCGCTTGCGCGTGACGCGCTTTGTCTTGATCGACGCGCCGCTGCCGGGCGTCGGCCCCTGGGAGGAAATCCTCAAGAATCCCTTGCTTTGGCATTTTCGGTTCGGCGGTCCCGACATGGAACGGCTGGTGAAGGGTCGCGAGCGCATCTATCTCGACCGCTTCTGGAATGAGTTCTCGGCAACGCCGAAGCGCTTCACCGAGGCTGCACGGCGCCATTACGCCAAGCTCTACGCACGCCCTGGCGCGATGCGCGCCGGCTTCGCGCAGTTTGCGGCATTCGACCAGGACGCAATCGACAACAAGAAATTCCTCGCCGAAGGCAAGCTTGACGTGCCGGTTCTTGCCCTGGGCGGCGAGAAATCCTTCGGCGGGACGATGGCCGCGGTCATGAGATTTGCTGCATCCGACGTCGAGGAAGGCATTGTGCCGGACTCTGGCCATTGGATCATGGAAGAAAACCCCAAGGGGACGGTGGCGAGGGTACGAGCGTTTCTCGACAAGCCCTCGTAACGGGGCTTGTCCCCTACACCGGGGCCGGCCAAGGTTCTTGTCTTGATGCGTCAAGACCACTGAAGGGGAGAACACCATGGGTCAGGGTTCCGGCATTCGCGAAGTCGCCTGGATCGATATCGCCGGTGGCGGCCAGGTCGTCCTGGACGGCGACTACGCCTATGTCGGACATATGCAGCCGCCGCACGGGACCTCCGTCCTCGACGTAAAAGATCCGGCGCATCCCAAGGTCATCGCGTCGATCGACATTCCGCCGGGGCTGCATTCGCACAAGGTACGGGTGGCGAATGACGTCATGGTGGTGAACCGCGAGCGGACGCGGGGCGACAAGCCGGCCGGTGATTTCGTCGGGCTGCGCATTTTCGACGTCAGCCAACCGGGCAAGCCGCGCGACATCTGTCACTGGTCGTGCGCCGGGATGGGTGTGCACCGTTTCACCTTTGATGGCCGCTACGCCTACATTTCCACGGAGCAGGACGGCTATATCGGCACCATCGTCATGATCCTCGACCTGAAGGATCCGGCCAGGCCCGAAGAGGTCGGTCGCTGGTGGATGCAAGGGCAGTGGACCGCCGGCGGCGAAACGCCGAGCTGGAAGGCGAAGAACCACCGCTGCCACCATCCGATCCGGCGCGGCGATCGCCTGTATGTCAGCTACTGGTACGGCGGCGGCGTCATCCTCGACATCAGCGACATGACCAAGCCGAAGCTAGTCGCCAACCTCGACTGGAGTCCGCCGTTCGGCTGGCCCACGCACAGCCTGGTTCCGATCGATGTGCCGATCGCCGGCCATCGCTGGATGCTGGTCGCAGATGAGCATGTGCAGCCGCTCGATCCCAAGCTCTCGCCGGAGCTGCCGGCGATGCTTTGGATGGTGAACATCACCGACGAGACCCGCCCGATACCGGTCAGCTGTTTCCAGCTGCCGGAACTGGTCGGAATCGAGACGCCATTGATGACGGCCTGCCACCAACCGGTCGAAACCATCACCGGCAGCGAGGTGCCCGCCGCCTGGTTCGCCAACGGCCTCAGGGTGATCGATATCGCCAATCCGCTGTCGATGAAGCAGGCCGCCTGGTGGATGCCGGACGTGCCGGCGGGGGCCCAGCGCGTCTGCAGCAACGACGTCTACGTTGACCGTCGAGGCTTGATCTACCTAATCGATCGCAACCGCGGCCTGTCGATCCTCGAGCGCGTCTGAGGCTCGGGACAGGGGTCATTTGAAGCCGCACATTGCCTTGGTGGCCATGAAAGTCGCCTCAACGCCACCCTCCTTGAAACAGCCATGGGTCCAGTTGCCGGAGAATGTGCCGTTCTTCGCCTTGTACGTCCCCTGTCCGTTGGGTTTTCCGGCATGAAACTCGCCCTCGAAGCGGTTGCCGTTCGCCAAGGTCGCGACGCCGTGGCCCTCGAAGGTGCTGTCCTTCCACCCACCCTCGTAACGGCTGCCGTTAGCGTACACCTCGACGCCGTAACCCTCGCGCTTGCCGTTCTTGAAGTCACCCTCGTAACGGCCGCCGTTAGAGAACACACGGACGCCGCGGCCGTGCTGTTTGCCGTCCTTGAATTCGCCCTCATCTCTCTCGCCGGGCTTGCCATTGTTGAACCATTGCAAGGTACCTTGACCCTGGGCCAGGCCGTTGGCGCAATCGCCGGTCCACGTGATCGATTGGCTGGGGCTGGGATACGGATCCCACACCTTGCAGCTTGTGTTTTTATCAGCGATCCAATCGCCGCTCGGTTGCGCGAGTACGGGCGACACAGAGATTATTGCCGCGGTGACGAGTGCCAGACGTTTAGGCATCGAAATCACTCCCCGGCTCGGAGCGTAGCACGGCGACGTCCTGGGGACAGAAGCCCTAGGCGGGCCGAGCGTGCACAGCATGCGGCCTTGAAGGATCAGGGTGGGGCGCTCGACGGCATGAAGGTCGGGATGTTCTGAAGTCCGGCCGCCTTGTTCGCGAAGACCGGCAGGAACGAGATCGGTGAAGTGATCCCTGTTCCGACCGAAGCGGCGCCGCCGCCCAGGGCGGTGTCCTCCCTGTCGCGGCGGATCAGGCTCTTTCGCTCGCCACCGCCCAGGGCCAGTTTGACGCCCACGAGCACGCCGGCCGAATTGTCGCCGCCGACAAATCCGCTGGCGAACAAGGAGGCAGCGGCGCCGCCGATCCGATTCGGGAGCAGATATTCGGCGCCGACGCCGACGGCCGCTGTGCTCGCGACGTCGGAGAAATTCGCCGCCAACATGAGATCGTCGGTCGGATAGAAACCGATGCCGGCCGTCACACCGGCGTAGGTCCCCATGTTCCCGGCGAGGCTCACGCCGCTTCCGTTGTTGGCGGACACGACGCCGACCGAAGCGAACGGCGTTGCCCGCCCGACATAGGCTTCCACGTTGAGTGCCGCCCAGTCGATCGCGACGCCGCCGAATCGGCCGCTGTAGGCAAGGCCGGCGGAGGGTCCGATCAGGCCCACGCCGGCATCGCGCGCATAGAGGGCCACGGCAGTGTCGAAATAGCCGGCTCCAGCGAAAGTACCGCCGCCCGCGTTGGCAAGAACGCCAAAGGCATGGCCAAGCGGCGCGGCCACTGAGGCATTGAGGCCGCCGACACCGGCATTGGCGACGTTGTTGCCGAGGCCGACATAGCCGCCAAGCGGTGCCAGCGTGAGGATGTAGCCCGACTGCGCGGGCAATCCGTTGGACGAAGGATTGGCGAACGAGCCGCCGGCCAGCGAAGGTCCGCTCGGCGGGCCGGGCAACGTGACGCGCGCCTGGCCGCCGCTCGCCGCCGGCGGCGCTTTCGGAAAGTCGGGACCCTCCTGGTAGCGCCGCAGCGTCGCGGCGTCGGCGCCGGCCTGGGCACGTCCTGTGTTGTCGACCGCCTGCTTGGCCTGGTCGTCCAGATCCCTGACGCCTTTGTCCCAGTCCGCACGCGCCCGGTCATAACCCGCGCGGTCGCCAGCGGCGGCGGCCTTGCGCATCTGGTCGAGCGCCGTGCCGAACTTGGCGGCTTGGTCCGGAGCCATGTAGACGGGCAACCCGGGACCGGGGACGGTGTTGGGTGGAAAGCCGGCGGCAAGTGGAGTCGTGTCCGGTTGAGCCGCTGGCGGCGACGTCGTTCCCGGTGGCGTGCAGTGGGGAGGTGGGGGAATATTTTTCAGGGCGTCAGAAGCAGCCGCCAGCCGTAGCTTGATTCCTTCGAGTTCATCCAGGCGAACTTGCATGAGATGGACCGCCGCCGCCTGGCTCTCATCGATCGGCGCGCCAACCTTTCGCGCTTCGTCCAGTTGCTGGGCAATCCCGTCGACCGCCTGCTTGTCGGCCGGCAACCCCGTACTCTTGGAGTCCTCCTTCAGGAAGGCGCCGAGCTCGTCCGCCATCCGCTGCAGGAGATCCCTTACGCCCTGCAACTGCTCTTTGACTTGGTTGTAGGCGGCAAGATCGCAACGCTCCGCCGCTTGCCTGGCCGTGTGTTGCATGTCCCTGAAGTCACCCTTAACCGCCTGGTCGGGAACCATGGCGGAAGTGGATATGGAAACCTTTGCCGTTTCTCCTTTGTTAATCCGCACGTAGTGGCCTACCTGCAAAGATCCCTTGCCCAAGACCAAGAGATACACGCCGGGAGCAAGTTTAATGGCGCTGGTGCCTCCCTTGACGTGGCTAAGGAAGACGGTCCCGGTCCCAAGTCCGATGGTCTCGCCGTTCACATCGCCTATGGTGCCGCTGAGACCTGACTCCTCACTGCCGGAGCCACCCGTTCCATCCGTTACGGAGATCTGCAGGACGCCTACGTTTTCGTCTTGTGCAAGGGCGACCCATAGGCCTGCGGCGCAGATCTGGGCGCAGGCGAG
>JBPYDO010000327.1:0-12875 GCA_051985755.1 Reyranella sp. | reverse complement strand
CACGACCGGATTCTTGTCGCGGTCGCGGTCGACCGAAATCGGCGCCCCGGCCGAGATGTCACGCGCCCGCTGGGCGGCGTACATGACGAGCTCGAAGCGGTTGGGCACCTGCACGATGCAGTCTTCGGCGGTAACGCGGGCCATAGGACCTCGAAGGTTGGCGGGAGCGGCGGGTTATACGCGGATCGGCTCAAAACGCAAGGTAGAGAAAACTCACACCCGTTCAATGACTTGGTCGGCCGACAAGGCCAAAATAAGGGCTCCAATCGCCTGCCCCGTCACGGGATGGCGCCACTCTGGGGCGAGGTCGGCCAGCGGGCGCAGGACGAAGGCGCGATCGGCCATCCGCGGATGCGGCAGGGTTGCCCGGCCCGGGCCGCCGGCCGCGGTTAGGCCGCGGAAATCCAGCACATCCAGGTCGATCCGCCTGGGCGCATTGGGCGCCGAACGGACGCGGCCGAAGGCCTCCTCCAACCGATGCAGTTCGGCGAGCAGCCCGTCGGGGCTGAGCGTGGTGTCGATCTCGGCCACCGCGTTCAGGTACCAGGGCTGGTCCGACGCCGGCACCGGCGCAGTGCGGTACCAGGGCGACATCCGGACCACCGAAATCCCCTGCCCTGACAACGACTTCAGCGCCGCTTCCAGGGTCTGCCGGGGAGGCCCGTGGACCGGGTGGGGCAAATTCCCACCCAAACCGATGTAGATTGCCTTCTTCCCCAAGCAAATCCTCCAAAGCCTTGCGAATAATGCAATAAAGTCGTAAAGTTAAGGCGCCGTAGGAGAGGTGTGGGTTACGGAACTCCCGCGGCTCAATAAATTGTTTCGCTCCCTCTGCGCATAATCCAAAAAAGGATAACGCCCGATGCAAGGCCATTTCTACGAAAACGAACGCATTGCGCTGTTCATCGACGGCGCCAACCTCTACTCGGCTGCCCGTGCGCTCGGCTTCGACATCGACTACCGCCGCCTCCTGAAGGTGTTCCGCGACAAGGGCCGGCTGATTCGCGCCCATTACTACACGGCCCTGGTCGAGGATCAGGAGTATTCGCCGATCCGGCCGTTGATCGATTGGCTGGACTACAACGGCTACACCATGATCACCAAGCCGACCAAGGAATTCACCGACGCCATGGGCCGGCGCAAGATCAAGGGCAACATGGACATCGAGCTCGCGATCGACGTCCTGGAGATGGCGGAGCATCTCGACCATGTGATCCTGTTCTCGGGCGACGGCGATTTCCGCCGCCTGGTCGAGGCGGTGCAGCGCAAGGGTCTGCGCGTCTCGGTGGTCAGCACCATCAAGTCGTCGCCGCCGATGGTGGCCGACGAGCTGCGCCGCCAGGCCGACGACTTCATCGAGCTTTCCGAGCTCGCCCCCCTGATCGCGCGCAATCCGTCCGAGCGCACGCCACGGCCGCTCGCCGGCGGCGATCTCGACGACGCCCCGGCCGAACAGTACGCGCGGTCTGCCTAGGCGCGCCGCGCAGCAGCGCGCCTAGCGGCGTGTAGCGCTGCAAGGAGCGACGCGACCGAAGCGCGGGCGCCGCAAGGTTCTTAAGGCGACAAGGGCGAAGGATGGCTGAGCCTTTCGCGGAGCCACCGCACGACTGTTCCCGCTGTCCAAGGCTCGTGGCCTTCCGCAACGAGCTACGCGCGCAGTACCCCGACTGGAAGAATGCGCCGGTGCGCTCCTTCGGCGCCCTCGACGCGCGCCTGCTGATCGTCGGGCTGGCGCCCGGCATGAAGGGCGCCAACCGTACCGGCCGGCCCTTCACCGGCGACTATGCCGGCGATCTTTTGTACGCGACGCTGCTCAAGTTCGGCTTCGCCCGGGGCACCTATCGCGCCGATCCGAACGATGGCCTACAGCTCAGCGATTGCCGCATTGCCAATGCCGTGCGCTGTCTGCCGCCCGAGAACAAGCCCACACCGGCCGAATTCACCCAGTGCCGGCCCTTCCTGCAGGCCGAGCTCGCGGTGATGCCGGAGGTGAAGGTGATCCTGGCGCTGGGCAAGGGCGCCCACGACCAGGTGCTGCGCGCGCTCACTGTGCGCCCGGCCGGCAACTACCCCTTCGTGCACGGCCGCCTGCACACCCTGCCGACGGACTTGCGCCTCGCCGACAGCTACCACTGCTCGCGCTACAACACGAACACCGGCCGGCTGACGACAGCGATGTTCGAGGACGTGTTCAGGAAGGTCCGCGCACTCCTCGACTAAGCTACGCGGCCGCCCGCTGGGTCGCGGGTTCGGGCAGCGGCGCCAAGTCCTCGAGCATGGTGGGAATGAACTCCGCGACGGTCGGATGGATGTGCATGGCGCGCTGCAACACCGTGTAGGGCGCCTTGGCATACATGATGTCGAGCACGCAATGGATGGCTTCATCGCCGCCGGTACCCAGGAACGAGGCGCCGAGGATCAGCTTCGTGTCGGCGTCGACCAGGATCTTCATGAACCCTTCGGTCTCGCCCTTCTCGAAGGCGCGCGCCACGTCCGTCATAGCGATCTTTGCGACCAGGGCCCGGCGGCCGCTGCGCCGCACCTCCGCCTCGGTCATCCCCGCCCGGCCAAGCGGCGGATCGGTGAAAAGCGCGTAGGCGCCGATCCGGTCGCTCACTCGCCGCCGCTCGCCGTCGAGGAGATTTCCGGCCACGATCTCGAAATCGTTCCACGAGGTGTGCGTGAAGGCGCCGCGTCCGTTGCAGTCGCCGAGCGCCCAGATCCCGGGGACGTTGGTGCGCAGTTCGTCATCGACTTCGATGAAGCCGCGCGCATCGCGTTTGACGCCGGCCCGATCGAGGCCGAGGTCGTCGGTGTTCGGCCGGCGCCCCGTCGCGATCAGCAGGTGCGAGCCCGTGGCCTCGGGAGCACCGTCGGCGCAATCCAGCCGCATCACGATATCGGAGCCCGTCTTGGCGACGGTGAGGCAGTTCGCGTTGAGACGAACGTCGACCCCTTCGCGCGCCAGAAAGCCGGCGATCGCCTCCGACACGTCGTCGTCCTCGCGCGGCACCAGTCTGGGACCGATCTCGATGACGGTGACTTCGCTGCCGAAGCGGCGATACATCTGGCCGAAGTCGAGGCCGATATAGCTGCCGCCCAGCACCAGCAGATGGCGCGGCAGGAAGTCGACGTCCATCATCGTGCTGTTGGTGAGATAGCCCACGCCGTCGAGGCCGGCGATCTTGGGGATGGCGGCGCGGCCGCCGACATTGACGAAGATCCTTTGGGCCGTCAGCGTTTCTGCGCCGACCCGGACCTCGCGCGGCGAGACAAACTGCGCATGGCCTTCATAGACCGTGCAGTTCTCCAGCTTCTTGAGCGAGCGCTCAACGCCCCTGGTCGAGCGCCCCGCGATCTGGTCCTTGCGCGCCTTGACCTGCTTCATGTCCACCGCGACTTTGCCGCCGACCGTAAAACCGTAGTCGGCGCCGCGGCGCGCGGTGTGCGCGGCGTAGGCGCTGGCGATCAGCGTTTTGGTCGGCGTGCAGCCGGTATTGACGCAGGTGCCGCCGAAGCGACCCCGCTCGATGATCGCAATCTTCATGCCCGTGTGGGCGAGGCGCCGGCCCAGCGCGGGGCCCGATTGTCCGGTGCCGATGATGATCGCGTCGTAATTGGCCATGGGCCTCTCCTGGTTGAGGACGCGCCCCCGCGCTATTCGTCAGCTCTCATCCTCGTCATAGCGCTGTTCGCGCCACGGATCGCCGTAATTGTGATAGCCGCGCACTTCCCAGAAGCCCGGCTTGTCGATCGCCGAGAACTCGATGCGCTTCAGCCACTTGGCGCTCTTCCAGAAATAGAGTTTCGGGATGACGACGCGCAGCGGCCCGCCATGCTCCCGGCTGATCGGCGCGCCGTTCCAGCTCCAGGCGAGCAACACGTCCGGCTGGGCGAAGTCAGCAAGCGGCACGTTGGTCGTGTAGGTGTCGTAGGAATGGAAGATGACGTGCCGGACGCTGGGCTTGGGCTTCACGATCGCCAGGAGATCGCGGGCCAGCACACCTTCCCAGGCATTGTCGTAGCGCGACCAGGCCGTCACGCAATGGATGTCGCTGACCACCGGCGTCTTCGGCAGGTCGGTGAACTCGCCCCACTTCCAGCGCGTGGGGGCCTCGACCTCGCCATCGACGCTGAGCCGCCAGGCGTGCCGCGGAATCTCCGGCTGGATGCCGAGATCGAGCACCGGCCAGGTCTCCACCCGGCGCTGCCCGGGCGGCAGGCGCTCACCCGGCGCTGCCGTCTTGCCGGTCAGCAGGCGGCCGTCCTCGGCCCATTTCTGCTTGGTGCCGATCAGCTTGCTCTTGAGCTTGCCGAACAGGGTGACGTCGTCGGTCATCGCTTCTTCGCCTTGCCGCCCGCTCCCTTCAGCATTGTGGCGCCGAGAAAGCCCGTGAGCTTCTTCAAGTCAGGACCGTGCGCCAGCATGCCGGATTGGTGCAGCATGACAATGCCGTGGATCGCCGCCCACATCGACCAGCCGAACAGGGTCGGATCGACGGCGATCGCGCCCGCCTTGGACATCTCCTCGGCGCCGCGCGTGATGAAATGGGCGGCCCTGTTGGCCTCGCGGTCGAGCTCGGGATGCTCCGCGTCGATCGGCGCATCGATGTCGAACATGATGCGGTAGGCGTGCGGGTTCTTGAGCGCAAAACCGAGATAGGCCTCGGCGCTGCGCCGCCCACGCTCGGCCGGTGAGCCCTTCCCGGCGGCCTCCATGGCGTCAGCGAACTTACCGAAGGCCTGGGCACGCACGGTGGCCAGGATGTCGGCCTTGTCCTTGAAGTAGCGGTAGGGTGTCTTGGGGCTGCAGCCCAGCGCCTCGGCCAGCTGGCGCATGCTGACGCCCTCGTAGCCAAAACGCGCGAAGCGCTCGGTCGCGACCTTGCACAGTTCGCTGCGGAAGTCGGCGATGTCCTTGTCGGTGAGGTAGCGCGGCATGTTTCAATACACTGTGTGTATCGAAGAACGTTCGCCGTCAATCGCCAAGGCGAGCTACGCCGTCTCTACGAACAGCTCCCGTCCAATGAGCATGCGGCGGATTTCGCTGGTGCCGGCGCCGATCTCGTAGAGCTTGGCGTCGCGCAGCAGGCGGCCGGTGGGATAGTCGTTGATGTAGCCGTTGCCGCCCAGCAGCTGGATGGCGTCGAGCGCCACTTGCGTCGCCTTCTCCGCAGCATAGAGGATGGCGCCGGCGGCGTCCTTGCGCGTGGTCAGGCCGCGATCGCAGGCCTTGGCGACCGAGTACACATAGGCCTTGCAGGCGTTCATGGTCGTGTACATGTCGGCAAGCTTGCCCTGCACCAGCTGGAACTCGCCGATCGCCTGGCCGAACTGCTTGCGCTCGTGCACGTAGGGCACGACGACGTCCATGGCCGACTGCATAATGCCAAGCGGCCCCGCCGCCAGCACGGCGCGCTCGTAATCGAGCCCGCTCATCAGCACGTTGACGCCCCTGCCGACCTCACCCAGCACGTTGTCGTCCGGGATCTCGCAATCCTCGAACACCAGCTCCCCGGTCGACGAGCCACGCATGCCCATCTTGTCGAGCTTTTGGGCTACCTTGAATCCCTTGACGTCGGTCGGAACGATGAATGCCGAGATGCCACGCGCGCCGGCAGCCGGATCGGTCTTGGCGTAGACCACGATCACCTGAGCATCCGGGCTGTTGGTGATCCACATCTTGGTGCCGTTCAGGACGTAGCGGTCGCCCTTCTGGTCGGCGCGCAGCTTCATCGAGACCACGTCGGAGCCTGCACCCGCCTCGCTCATCGCCAGGCTGCCGACATGCTCGCCCGAGATCAGCTTGGGCAGGAAGCGGCGCTTCTGCTCAGGACTGCCGTTGCGCCTTATCTGGTTGACGCAGAGGTTGGAATGGGCGCCGTAGGACAGCCCGACCGCGGCCGAGGCGCGGCTGATTTCCTCGACGGCAACGACGTGCTCCAGATAGCCGAGGCCTGCCCCGCCATACTCCTCCTCGACCGTGATGCCATGCAGGCCGAGCGCGCCCATGCGCGGCCACAACTCGCGCGGGAAGCGGTCGGTCCTGTCGAGCTCGGCCGCGATCGGCGCCACTTCCTCGGCAGCAAAGCGCTGCACCTGGTCGCGCAAGGCGTCGGCGGTCTCGCCCAGACCAAAGTCGAACGGCGGCACGACATTGGGGATCATGGCCTGTGGCCTTGCGCCGCCGCCTGGGGCTTGGACGGCGGCTTGGGAAACGGCCTGGCCTGCGGCTTCGGCTTCTCCGGCGCCGTCTTGGCCGGCGGATCCGGCGGATAGTCGGCTGACGGGCCGACCGTGACGTTGATGCGCAGGAGTTTCCACTCGTCGTCCGACGGCACGAAATCCATCTCGAAGCAGACACGCGTCGGCTCGGTGGGGAAATGGCCGTGCAGGATCAGCCTGTCCTGGTCGTCGATGTAGGGCGGCTGGTCGTAGATCGGTGTCATCGCGGTCACGATGTCGATGTCGACGTTCTTGTCATAGAACTCCTTGAAGCTCGCCTTGAGCTGGGCCGGCGTGAACTGCTTGCGAAACGGCTCGCTCAGCCGCCGGTGGAACACGCGGTAGTCGCCGGTGAGGTTGGCGTCATTGAGGCTCATCAGCGTTCCCTTGACCAGGGCCTCCAAAGGCCGGGGCGCCGGCACGCGGTTCTGCGCCAGTGCCGGTTCCAGCCCAATCCGCTCAGTGCCCAACAACAGCAAGATGAGGACGCCCACACGCCGGGCGATCGCTGCCATCGGAAGGCCCTCCCCCGCCCTGACGATAGCCCGGGGATTGGGCATTGCAAAAGGCATCATTGTCCTCTCCCGCCATAGGGAGAGGTCGTGCGTGGGACTACTCGCGTCCCTCGGCCAGGCGCTGCGCCTCGACGACGGAGAGCGCCGTCATGTTGAGGATGCCGCGGGCGGTGACCGACGGCGTCAGCACATGGGCCGGCCGGGCGGTGCCGAGCAACATCGGGCCGACATGCAGGCCGTCGGCCGCGGTCTTCAGGAGATTGAAGGCGATATTGGCCGAATCGAGCGACGGGCAGATCACCAGGTTGGCGGCGCCCGCGAGCCGCGCATTCGGGAAGACGTTACGGCGGATCTCGGGATCGAGCGCGGCATCGCCGTGCATCTCGCCGTCGACCTCCAGCGTCGGCGCGCGCTCGTGCAGGATCTGGACCGCCGCCGCCATCTTGCGCGCCGAGGGATGGTCAGAGCTGCCAAACAGCGAGTGCGACAGCAGCGCCACTTTCGGCGAGATGCCGAAGCGCAGCACCTCGTCGGCGGCGAGTAGCGTGATGTCGGCCAGGGTCTCTGGATCGGGATCGTCGTTCACGTAGGTGTCGGCGATGAACAGCGAGCGCGTCGGCATCACGAGCAGGCTGAGCCCCGCCATATGCCGCACCCCCTGGCGCGGCCCGATGACGTCGCGCACGTGGTTGAAATGGGTCCGGAAGCGGCCATAGGCGCCGGCGATCATGGCGTCGGCGTCGCCAAGATATACCGCCAGCGCCGCGATCAGGGTCGGGCTCGAGCGCACCAGGTTGCGCGCCGTGGGCTCGGTGACGCCCTTGCGTTCCATCAGCTTGTGATAGGCGCCCCAATAGCGGTCGTAGCGCGGATCGCTCGCCGGGTTGATGACCTCGGCGTCGACGCCCGGGCGAAAGCGCAACCCAAGGCGCTCGGCGCGGCGCTGCACGATCTCCGGCCGGCCAATCAGGATCGGCACCGCCACCCGCTCGTCGAGGATGATCTGGGCGGCGCGCAGCACGCGGTCATCCTCGCCGGCGCTGAAGATCACGCGTTTGGGGTTGAGGCGCGCTTGCTCGAACACCGGCCGCATGACCAGGCCCGACTTGAAGACGAACTGGTTGAGTTGTTGGCGATAGGCATCGAAGTCGGCGAGCGGCCGTGTGGCGACGCCGGAGTCCATCGCCGCCTTGGCGACGGCCGGCGCCAGCTCGACGATCAGGCGCGGATCGAAAGGCTTGGGAATGATCTGGTTGGGGCCGAAGCCGCCCGACTGTTCGCCGAAAGCGCGCGCCACCACTTCCGATGGTTCCTTGCGCGCGAGCTCGGCTAGCGCCCGCACGCAGGCAATCTTCATATCGTCGTTGATCGTGGTCGCGCCGACATCGAGCGCGCCGCGGAAGATGTAGGGGAAGCAGAGGACGTTGTTCACCTGGTTGGGATAGTCGCTGCGGCCGGTCGCCATGATGGCGTCCTGACGCACCTTCGCCACTTCCTCAGGCCGGATCTCCGGGTCGGGATTGGCGAGCGCAAAGATCAGCGGCTTGGCCGCCATCTGCTTCACCATCTCGGGCTTCAGCACATTGGCGGCAGAGAGGCCGAGGAAGACGTCGGCGCCGTCGATCACCTCGGCGAGCGTGCGTGCCCGGGTGTCGCGCGCATAGCGCTCCTTCCAGGGATCCATCAGCTCGTTGCGGCCCTTCCACACCACGCCCTTGATGTCGGTGACCCAGATGTTGCCGAGCGGCAGGCCGAGCTTCTCGAGCACGCCCAGACAGGAAAGCGCCGCCGCACCGGCGCCCGAGACCACGAGCTTCACCTTGGCGATGTCCTTGCCGACCAGCGAGAGCCCGTTCAGCATGGCGGCCCCGACGATGATCGCGGTGCCGTGCTGATCGTCGTGGAAGACCGGGATCGACAGGCGCTCGCGCAGCTTCTGCTCAACGTAGAAGCATTCCGGCGCCTTGATGTCCTCGAGGTTGATGCCGCCGAAGGTGGGCTCGAGCGCCGCCACGATCTCGACCAGGCGCTCCTGGTCGAGCTCCTTCAATTCGATATCGAAGACATCGATGCCGGCGAACTTCTTGAACAGCACGCCCTTGCCTTCCATGACCGGCTTAGCGGCGAGCGGTCCGATGGCGCCCAGTCCCAGGACGGCGGTCCCGTTGGTCAGCACGGCCACCAGGTTGGCGCGCGCCGTGAGCTCGGCGGCGGTCTTGGGATCGCGCACGATCTCGTTGCAAGCGGCGGCGACGCCGGGCGTGTAGGCGAGCGAAAGGTCGCGTTGGGTGGCGAGCGGCTTGGTCGGCGCGACCTCGATCTTTCCCGGCCG
The DNA here is from genome assembly GCA_051985755.1 of Reyranella sp. Taxonomy (GTDB): domain Bacteria; phylum Pseudomonadota; class Alphaproteobacteria; order Reyranellales; family Reyranellaceae; genus Reyranella. The sequence continues at coordinate 3,803 of JBPYDO010000327.1, read as the reverse complement.
CGGAATCCGGTGATAACGGAGCGCGCTGTCCAACAGTTCATCTGCCATGCCCCGCTCCTTAACAAAAAGGGCCGCCAGTTGGAGGATGCCAACGGCGGCTTGCCTAGATGTTCTCCTTTTCGATCGAATCGGGCCCCTGATGGTGCGGCCGAGAAGACTCGAACTTCCACGCCTCGCGGCACTAGCACCTCAAGCTAGCGCGTCTACCAATTCCGCCACGGCCGCGCCGGATTCGACGCGGCGGGGGATACCAAATAGGCCCCGCAGGCGCAAGGCAGACGGTTGCGCGACGGGCCGGAACCGCCGATTGTCCGCCTTTATGAGCAAACCCGACTGGCGCATTTCCGAGGGGTTGGTGGCCTACGAGGAAGCGCTCGCCGCCATGGAAAGCCGCGTCGCCGAGATCCGCGCCGGCACCGCGCGCGAACTCGTCTGGCTGCTGGAACATCCGCCGATCTATACGGCCGGTACCAGCGCCAGGGCCGCAGACCTGCTGGAGCCGCGCTTTCCCGTGCATGTGGCCGGCCGCGGCGGCCAGTACACCTATCACGGGCCGGGCCAGCGCGTGGTCTATACGATGCTCGACCTTCGCGCGCGGCGGAAGGACGTGCGTCGCTTCGTGCACGATCTCGAGGAATGGACCATCCGCACGCTGGCCTGCTTCAATGTCGGCGCCGAGCGGCGCGCCGGCCGGGTCGGCGTCTGGATCAGCCGGTCGGACAAGCCGCCCCTGCCCGACGGCAGACCGCGCGAGGACAAGATCGCGGCGATTGGCGTGCGCATCCGACACTGGGTGTCGTTCCACGGGCTGTCGATCAACGTCGAGCCCGACCTGTCGCACTATCAGGGCATCGTGCCCTGCGGCGTCGCCGACCACGGCGTGACCTCGCTGGTCGATCTCGGCCTGCCGGTCACCCTGGCCGATCTCGACGCGGCTCTGGCGGAGACGTTTGACGAGGTGTTTGGCGAACCGGCCACCGCCACTCGCAGGCCGGCCCTACTGTCGTCCGACGGATAATCGCTCAGTCGGTCGGGCGGATAGCGAAGCCTTCGGGCAGCACATCGAGATCCAGCGGTTCGACGTCGATCGTGTCGACACGGGCCATCGCCGGGCCCTGACGGCAGGCTTCGATCATGGTGCCGACTGCCGCGTCCTCGCCGACCAGCAGGGCCTCGACCGTGCCGTCGCGGCGGTTACGCACCCAGCCGGTGAGTCCCAGCCGGCGGCCCGTGGTCATCGCCCAGTCGCGATAACCGACGCCCTGGACGAGGCCGTAGATGGTGACACGTGCCTGGATCGCCATCGCGTCAGGCGAACTCGATGATCTTCTGGTCGACGCGCAGGCTGTCGCCCGCCTTGGCATGCAGTGCCTTGACGGTGCCGTCCTGCACCGCGCGCAAGACATTCTCCATCTTCATCGCCTCGACCACGGCCAGCGGCTCGCCGGCCTTGACTTCCTGACCGACGCTCACAGCCAGTGACGCTAGCAGGCCGGGCATGGGCGAGAGCAGGAACTTCGAGGTATCGGGAGCGGCCTTGGTCGGCATCAGGGCGTGCAGCTCGGCCTGTCGCGGCGTGAGAACCAGCGCCTCGGCCTGGCCGCCCTCGGAGGTGAGACGCCAGCTCGATCCTTCGGCGTCGACCTGGATGGCGATCGTTTCGCCGTCGAGCTCAGCGCGAAGCAGCGGTTCGCCGGGCGACCACTCGGCGCGGATGGCGATGCGGCGGCCACCGGCTTCGACGGTGAAGTCGGCGCTGTTGCACGCGACGGCGAGAGGTACCGGCTTGCCGTTCAGCAGCACGACACGCTCCGCCCGGTGCGTGGCGCCGCGTTCGCTACGCCGCCGTTCCAGGACGGCGGCCACCGCGGCCAACATCGCCGGGTCCTTGGGCGGCAGGTACTTGGCGGAAAAACCGCCCTTGAACTCTTCGGCAATGAAGTTGGTGGTGAGCTTGCCGGCGGCGAAACGCGGATGCGCCATGAGGGCGGAGAGAAACGGCACATTGTGCGACACGCCGCGCACGTAGAATTCGTCGAGCGCGCGGCGCATGCGCTTGATGGCATCGGCGCGCGTCTTTCCGTGGGTGCACAGCTTGGCTATCATGGGATCGTAGAACATCGATATCTCGCCACCCTCGAAGACGCCGCTGTCGACCCGGACGTCACGGCCAGCCTCGGGCTCGCGGTACTTGATGAGCCGGCCGGTCGACGGCAGGAAATTGCGCAACGGATCCTCGGCGTAGAGCCGCGCCTCCATCGCCCAGCCGTTGAGCTTGAGATCGCTCTGTTTGAACGGCAGCTTCTGGCCGGCCGCGACCCGGATCATCACCTCGACGAGATCGAGGCCGGTGATGAGCTCGGTCACCGGATGCTCGACCTGCAGGCGGGTGTTCATCTCGAGAAAGTAGAACTTGCGGTTCTTGTCGACGATGAACTCGACCGTGCCGGCGCTCTTGTATTTCACCGCCTTGGCGAGCGCCACGGCCTCTTCGCCCATCGCCTTGCGCGTCTTGGCGTCGAGGAACGGGCTCGGCGCCTCCTCGACCACCTTCTGGTGGCGGCGCTGGATCGAGCATTCGCGCTCCCAGAGATAGACGCAGTTGCCGTGGCCGTCGGCCATCACCTGGATCTCGATGTGGCGCGGCTCCTCGACGTATTTCTCGATGAACACGCGGTCGTCGCCGAACGAGGCCTTGGCCTCGTTGGTCGCCGACCGGAAGCCCTCGCGCGCCTCCTCGTCGTTGTAGGCGATGCGCATGCCCTTGCCGCCACCGCCGGCCGAGGCCTTGATCATCACCGGATAGCCGATCTTTCGCGCGATCTTCACCGCCTCGTCGGCATTGGGGATGGCGTGCAGCCAGCCGGGCACGGTGCTGACACCGGCCTTCAGGGCGAGCTTCTTGGACTCGATCTTGTCGCCCATGGCATGGATGGCGTGCGCCTCCGGACCGATGAAGACGATGCCGGCCTTGGCCAGCGCCTTCTGGAACCCCTGATTCTCCGACAAAAATCCGTAGCCCGGATGCACCGCCTGCGCGCCGGTCTTGCGGCAGGCCTCGACAATCTTGTCGATCAGCAAATAGGACTGCGTCGATGGCGGCGGGCCGATGAACACCTTCTCGTCGGCCTCGCGGACGTGCAGCGCATCGGCGTCGGCCTCGGAATAGACCGCGACGGTCTTGATGCCGAGCCGCCGACAGGTGCGGACGATGCGACAGGCGATCTCGCCGCGATTGGCGATCAGGATCTTGTCGAACAGCATGCCCGCCTTGTCCGACGCCGCCTTGGCGCGGACCGGCTTTTTCGCGGTCTTCTTCCTGAGCGCCATGCTCACGAACCCTTTCTGTCGAACAGGCCCATCGCCCAGGCCGTGTGTGCGGCGACCAGCGGCATCCAGGCCATCAACACCCAGAGCCACCAGGGATTCTGCCGGTTGGTCAGCGCGTTCACGGCGATCAGGACCAGCAGGACGAGGAGTGCGGCGATCACGTGCAGACGCACCGAGCGCGCCCGCCTCATGCGTTCTTCCGGCGGCACGCTCATAGCGGGATGTTGCCGTGCTTGCGCCAGGGGTTGTCGAGCTTCTTGGTCTCGAGCGCGGCGAGCGCGCGGCAGACGCGGCGACGCGTGCCGTGCGGCATGATCACGTCGTCGATGAAGCCGCGGTTGGCGGCGACGAAGGGGTTGGCGAACTTCTTGCGGTACTCCTCGGTGCGCGCCGCGATTTTCTTGGCGTCGCCGATGTCGGAGCGGAAGATGATCTCGACCGCGCCCTTGGCGCCCATCACTGCGATCTGCGCC
>JBPYDO010000326.1:0-11752 GCA_051985755.1 Reyranella sp. | reverse complement strand
CCATGTTCCGTCCTCTCCTCGTTAGCTAGTTCTTCCGTCATCCCGAGCGGAGCGTAGCGAAGTCGAGGGACCTTCTCTCCACGACTTGGCGACTATTCGTTGACGCAAGGTCCCTCCACGCGGGCCTTCGGCCCTTGGTCGGGACGACCGTGAAGTATTTGTCTACGCTGCTGCCACGGTCGCGTGGCCCTGCAGCGTGTCCTGGCCGTTCTGGTTGGTGCACTTGACCTCGAGGTCGATCAGCTTCTCACCGCCCTCCTCGCGCTTGCCCGTCACCTTGCCCGAGAGCGTGATGACGTCGCCGACCCAGGTGATCGAGGTGAAGCGCGTGCCGAGCTTGCGGATGTTCTGGCGCGGCGCGTAGCTGGTGACCAGGCGGCCCAGGAAGCCCATCGACAGCATGCCGTGGGCGAATACGTCCTTGAAGCCGAACTTCTTGGCGAAGTCGATATCGACATGGATCGGATTGTGGTCGCCCGAGCCGCCGCAATAGAGCGCGAGCTGATGGCGCGAAATGGGTGGCAGCACGATCGGCTTCAGCTGATCGCCCACCTTCACCTGATCGAACTTGGGAACCGCAACCATCCTCTGCCCCTCACTTCTTGGCCGCGTCGGGATTGCGCACGACGGTGATACTGGTGGCCTTGGCCACCGGCTTGCCGCTCTGGTCCTTCATCGAAGTCTCGGAGACCACGAACCACAGCGCTCCGCCCTTCTTGTCGTACATGTCGGTCACCTTCTGCTGGCAAGTGATGGTGTCGCCGACATGGACCGGAGCGAAGTAGTCGTAATGCTGCTCGCCATGCAGGATGAGGCCGATATCGACCTTCAGCAGCTGCAGCAGCCCGCCCCTGTCGGGATTGTCGTTGGCGATTGCCTGCAGGAAGGTGGGCGGCACGGGGATCTTCGAAAACCCCGCCTTCTTGGCAGCAGCCTCATCGGCATAGATCGGGTCTTCCTCGCCGATCGCCTTGCAGAACAGCCTGACCTTGCCGGCCTCGACCGTCGCCGAGAACGGCTTGAACTCATGCCCGATGATCTTCCTGTCGAGCTGCATTGCCCCGCCCCTCCCTCACAAGAAAAACCCTCCCTCCGGTCGCCCGGAGAGAGGGTCGTTCCCTCGCAGCGTTACTCGTAGCGTCCGACGATCGCGACGCTCGACACGTTCTCGCGCGGCGCGCCGCCGAGATTGTGGGTCATGCCGATCTTGGGGTCCTTGAGCTGGCGCGCGCCGGCCCGCCCCTGGAACTGCAGGTACATCTCGTAGAGCATGCGCAGGCCGGAGGCGCCGATCGGATGGCCGAAGCACTTCAGCCCGCCGTCGATCTGGCAGGGGATCTTGCCGTCGGCGTCGTAGAAGCCGTCGAGCACGTCCTTCCAGCCCTTGCCGGTCTCGGAGATGTGCAGGTCTTCCATGGTGACGAGCTCGGTGACCGAGAAGCAGTCGTGCACCTCGAACATCGAGACTTCCTTGCGGGGATCCTTGATGCCGGCCTCCTCATAGGCCTTCTTCGAGGCGATGCGCGTGGTGTGGAAGTAGCTGCCGTCCCATGAGTTGTGGCCCGATTCCGAGCCGTTCGAGACCGAGAGCTGCAGCGCCTTGACGCTCACGAGGTTCTGCTTGCCCATCGCCTTGGCGATCTCGGGCGTCGTCACGATGGCACAGGCGGCACCATCCGACACGCCGCAGCAGTCAAACAGGCCGAGCGGGCTCGCGATCATCGGCGCGTTCAGGATGGTGTCCATCTCGACCGCCTTCTGCAGATGCGCCTTGGCGTTCTTGGCACCGTTCTGATGGCTCTTCCACGACACGTGGCCGATCGCCTTCTTGAGGTCCTCGCCCGAGACGCCGTGCGCGGCCATGTAGGCGGTCGCTAGCTGGGCGAAGTTGCCCGGCGCCGTGCCGTTGGCGCTCCACAGCGCCTGCAGCGGGCCACCGCGGCCGCCCGGCAGGCCGCCGTAGCCGGTGTCCTTCAGCTTCTCGACTCCCAGTGCCAGCGCGATGTCGGCAGCGCCCGAAGCGACGGCGTAGCAGGCGCCGCGGAAGGCCTCGGTGCCCGAGGCGCACATGTTCTCGACGTGCGTCACCGGGATGTTGGGCAGCCTGCGCGTCATCGACAGCGGGATGCCCGACTTGCCGACATGCACCTCCTCGATCGCGGTCGAGAACCAGGCGGCGTTGATCTGCTTGGAGTCGATGCCGGCGTCGGCAATGCACTCCTTGTAGGCCTCGAGCATCAGCTCTTCGGCGCCGCTGTCCCAGCGCTCGCCGAACTTCGAGCAGCCCATGCCGAGAATGGCGACCTTGTCCTTGATACCCCGTGCCATGTTGGACTCCTTGGGTAGAGAGGTGGGAATTCTACGCTTTTGCCCGGTGGAAGGCGATCAGGCCCAAATCAGGCCGGGGCCGCCTTCCAGAAATAACGCTTGAAGCCGCCGCGCATGATGTCGTTGTCGCGGATGCGGAAAGTCATGCGCATCTTGGCGCCGACCTTGACCTCTTCCTTGCCACCGTCGGTGAAGTCGGCGAAGAAGCGGCCACCCTCGGGGAAAGTGATCATGCCGTAGTAGGCCGGCGGATCCGGCGAAAAGGTGAGCGAGTCGGCGGTGAACGACATGACCGACGCCTCCAGCCCGGCCATGCGGTACGGCTCCTGGCTGTCGATGGCGTGGCAGTTCGGGTTGACGCACACCTGGGTGCGCGGGAACTGCACGGTGCCGCACACCTTGCACTTGCCGCCGACCAGCCCGTAGATCATGTCGCGCTTGCGCCACAGCACAGAGAGCGCGGTCTTCTTGTCGAACTCGGCGCGCATGCCCTTTTCGAGCGGCAGCATCTCATTGAAGGCGAGGAACTTCATGTAGTTCTTCTCTTCCTTGCGCCGCGCCAGCCAGCCCGACAGGCCCTTGCGCTTGGGCAGCTTGGCGTTCTCGGCGGTGACCTCGAACACCAGGATGTCGACGCCCTGGCCGAACGCCACGACCATGATCTTGTCGCCGGCCTTGGCGGTTTCCAGCGCATCGACCAGCATGACGAGCGCATGCGCCGCACCCGTGTCGCCGAGATTGGCGCCCAGCAGGTCGCGCACCGAGCAGTCGGCGATGCCGCAGATCTTGGCCATCTGCCTCGGCACGGCCGGCATCAGGCTCGGCATGATGAAGTGGGTGACGTCGGTGCCTTTCAGCTTGCAGGCGGCGAGCGCCGCCTTGATCGCCGGCGGCACGATCTTCGAATAGCCCTCGTCGCGGATCCAGCGTTCCTCCCAGCCATAGTCGAAGTCGGTTTCGTCGCCCCGGAAGTGGTCGACGAAGTCCATCGAGACCGAGTGATGGCCGACCAGGTTCGCGATCACGTTCTCGGTGCCGCACAGGAGGGCCGCCGCGCCGTCGCCGTAGTTCATCTCGTTGGCCGAGGCGACGCGCGCCAGGCGCTTGTCGGCAGCGGCGACCAGCGCCGGGCCGCCGCCGTTCTTGGACGCGTTGAGGCCGGCGATCAGCGCCGAGGTGCCCGCCTTCTGCGAGCCGCCGACATCGGTTGCCGACAGGCTCTGCTCGATCGACAGCGCCGTGCCGATCACGCCCGCATTCTGGCGATCCTTGAAGGGATGCGTCGTGGAGGCGAAGTAGAGGCTGCGCACATCCTCGGCCTTGTGGCTGGTGAGGCAATCGCGCGAGGCCTCGACCGCCATGGTGATCGAATCCTCGTCCCAGTTCGCCATCGAACGCTCGCCCTTGGCGACGCCGCGCAGGCCGGCGGCGAACCACTTGTTGGCGTCGTAGACGGCCTGACGGTTGAGACGCAGACGCGGGACATAGGCTCCGTAGGCGACGATCCCGACCATCTCTTCCTCCGCTTGTGAACGCCTATTCACCGACTCTCGGTGGCTCTTAGCGCGCCGCACCGGACGGGGCAAACGGAACTACCGCCCGGCCTGCGGAACGCCCTGGGCCGGCATTTCCCTTTCGAGATTGCGATAGCCGGCACCCTCGGGAATGCGCAGGAAGCGCTTGCCATTACGCGCTTCGACCCACGGCTCGACGGTGACGATTTTGCGCGCCCTCGCCTGCGCCAGTACATTCGCGACGCTGCCGCCCTCGGCCAGCAGCTCGAGATTTTTGAACGTGGCATGCACCAGAGTGCGCTTGCCGCTGTTGGCTTCGTCGATTGCCTGCTGCGCGCCGATCCACACCGAGTCGACCGACTCCGAGCCATCATGCAGGGCCACCTGATCGGCCGGCGCCGCGGCCAGGAAGAACCAGGTGTCGAAGCGCCTGGGCGCGAAGGTCGGCGTGATCCAGTGGGCGAAGGGTGTCATGTGCTCGGTGGCAAGCTCGAGGTCTTCGGCTTCGACCAGGTCGGCGAGGCTGGCCTCGTCCTGCGCGAGCTTGTCACGCCAGCGCTTTCCGATGGGGCCCAGGTCGGCGGCGCCAATCAGCGCTTTCTGGCCGCGCTTGTGGGCGAGCAGGATGCCGCATTCCTCGAACGCCTCGCGAATACCGGCGATCCTGAATTTCAGTTCCTGGTCGCCGAGCTGCGCCGCCCCGGCCGAGCGGGCGCGCAGGCGCTTGTCGCCATCGGCGTCTTCGAGCTTGCCGCCCGGAAAAACCAGCGCGCCCGAAAAGGCATCGATCCTCTGGTGCCGCACCACCATGAAGACTTCGAGCGGCGAATTGGCATCGCCGCACCGCGACGGGCGAAGCAACAGAACAGTCGTGGCAGGGCGAGGGACAGGGGGGTCTTTGCGAGGCGTATCGTTCATCGACCAATTGTCACACAGCCAATGGGACGGCGCCACGCGCGGCGGCGTAGACTTCCGCGGTCCGTTCCGCAGAGAAGGAGGACCCATGACCGACTATTCCGATGCGCATCCTCTCGCGCAGAGCATGAAGGCGTTGCATGCAAGTTCCGGCTGGATCATCGCCTTCGCCATCATCGCTATGCTCGCCGGTGTCGTCGCCTTGGGAAGCGTGGTGATGGCGACCGCTTCGGCCGTGATCATCGTCGGCATCATGATGCTGGTCGCCGGTTTCGCCGAGATCGTCACGGCGTTCAGCGCCAAGGGCTGGGGCCGCTTCTTCTATTGGCTGGTGCTGGGTGCGCTCTACGTCTTTGCCGGGCTGATCTGCCTGCAGAATCCCTTTGCCGCCGCCACGATCCTGACGCTTGCGCTCGGCATCGCGTTGATCGTCTCGGGCCTGCTGCGCATTTATCTCGCGACGCACATGCGCCATGGCACGCCGTGGGGCTGGGTGGCGTTTTCCGGCGTGCTGAGCCTCCTGCTCGGCCTGATAATCGTGGCGCACTGGCCCTATTCCAGCTTCTACGTGCTCGGCATCCTCCTGGGCGTGGACCTGATCATGATCGGCAGCACCTGGCTCGCCATGGGCCTGGCGCTGCGCAAGGCCTCGGCTCGCGGAGACTAGCGCGTCGGGTCGTCCGACACCTGCACAAGGAGCTTGCCGAAGTTCTTGCCTTTCAGAAGGCCGATGAACGCCTCGGGCGCATTCTCGATCCCCTTCACGATGTCCTCGCGATACTTGATCTTGCCGGCCTTCACCGCGGGCGGCACTTCCTTGTCGAAGCCGTCCATCTCGGCGATGTGGTCGGAGACGATGAAACCGGTCACCGTGACGCGCTTGATCAGCAGCAGGCGCCAGTCGGGGCCGGCAGCCATCTGCATGTCGTTGTAGTGCGAGATCAGGCCGCACAACGGCACGCGCGCGAAGGGATTGAGCTGCGGCAGCACCGCCGCCTGCACGGGTCCGCCGACATTCTCGAAATAGACGTCGATGCCGTTGGGCGCAGCCTCGCGGATCGCCGCGAAGAGATTGCCGCCCGCAGCGCGGTAGTCGACGCAGGCGTCGAAGCCCAGCTCCTTGACGACGTAGTCGCACTTGGCCTTGCCGCCGGCGATGCCGACGGCGCGGCAGCCATGCAGCTTGGCAAGCTGGCCGACCACCGAGCCTACCGCGCCGGACGCCGCCGATACGACGACGGTCTCGCCGGCCTTGGGCTTGCCGATTGCCATCAGGCCCCACCACGCCGTGCGGCCCGGCATGCCCAGCACCGAGAGTGCCGTGGAGAGTGGCGCCACCTTGGGGTCGAGCTTGCTCACACCCGCGCCAGTCGACACGCCGAAACTCTGCCAGCCCGAATACTCGGAGACGTAGTCACCTTCCTTGAACTTCGGATTCCGCGACTTCACGACCTGACCGACCGTGCCGCCGACCATGGCGTTGCCGAGCTGGACGTTGGCGGCGTAGCTCGCGCCCTCGGCCATGCGGCCGCGCATATAGGGGTCGAGCGACAGCCAGACAGTGCGCGACAGGTACTCGCCGTCCTTGGGCTCGGGGATCGGCGCTTCGACGATATCGAAGTTGGCCGGCGTCGGTTCGCCCTGGGGGCGCGACTTCAGGAGAATGCGGCGGTTGGTGGCGACCATGGAGACCTCCCAAGACAAGTGTCATCCCGAGGGCGAAGCCCAAGGGACCTTTCAGGCAACAGGAAAGGTCCCTCGCTTCGCCCGGGATGACAATGGCGTTGTCAGAACGGCTCTTTATACGGGCGCAAGTCGATCTCGTGGCTCCAGGCGCTGCGCTGTTGCGTGTGGATGTGCCAGTAGTTCGCGACGATGGCGTCGGGGTTCAGGAGCCCGTCCGGACCGGCCTTCTCGGCGCGGTCGGGCAAGCGCGACAGCAGCCGGTCGCCCGCAATGCCGCCGTCGATGATGACGTGCGCCACATGGATGTTCTGTGGCCCGAACTCGCGGGCCATCGACTGCACCATCAATCGCAGCCCGCCCTTGGTGGCGTTGAAGGCGGCAAAACGCGGCCGGCCGCGCATCGAGCCCGAGGCGCCGGTGAAGATCACCGTGCCGCGGCCCAAGGGCGCCAGCCGCCGCATGGCCTCGCGGCCGAACAGGAAGCCCGCGAAGCAGCCGACCCGCCACGAGTCCTCGAAATGCTTGGCCGTCATTTCGCGGAAATCGACCGGCGCGTTGTTGCCCATGTTGAAGACCAGAAGGTCGGCCGCCGCGCCGTCGGCATCGTCGGCCATCGCCTTGTCGAACAGGGCGACCACCTCGGCCTCCTTGGTGCCGTCGACCGTGATCGCCGTCGCCGAACCGCCCGACTTGCGGATGGTGTCGACGACCTTGTCGATCTTGGCCGTGGTGCGGCCAGCGACCAGCACGTGGTGCCCCTGCTTGGCGAACAGCCGGCTCACGGCGCCGCCGATGCCGCGCTCGGCGCCGACGCCCAGAACGACGGCTTTGGGTTTCTTGGCCATGTGGATTTCCCCGAGGGTTGGTGGTTTCGCGAAACTTGCGGGCGATGGGGCCGCTTCGCTACGGTCCGCCCGCATGAAATTACCTCCCTACCCCATGATCGATCTCGATCTTGGCGCCCCGCTCGATCGCCATCGCGCCACCGTCCAGAAGGAGTGGATCGACTGGAACGGGCACATGAATGTCGGCTTCTACGTCGTCGCCTTCGACAAGGCGACCGATGTGCTGTGCGAGCAGTTCGGCTGCAGCTGGGACTATACGCGCGAGAAGATCGGCATGACCTTCGTGCTCGAGGCGCACGTCACCTACGACCAAGAACTCAAGGAGGGTGATCCGCTCCGCATCACGACGCAGATCCTCGACCACGACGCCAAGCGCATCCACTACATGCACATGATGTATCACGGCACCGAAGGCTATCTCGCCGCCACCAACGAACTGATGCTGATCAACATCGACTACGCCACCCGCCGCTCGGCGCTCTGGCCGGAATGGGCCATGCCCCGCATCGAGCAGCTGGCGGCGGCCCACGCCAAGCTGCCTCGCCCCAAGCAAGCCGGCCGCCTCATCGGCCTCAAGAAGAAATAGGTTCCCCCTCGATGCTCGTTACCCTGCCCTATGAGATGCCGACGCTTGTCACGACAGCACCGCTCGACATCCACCGCTCGACTGTGCTGCCCGAATGGGTCGACTGGAATGGGCACATGAACGTCGCCTTCTATGTCACGGCTTTCGACCAGGCCTCGGGCGCCTTCATGCGCAACATTGGATTGGGACGCCCCTATGTCGAAGGCAAGCACGGCATGACCTTCGTGCTCGAGACCCACGTTACCTACGACCGCGAGATGCGCGAGGGCGCGCCGATGCGCTTCAAAACGCAGCTGCTCGATCGCGACGCCAAGCGCGTGCACCTGTTTCACGAGATGTATCACGCCACCAAGGGCTACCTGGCGGCGACCAACGAGACCATTGTCATCAACATCGACTACGCCACGCGCCGCTCCGCGCCCTGGCCCGCACCAGCGGCCGAGCGCCTGGAGGCGGTATGGGCCCGGCACAAGGACCTGCCGCGTCCGGCCAAGGCGGGTCGCGTCATGAGCCTTTCGAAGACGTAGCCAGCCTCTGCAGCTCCTCGCCGCTCAGCCGATAGGGCAGCCAGTTCCGGATCCAATAGAAGCCCAACCGCTCGTAGAAGCCGCGCGCCGCGTTCCAGTCGAGCACGTTGAGGTCGATGCGTTTGTATCCCTTGGCCACGCACTCGCGCGCCAGCGCCACCATCAGGGCGCGGGCGACGCCGCCGCGGCGTTCCTCGGGCACCACCCAGATATCCTCGATGAAAATCCCGCGCGCCGCCGTCCAGACCGAATAGTTGTAGGTATAGAGCGCAAAACCCAAAGGCTTGCCGGCACGCTCGGCGATCAGCGCGGCGAATCGCGGGTCCTTGCCGAAGCCATCGCGTGCCAAGCTCTGCGGCGTCGCGGTCACGGCGTGCGGGTGGTCTTCATAGGTCGCAAGATCGACCGAGAAGCGGTGCAGCAGCTCGACATCGTCAACCGTCGCTGCACGCACGACGATCGCCTTGGCGCTCATCCCGCGCCCTCCGGTGTGGCCGTCAACGAGGTCCAGATCTCCAGGTCGCGTTCGACTGTCCACAGGCGCGGATGGTCGAGGCCCTTGGCCTCGTCGTAGGCGCGCGCCACGTTGAACGGCATCCGGTGCTCGAACAGCAGTCGCTTGCCGAAGCGCGGCTGCAGCGCCGCCATCGCCTTGTCGTAGGCCGCTTTCAGACCCTTGTCGGCCTCGGCGATGCGCAGGACTTCGCCATAGAGCTCGACCACGAAATCCTGGGTGGCGGCGATCGCCTGCTGGATGGCGTCGTCGCCCACCGCGGGGTCGCCACGCCCCGGTAGCAGCGCCTCGGCGTGCATGTCGGCGAGGCGGCGCAGCGTCTTGGGCCAGTCGCCGAAGTGACCGTCGCCGGCATAGGGCGTGACCTCGTTCTCGACCAGGTCGCCGGCAAACAGCGTGTTCTCGGTCGGCAGCCAGACGACTGTATCGCCCTTGGTGTGGCCGCGGCCCGCATGAATGAGGTCGACCTGCAGCTTGCCCAGCCACAGGCTCATGCGGTCGCCAAAAGTGACGGTGGGCGAGGTCAGGCCGGGAATCGTGTCGGCCGCCTGGAACAGGCGGGGAAAGCGCTGCAGCTCGGATTTGTAGTCTTGTGGCGCCCGCTCGACGATCAGTTCGCGCGTCGCCTCGCTGCAGATGATCTGCGCGCCTTCGTAGGCCGAGGCCCCCAAGGAGCGCACCGCGTGATAGTGCGTCATCACCACGTACTTGATGGGCTTGTCGGTGACGCTTCGAATCTGCTCGATCACCGCCTGCGCCAGCTTGGGCGTCGGCTGCGTGTCGACCACCATCACGGCGTCGTCGCCCACGACCACGCCGGTATTGGGATCGCCTTCGGCGGTGAAGGCATAGGCGTGCTCGGACAGCCGGCTGAAGGTCGCCCGCTTCTCCTCCGTGTCGGCCTGCGAGGCGAAGGCGCTGGCCATCGGTAACTCCCCTTCTTCTTGTTTCTTGCCGGGAGCCCGTCAGTCGGAGCCGTACTTGTGGTACTCGGAGCGGTCGCCCGAGCGGATCGTCACTTCGAAGGCGTCGTTGTCGCGCTCCATGCGCAGCAGCACCGCCGTTCCAGCCGGCCCTGATGCCCAAAGCTTGCGGTAGAAGTCGGCGACGTCGTCCAGCACCTCGCCGTTCAGCGCCTGCAGGATGTCGCCGCGCTTGAGGCCCGCGCGATCGGCCGGCCCGCCGTCGGAGATGCCGCCGATCACCAGCTGGCCCATGTGCTCCACGGTATAGAGCCCGAGCCAAGGCCGGGGCGGCGTCGAGACCCGGCCATGGTGCACCAACTCGTCGTAGATCGGCTTCAGCCGGTTGATCGGCACGTACATGTTGCCCGGGAAGGCCGGCGCGCCGGGTCCCAGCGCCTCCTGCACCAGAAGCGAGCCGACGCCCAGCAGGCTGCCATCCATGCCGACCAGCGCCGATCCGCCCCACAGCGGATAGGCCGGCACGGTGAAAATGGCGTTGTCGAGCAGGTATTCCCAATAGCCCGCGAACTCGCGGCGGCTCGCGACCTTGACTTTGAGCGTCGCCTTTTCGCCGCCGACGCCTGCCACATACGCCTCGCTGCGCAAGGCGAGGCTGTCGGAGTCGCCGAACGGCATCGGCGTGACCGGCGGCGGCTCGGTGGTGCGCACCAGGCCGAAGCCGCTTTCATAGTCGTAGCCCACCAGGCGCGCCGGCAGCTTGCGGCCCTCGCTGTCGGTCACGGTGACGCTGGCCGCCTCCATGATCAGGTAGCCGATCGTGACCACCAGCCCGTCATTGTCGATTACGATGCCGTGGCCCTCGCGCTCGGAACCCAGGGTCTGGGCCGAGCGGCGATTCTCCGGGATTGTGGTGTGGATGCCGACCACCGCCGGCAGGGCGTCGACCACCTCGGGAGGCAGGTTGCTCTCGCCGCCGGGCCGCCGTGCCTCGACTCCGCCTTGTTGCACGCCGAGCCACCGGCTCGAGCCGTTGGAAGAACCGTTCAACCCTCGGGCCATGACTATACCTTTGCTACCTGCGAGCCCCTTCCTGTGGGCGCGTCCTCAGCAAAGATAGGCGTGTCGGCCCTCGATTGCTATATGACGGTGCATGGCGTCCCCCGCCGATCCGTTTGAAATCACCGACGATCCTGTGCCCGTGCCGGACGCTCCCGACGCCGCGCCGCGGCGTACTGTTGCATCGATGGCACACCTCGACGGGCTGAACGAGGAGCAGCGCCGCGCAGTTATCCATGAGGGTGGGCCGCTCCTCGTCCTGGCCGGCGCCGGCACCGGCAAGACCCGCGTGCTCACCACCCGGATCGCGCATCTTTTGATCACCGGCCGGGCCCGGCCCTCGCGCATCCTCGCCGTCACATTCACCAACAAGGCGGCGCGCGAGATGCTGGAGCGCGTGGCGGCCCTGATCGGCGGCGCGGCCGACGGCATGTGGCTCGGCACCTTCCATTCGATCGGCGTGCGCGTGCTGCGGCGCCATGCCGAGTTGGTCGGGCTGAAGAGCAACTTCACCATCCTCGACACCGACGACCAGGCGCGGCTGATCCGCCAGCTGCTGCAGGCCGAGGGCATCGACGACAAGAAATGGCCGGCGCGGGTGCTCTCCGGCATCATCCAGCGTTGGAAGGATCGGGCACTGACCCCGGACAAGGTCGGCGCCGAGGATGCCGGTGACTTCGCCAACGGCCGCGCCGCCGAGATCTACCGCCTGTACCAGACCCGGCTGGCCGAGGTGAACGCCGTCGATTTCGGCGATTTGCTGCTCGAGGTGCTGCGCCTCTTTCGCGACCATCCCGACGTGCTCGCTACCTACCAGCGGCGCTTCCGCTACACCCTGGTCGATGAGTACCAGGA
>JBPYDO010000325.1:0-8673 GCA_051985755.1 Reyranella sp. | reverse complement strand
AAAAAGATGGCGTGCGGTTCTGCCGACTAGTCGCGCCAGTGATGGCACGCCACGCGGTGGGTCTCGCTGAGGCGGTCCTCGGGCGGCACCTGCTCGGCGCAGATCGAGGTCGCCTTGGGGCAGCGGGTGCGGAAGAGGCAGCCGCTCGGGGGATCGAAGGGCGAGGGGAGGTCACCGCCCAGCACGATGCGCGGCTTCCTCGCCTCGAGGTCGGGGTCGGGGATCGGCACCGCGGAGATCAGCGCCTGCGTGTAGGGATGGCGCGGGCTCGCATAGAGCTCGTCGCGGCTCGCGATCTCCATCATGCGGCCCAGATAGAGCACGAGGATGCGGTGGCAGATGTGGCGCACCACGCTCAAGTCGTGCGAGATCAGGATCAGCGAGATGCCGAGCTCGCGCTGCAGCCGCATCAGCAGGTTGACGATCTGCGCCTGGATCGAGACGTCGAGCGCCGAGACCGGCTCGTCGCAGACGATCAGCTCCGGCTCGACCGCCAGCGCGCGACAAATGGCAACGCGCTGCGCCTGCCCGCCGCTCAACTCGTGCGGATAGCGCTCGATCAGATGGCCTGCGAGGCCCACCAGGTCGAGCAGCTGGCGGATGCGACTCTGGCGCGCCTTGCCGGGAAACAGGCCGTGAATGTCGAGCGCCTCGCCAACCAGGTCTCCCACCGGCATGCGCGGATTGAGGCTGGCGTGGCTATCCTGAAAGATGATCTGCAGCTTGCGCCGCATGCGGCGCAAGCTACCGACGTCGAGCGTGCCGAGATCCTTGCCTTCGTAGAGGACGCGGCCCCCGGTCGGGCGGATCAGCTGCAGCAGGGCGTAGCCCGTCGTCGACTTGCCGCAGCCCGACTCGCCGACCAGTCCGAGCGTTCGGCCGCGCTCGACCTTGAAACTCACCCCATCGACCGCCTTCACTGTACCCGGCGCGCCGACTGGACCGAAATGAACCTTCAGGTCCTCGACTTCCAACAGCGCGCTCATCGCGCGAGGTCGGCGAAGCAGGTCGCCCAGTGGCCAGCGGAAAATGTCTTACGGTCGGGCGGCCGCTTCTGGCATTCGCCGACGGCGACCCGGCAGCGCGGCAGGAAGGGGCAGAGCGGCAAGGGGTCGATCAGGTTGGGCGGCAAGCCGTCGATCGGCGTCAGGCGATGGCTGGCGGTGTCGACCCGCGGCGTTGAGCCCATGAGGCCCAACGTGTAGCCATGGCCTGGCCGGCGGAACAGCTCGCGGACCGGACCGGATTCGACGACTCGGCCGGCATACATCACGTTCACTCGGTCGCAGAGACCGGCGATCACCCCGAGATCGTGGCTGATCCAGATCACGGCCGTGCCGCGCTCCTGCGTCAGCCGTTTCACCAGATCGACGATCTGCGCCTGGATGGTGACGTCGAGCGCCGTCGTCGCCTCATCGGCGATCAAGAGGCGAGGATTGCACGAGAGCGCGATGGCGATCATCACGCGCTGGCGCATGCCGCCGGAGAATTGGTGGGGATAGGCGGTGAGCCGCCGTTCGGCATCGGGAATGCCGACTGTCTCCAGAAGCTCGATCGCGCGCCGCCGCGCCGGCGATCCATCGAGTTTCTGGTGGCGGCGCAACACCTCCGTGATCTGCCGGCCGATCGTCAGCACCGGATTGAGCGAGCGCATCGGATCCTGGAAGATCATGGCCATGCTGGCGCCGCGCACTTCGCGCGCCTGGCTCTCCGGGAGGCTTCTGAGGTCGATACCGTCGAACGACAGGAGGTCGGCGGCGACATGGCCCGGCGGTTCGGGCACCAGGCGCATCAAGGACAGTGCGGTCACGCTCTTGCCGCTGCCGCTCTCGCCGACCAGGCCGAGCACCTCGCCGGCCTCGAGATCGAACGACACGCCATTGACGGCGCGCACCACGCCCCGATCGGTGGCGAAATGGGTGCGGAGATTGCGGACGCTCAACAGCGGCATATCAGCGGCCGTCCTCTTCGCTGCCCAAGCGACGGCGCGTGCGCCAGGCCCGCGGATCGAGCGCATCGCGCAAGCCGTCGCCCAGAAAGTTGATGCTGAGCACGCACAGCATGATGACGCCGGTCGGCGCCAGGAACATCCAGGGCGCGTCGCCCAGGAACCGCCGCGCCTCGCTGAGGTCGCGGCCCCAGCTCGGTTCGGGGGGCTGGGTTCCGAACCCGAGGAAGCTCAGCGACGCCTCGGCGACCACGGCGGCGGAAAACACGATCGTGAGCTGGACGACGATCGGTGACACGACGTTGCGCAGGATGTGGGAGAACACGATCCGCGCCGGCCCCGCGCCGAGGGCGCGGGCGGCCATGACGTAAACGTCTTCCCGCACGGCAAGCGTGCTGCCGCGCACGATGCGCGCCAGCACGGGCGCCTGTACCAGGCCGAGCGCCAGCATGACGTTCTCGATGTCAGGGCCCAGCAGTCCGACCAAGGCGACGGCCAGCAGGAGCGGCGGAAAGGTGAGAAAAGCGTCGACCAGGCGCATCAGGAGATTGTCGACGCTGCCGCCAAAATAGCCCGAAGCCAGGCCGAGCGGCACGCCGAGAAGGAAGGCGAAGCCCACCACCAGTAGCCCGACGCTGAGCGAGATGCGTCCGCCATAGAGCATGCGCGACAGCACATCGCGGCCGAAGTGATCGGTGCCGAGCAAGTGCTCGAAGGACGGCGGCTGCAGCTTGGCGGCGAGCTTGATCTGGATCGGATCGTATGGAGCGATCCACGGCGCCAATGCCGAGGCGAGGCAGATCACCGTCAGGACGACCAGGCCGATCGCGGCGGCGCGGTGTCGGGTGAACTGTCGGGCGGCCAGGGTGAGGCCGCCGGCCGGAGCGAGATATCTGGCCACGTCGGTCATGGTCAGTACCGGATTCGCGGGTCGAGCAGGGCGTAGAGCACGTCGGCCACGATGTTGGCGAACAGGAAGAAAACGGCGATCACCAGGGTGAAGCCCTGGATGACCGGGAAGTCGCGGTTGACGACGGCGTTCAGCACCGCCGAACCCATGCCGGGGACGGCGAAGATGTATTCGATCGTCACCTGGATGCCGATCATGTAGCCGATCTGCACCGCCACCATGGTGACGAAGGGGATCAGTGCATTCTTGAGCGCATGCACGATCACGATGGTGGCCGGCAGCAGTCCCTTGGCGCGCGCCGTGCGCATATAGTCCTGCGAGAAGACGTCGATCATGCTGGAGCGCAACAGCCGGGTCAGAATGGCGGTCTGCAGGGTGCCGAGCGCGATCGCCGGAATGATGAAAGGCTTGAGATAGCTCCACACGCCACCGGCCGCCGCCTCGGAGGAGCCGATGCCGGTGATCGGCAGCCAGTCGAGCTTGATGGAGAAGATCCAGATCAGGAGCAGCGCCAGGCCAAAGTTAGGCAGCGCGAAGCCCAGCACCGTATAGCCGGTGCAGAAATAGTCGATCCAGCTGTTGCGCCGCAGGGCCGCGATCACGCCGAGCGGGATCGAGATCAGGAGCGCGAACGCCATTGCGGCGGCGGCAAGCTGCAGGCTCACCGGAAAACGCTCGGCGAGCAGAGACGTCACGGTATCGTTCAGCCTCATCGAGCGGCCGAGATCGCCGGTCGCGACCTTGCCCAGCCACAGCACGTACTGAACGGGCAGCGGGCGATCGAGGTTGAACTCGGCGCGTATCGCCGCCGCGGCTTCGGGCGAGGTCTGCATGCCGAGCATGATCTGCACCGGATCGCCCGGAGTCGCCCGGGTGATCAGGAAGGTCATCAGCGAAACAACGACCAGGACCAGCGGCACCTGGATGAGACGACGTCCTAGATAGTGCCACATCTCCGTCCGATGGCGGCGCTCAGGACCACGCCACCGTCGCGAGCGGCTCGATATATTCCTGCGGCGTCGGCACAAATCCTGTGAGCTTGCTGTTGTACACTTGGATGTTGTTGGTGTTGCAGTGATAGATCAACGGGCATTCGTCGAGCGTCATGTCGACGATCTTGTGATACATCCCCTCACGCTTGGCCGGGTCGAGCTCGCTGCGCGCCCCGTCGAGCAGGGCATCCATCGTCGGATTGCTCCAGCCGGTCGCCGTCCCCTTGGTGTGCATGAACCACCATGACGTGGCGTCGGGATCGGGCGCCACCAGGGTGATGTCCTCCAAGAGCTGCTCGTATTTGCGGTTGAGCCAGAGGTTGTTGTAGCCGCCCATGTCCATATTCTTGATCTTGTAGTTGATGCCGATCTGGCTGACCATCGCCGCCACCAGCTCGAGTTCCTTGCGCAGCCAGTCCTTGTCCGAGGTGATGACCTCGACCTCGTAGCCCTTGACGCCGGCCTGGGCCATCAGCTCCTTGGCCTTCTTGAGGTCGCCGTTCTTCGGGTATTTCAGCATCGAGCCGCGGTAGCCCATGTAGCCGTCGGGAATCTGGTTGTCGGTGATCTTCGCCTCGCCGTAGTAAATCTCCCGGACGATGGCCTCGCGGTCGATGGCGTAGGAAATGGCCTGGCGTACCAACTTGTTGTGATACGGCAGCTCGGGATGGGCCGTCAGGTTGAATTCCTGGTAGTCCCACTCCCAGCCCGGCGTCGACTTGACGACGACATTCTTGTGCTTGCGCGTCTCGGCCAGGTCCTTGGGGTCGGGATGGGTGATGAAGTCGAACTCGTTCTTCATCAGCGCCTGCAGGCGCGTCGTCGAATCGGGAATGGCGCGGTAGACGACCTTGTCGAGCTTGGGCAGGCCGGGCTTCCAGTAGTCAGGGTTCTTGGCCAGCACGATCTCGGTGCCGCGCTTGCTCTCGATCTGGAACGGTCCGTTGCCGACCGGCGTCGCCGAGTAGGCGTCGTTGCCCATCTCCTTGTGCGCCTTGGCGGAGATCATCGTGCCGCCGTAGCCCATGGTGATGCCGGGAAAGGCACCGAACGGCGCCTTGGTCTTGACCTCGACCACGTACTTGCCGTCCGCCTTGAGCGAAGCGACCGGGAAGAGCGCCGTGCCGACCTGGAAGCTCTTGGTTTCGATATGGTAGTTCCAGGTATAGACGACGTCGTCGGCCGTCACCTCGCCATAGCCCTTCTGCCACTTGACGCCCTCGCGCAACTTGAAGCGCCAGGTCAGCGGATCGGGGTTGGACCATTCGAGCGCAAGCGATGGCACGATGGCGCGCTTGGCGTAGTCGATGTCCACCAGATTGTCGAACACGTTGTAGACGACGAGCCCGCCCTGGATGTCGAAGCGGATGACGGGGCTCAGATTGCCGAACTCGCCGCCAAACACCCCGACCCTGAGGTCGCGTTTGCCTTGCGCCAGCGCCGGCGCGCGCCCCGTGGCCAGAAGTAGGCCGCTGCCGACGGCACCGGCGGTAAAGCCGCGGCGTGTGATCGCCGTGCGCGTTGTTGATCCCTGTCCCATCGTCGCCTCCTGTTGGAAGGGCGTTCAGAAGCCCCTGTCGTATTCCTTCAGTCCATTTTCCACGATCTGGTGCAGGATGGTGATCAGGCTCGCCTGCACCCTGTCCGACGTGCCGTCGACATAGGGGATGAGGCGCGAATAGGCGCCGTCCATCGCCCCGCCGGCCACGCTCGCATGCACGATGCGCAGCTCGGTTGCCTCGTCATGCAGCACCTCGCGGTTCCCCAGGTGACCCGCCAGCGCCGCCGCAATGCCGTAGGCGCCCCAATTCGATACCGCGGCGAACACCAGGACGTCGCATTCAGTAACCGTGCCAATGCCGCCGTGGCAGGGGCAGCCGCAATCCTTGCCGTAGGGCTGGATGTCGCGCACCGCGCGCTTGATCTTGCCGCAGCCGATCTCGTTGCCGCCGTCGCCGACGCCAATGGTGGGGATCTTCTTCACCCTGGCGAGGTCGGCAAGATGATAGGCGCTGGCAATTTGGGTCGGCGGGCGCGGCGTTCCCATGATCGAATGATAGACGCCCCGGGTGTTGGGTCCGACCTTCTCGATGAAGATCATGGCGGCCGGCTCGAATTTCTTGACGAGATCGCGGGCCGCCTTCTTGCCGGCGGCGTCGCCCAGCGGATAGTTGATCGCGAGCGCACAGGAGCGGCGCTGCTTGAACAGCGCCTCGTTGACCACGGCAAGCCCGGCGGCTTCGGTCGACTTGATGACGGCCGGCATGTTGCGCGCCTCGCTGATCAGGACCGGCTTGGCGCCGAGGCCGAACTCGATGGCGCGCGCGATGGCGGCGGCGCCGGGCGGGCCGTCGGTCTCGCCGGCCGGCAGTCCGGGGGGCGTGCCGGCGCCGGCCACGACGAAGACGTACTGGCCGGCCTTCACCCTGTCCTTCAGGAGTTTGGCCGCCAGCCAGGTGAGCGGCTTTTTCTGCTTGCGGCGCGCCGCCTCGTAGAGCGGGTAGGTGACGCCGCGCGGCAGGCCGGCCCGGAAGCGCATTTCGATATTGACCGCGCGGTCGATCGAATCGCCGATGATTTCATCGATAGCCACGGAGTACCCCTCAACGAAACAGTTGCAGCCAGTGATGCCGACGATGCGGTCGGCAAAGCATCGGACGGCGGACGCCTCTAATGCGTCAGACCGGCATCGGGCGACTCGAGATTCTTGCGCACGATGTTGGACAGGAACTGCATGCAGGCCATCGACGTCTCGCCATCGAGTCCGTCGACGACGAAATCGGTGGTGCAGTACATCGCCTCCAGGCCGCCGGCATCGAGGCAGGCTTGCACGATGCGCCTCTCCATCTCCGGCGAATGGATGAGCTGCGGCTTGCGCAGCAGGTAGGCGAGACAGGCCTCGATGCCGTAGCAGCCCCAGTTCGACATCATCGCCGGCACCACCACGTCGGTCTTGACCACCGTCGCCAGCGCCTTGCCCTTGGGCATGGTCTTGACGACGGTGTCGTAGATCGTGCCGAAACCCAGCTCGTTGCCGTGATCGCCAATGCCGACCGAGAAGATCTTGCGTCGGTTGGCTTCGTTCACGACCTCGCCGATATCGACGCAGCCCTGGAACTTGGACTTGGGGCCGGTGAGCGGCAGGCCAGTCGCCGTGTGGACGTTGCCATCGGCGCCGGCGCCCAGCCGTTCGGTGGCGACCACGGCCTTGGGCTTGTAGTCGGCATAGAGCTTGGCGACCCAGGCCTTGATCCTGGATTGCTGGGTCGGCGCATTGACGATGGCGGCGCCGAGATGGCGGTTCTTCGCCTGATCGAACGGCTTCACCATAAGGCCGGCCGCCTCGCTCGAGGCCACGATCGGATCGGCATGGCAGGCCTCGTTCACGAACACGGGAATGGCGCCAAGGCCGCGATAGAGGATGCGGGCGAGCGAGGCCGCGCCGGGCGGGCCATCGCTCTCGCCCTTGGGCATGGTGGGCTGGTAGCCGGCGCCGGTCATGATGAAGACCACGTCGCCCTTACCGAGGTGCTTCCTGAGCCCCTTGGCGGCGGCCATGGTCACCGGCTTGCCGCCGGCCGCCTTGCGGGCGGCGTCGTACATCGGCTGCAGGATGCCGTGCGGCATGCCGCGATTCTTGGCTTCGACGGTGATCAGACGATCAACCGCCTCGCCCACCATGTCGGCCATGGGCGTTCTCCCTTTGTTGTTCCCCGTATTCATTGGGCGCGCCGCCAGGTGATCGCACAAGATCAATTTTGGCGTTGAAGCGATGCCGCATCGGCATCAGCATTTGCGCCGGAGGCGAAGCCGTGCAGCAGGCGGGATTGCGATATTTTTCGGCAGTGGCGCGGCGCGGTTCGATCCGCGAGGCGGCCGAGGAGCTGCACATCGCGCAGTCGGCGCTCAGCCGCCAGATCCAGCGGCTCGAAGCCGATTTCGGCGTTGCCCTGTTCGAGCGGCACGCCCGCGGCGTCAAGCTCACCTCGGCAGGCGAGATCTTCCTTCGGTTCGCCCGCTCGAGCGTGCTTCAAGTCGAGCGCGTCCGTTCCGAGCTCGACGCGCTCAAAGGACTGCGCCGCGGCACCATCAACATCCAGTCGATCGAATCCCTGGTGCAGCATCTCCTGCCGCGTGCGATCGCGCACTTCAACGAGCGCTATCCCGGCATCACCTTCGATGTGACCATCGACGGTACCGACCGCATCATCGCGGCCGTTCGCGAGGGCCGTGCCGATATCGGCCTGGTCTTTCATTCGCCGGCCGACCGCGAGCTCTCCGCGGCCTTCAAGCTGCGCGAGCCCCTCATGGCGATGATGTCGCCGCGCCATCCCCTGGCGCATCGGCCCCGCCTGTCGCTCGCCGAATGCGCGGCCTATCCGACGGCGTTCCCCGCCAAGAACTCGGGCGGCCGGATGCTGATCGACATGGCCTGCAAGGCGGCCGGGATCTTCATCGCACCGGTAGTGGAGACCAACTCGATCCAGCTCATGGTCCACTTCGTCCACACCAACAAGGGCATCACCCTGCTGGCGCCGCTCGCCGCTTGGGACAGCCTGCGCTCCGGCAAGGTCGTCGCGGTGCCGCTGCGCGATCGCGTCGTCAACACCGGCACAATCGACGCCATCACTCATTCCTCGCGCCAGCTGCCACTGGCCGCCGAGGAGTTCCTGCGCTTCCTTCAGGGTCGGTTCCAGGACCTGCGCGACCTCTATATGGGTACGGGCCCGGCAAGGCTCGCCGCCACCGGCGACTGAGGCGGCTACTCCGCGGCCTTGGCTTCGTCGTTCAGCAGGTCGTACGTCCGTTTTTGGTAGGCCGCC
>JBPYDO010000324.1:0-33983 GCA_051985755.1 Reyranella sp. | reverse complement strand
GGTGAAGACCGACCATGTCCTGTTCATCTGCTCGGGCGCCTTCCACCTCGCCAAGCCCTCCGACCTCTTGCCGGAGCTGCAGGGTCGACTGCCGATCCGCGTCAGCCTGGCATCGCTCAACCAGGAGGATTTCCGGCGCATCTTGACCGAGCCCGAGGCAAGCCTGGTCAAGCAATACAAGGCCCTGATGGCCACTGAGAAGGTCGAGCTCGAGTTCAAGGAGGACGCCGTCGACGAACTGGCGCGGTTGTCGGCGGAGATCAACGAGACGGTGGAGAACATCGGCGCCCGCCGCCTGCACACGGTGATGGAGAAGCTCCTCGAGGAGGTCAGCTTCACCGCCTCCGACCGCTCCGGTCAGAAGGTCACGATCGACGCGGCCTATGTGCGCGACCGCGTCGGCGTGCTGGCGAAGAACTCCGACCTCAGCAAGTTCGTGCTGTAGGCCAGACTAGAGGCAGTAGCTCGCGATCAGGTCGACCAGGTAGGCGGGGCCATTGGTGCCCCACAGCACGAACGAGACGCCGGCGGCGACGGCAACGATGGCCGCGCCGGCCCACAGCAGAAAGCTGCCCCAGTTGTTGGTCGGGAGCGCGCGGCTCATGCCGGTTGCGCGGCGAGCGCCGGCCGCGCCACCGGCCTTTCGATGATCGGCCAGTGCAGCAGCGCCGACACCACGCCGAGCCCGATCGAAATCCACCACATCATGTCGTAGTTGCCCTGAAGGTCGTACAGCTTGCCGCCACCCCAGCCGCCGAAGAAGCTGCCGACCTGATGGCCGAGAAACACGAAGCCGTTCAGCATCGTGACGTGCACCGGGCCGAACATGTAACCGACCAGCGAGGTCGTGAGCGGCACGGTTCCCAGCCACAGGAAGCCGAGCGCGCCGGCGAAGGTGAGCACCGATGCAGCCGACAGCGGCACCAGGATGAAGGCTAGGAACACCGCCGAGCGCAGGAGGTAGAGCACGGCCAGCAGGTTCTTACGCTGGAACCGGTTGCCCAACGCGCTCCACAGGATGGAGCCCACGATATTGAACAGCCCCACCATGCCGATGCTCCAGCCGCCGAGCTCGGCCGGCGAGAGATTGATGCCGAACAGCGAGAGCCCGATGCCCTTATCGGAGATGTAGGCGGGCAAGTGGCCGCCCACGAAGGCGACGTGGAAGCCGCAGACGAAATAGCCGATCACCAGCAGCACGTAACTGCGCTGCCCGAACGCCTCGACCAGCGCCTCGCGCGAGGTCTGGGCGCCGCCCTTGGCCTTGCGGTTGGCGGCGATCTGCTTGCTGTCGTTGAGGCCAAGTGGCAGCAGGATCATCAAGCCAGCCAGGCCGGTGAGCGCCCACATGGTCGGGCGCCAGTCGCCGAAATGGTGCTGCAGGATGGCGGCAAGCGGCACGATGAAGAACTGGCCGAACGAACCGCCCGCCGAACAAATACCGATCGCCAAGGCCTGCTTTTCCGGCGGAGCGACGCGCAAGATCACGCCCAGCACCGGGGCGAAAGTCGCCGCCGACAGCCCTATGCCGACCAAGACATTGCCGACGATCAGCATCAGGCCGTTGTGCATCGAGGCGGTCACGATCATGCCCAGCACATAGACCGCGGCGCCACCGGCAATGGTCGGCGCGGAACCGAAGCGGTCCGCCAACCGGCCGGCGAAGGGGGCGAAGACGCCCATCAGCAGCATGGAGGCGGCCGTGCCGAAGGAGAACAACTCGCGGCCGACATGCAACTCGGCCGAGACCGGCTTCAGGAAGATGCCGAAGCTCTGGCGTACGCCGAGGCCGATGGTCAGGACGATGAAACCGCACAGGACAGCGGTCCAATACGAACGGGAGGTCATGCGGGCCAACTTGCGGCGTGGCGCCGCAGCTTTCAAGCTGTCGGCTCACGGTGGAATCATAGAATTACTTCATGCGGCTACAAGCTGTGATGTGGCACAAAGAACCATGATCCGTTGGGGGTTTGGTGCCGGCGCCGCGGCACTCCTGGTGCTGTCGGCCGGCGCGGCTTGGGCGGGGGGCCCGCATCTCGAGCGCGAGCGTTGCACTTTCAAGCCGCCGCGGCTCGACCGAATCGAATGCTACGAACTCACGGTGCTGGAAAACCGCGCCCAGCCCCAAGGCGGCCAGGTCAAGCTCAAGGTCGATGTGCTCAAGGCCCGGCGCCCGATCGACCGCGACCCCATCCTCTATCTCGCCGGTGGCCCGGGCGATGCGCCGCTGGTCGCCTCCACGGCCGGTGCCGATCCGCTGGCCGAAGGCGACTGGTGGAACGACACGGCCACCATCCGGCGCCGCCGCGACGTCATCATCCTGAGCCAGCGCGGCGCCGGCGGCTCAACGCCCAACCTCGACTGCTTCGAGCCGCGCACCTCGGAGCCGGCCCGGGCCAGGCGCCGAGCCATCACCGAGGCCCAGGAGAAGGACATCCTGTTGCGCTGCCGCGCCGAGTTCGACCGGCGCAAGATCGACGTGGCGATGTACACCACGCCCAACCTCGCCGACGACGTCGCCGATCTGGCCAAGGCCATGAAGCTGCCGCGCCTCAACCTCTACGGCATCTCCTACGGCACGCGCTGGGCGCTGGAGGTCATGCGCCGCCATCCCAAGCTTGTCCGCTCGGTGGTGCTGGACGGCGTCTATCCGCCCAGCGTCAATGGCGAGCAGAACGAGCCCGAGATCGTGCGCGCCGCGTTCGAACAACTCTATGCCGATTGTGCGTCCGACAAGCTCTGCCGCGAACGCAATCCGGGATTGAGCGACGCGGTCAAGGCGGTGGTCACCGGCGCCGATCGTGCGCCGCTCGCCTTCGACCTCGAACTCGACGACGGTGTGCAGCAGGTGAAGCTCGACAGCATGAAATTGATGCTCGTTCTGATGCACATGATGCGCGAGGGCGAGGTGGCGCTGATCCCCGAGACAGTGTCGGCGATAAAGCGCGGCGACTACCGCCTGGTGAAGCAATTCGCAGAGATGCTCGAAGACGACGAAGGCGCGCTGCTCGAGCAGAACGCCCAGCAATTCGGCGGCCTGTTCAACACCATCGAATGCCGCGAGACCTGGGCTGGCGTCGATCAGGCGGCGCGCGACCGCGCCGTCAGCGACGGCGGCTTCTACAGCCTGAGCGCGCTCACCAGCAAGCTGTCGCTCTATTGTCCGGTGTGGCGAGTGCCCCCGGCGCCGGCGGCCGAGCGCCAGCCGGTCGAGTCGGACATTCCGACGCTGCTGATGAGCGGCGGCTACGACTGGCTGACGCCGCCCGACTGGGGCCGCGCTGCCAAGAAGCACCTATCGCTGGCGCGCCATGTCATCTTCCGCGCCCAAGGCCATGGCGTCACGGCCCAGGACCCGTGCGCAGCCCGGCTGCGCGACGAATTCTTCGAAGCGCCCGATCCGCGCTATCCATTGTCCTGTCGCCCCGACGCGCCGCCCGATTTCGCCACCGCCGCCGAGCGCTTCAAGGCGTTGCCCTGAGCCTTCGTCATGGCCGCCGCGCTTCCACAATCCCTCACGCTGCTGCTTTCCCGATTTGCCCTCGAGACATGGGGTGGGCGTATCGAGGCGTTTCTTCCTACCGGCTGCCTCACATTCCTGACGGCCGAGGAGGCGCTGGCAAGGGACGGGCCCTGCGAGGCCGACATCGCCTTCATGACGCGCGAGGTGACGGGGCGGTCGAGTAAGAACAACCCGACACCGGAATTGCGCGGCTTCGAGACCGTGCTTCGCAAGTCGCCCAGGCTGAAATGGCTGCAGATCCACCCGGCCGGCGCGGAGCGGCCGCTCTACCGCGAGCTGCGGGCGCGCGGCGTGAAGGTCACGACGGCCTCCGGCGCTACCGCTGTTACGGTGGCGCACAGCGCGTTGGGTGCGGTGATTGCGCTCAACCGGCGCTTTCCCCTGTTGGCCGATGCCCAGCGCCAGCACGCCTGGGAGCCCCGGCTGGGCGAGCGCTCGCCGCGCGACCTCAAGGGGCAATGCGCGGTGATCGTCGGCCTCGGGCCGATCGGCCGCAATATTGCGGCTCTGCTCAAGATGCTCGGCATGACGGCGATCGGCGTGCGGCGAAACCCCGAGCCCGTCGAGCCCTGCGACCTGACCGTCGTCTACGACCGGCTGCCGGAAGTGCTGCCGAAGGCCGACTGGTTGATCCTCTGCTGTCCGGCCTCGCCCCTTACGCGCGGCCTCGCCAACGCTCAGGTGTTCGCGGCTTTGCCGGCGGGAGCCTGCTTCGTCAATGTCTCGCGGGGCGAGATCGCGATCGAGAAGGACGTGATCGTCGCCCTCGAGAGCGGAAAGCTGGCCGGCGCCTATCTCGACGTCTTCGAGCGCGAGCCGCTCGATGCGGCCTCGCCGCTATGGGACATGCCCAACGTCATCATCTCCCCGCATACCGCCAGCCACTCGCAGGGGCAGAACGAGGCGATCTTCGCCATCTTCCTCGACAACCTGGCGCGCTTTCGCGCCGGTCAGAAACTGCGCAACGACGTCGACGATCTCGGCTGACGGCGGAACACTAGCTCTTGGTGGCCAGACTGCGGAACAGCGCGTCGCTGCGTTCGTCGGCGGGGAAGAAGCACTCGATGCGCACCTCCTGCAGCGTCACGTCCTGCGGCGTGCCAAGGGTCGCGATGGTCGTGAATACCGAAAGAGACTTGCCGGCCACCAGATAGTCGAGCGTCAGCACCGGCTGCGGGCGTTCCTCGAAGCGCAGCTTGCGGAATGACGCCGGCACGTCGGGAAAGGCCATGACCTCTTCGATGAAGGCCAGCGCCTTGGGCTCACCGCCGTCGGCAAGGATCTCGGCGTAGGTGGTCGCGACGAGGTGGCGCGCCACCTCCTCCCAGTTCGCAAGCTTGGGCCGCAGAGCCCGGGGATCGAGCAGCCAGCGCAGGATGTTGAAGGGCTTGCCGGCGGGCGGGGCCGGCGGCGGGCCCTCGAACAGGAAGCTGGTGAAGGCGTGGGCGGCATCGTTGCCCTGCTGCAGGTTCCACAGCCGATCGACCACGATCGCCGGGTAGGGTTCCTGCTGCTTGAGGATCCGCTCGATCGCTTGGCGGACCGGTGCCAGTTCAGGCGCGCCGAGGTTGCTTTCGCGATAGACCGGGGCAAATCCGGCCGCCAGCAGCATGGCATTGCGTTGGCGCAGCGGCACGTCGAGCGCGGTGCTCAGCTGGACGACCATGTCGCGGCTGGGGCGCGCCCGGCCGGACTCCAGGAAGCTGACATGGCGTTGCGACACGCCCGACTGCAGGGCCAGCGCAAGCTGGCTCGCGCCGCGCCGCCGGCGCCAGGCGCGCAGCATGGGCCCAAACAGGTCGGACTGGACGGCAGCCGCGGGCAGGGGATTGTTCATCATGCAGGGGACATTAGCATCGCCCCGCGGGTCCGCCGACTACCT
Organism: Reyranella sp.; assembly: GCA_051985755.1. Taxonomy (GTDB): domain Bacteria; phylum Pseudomonadota; class Alphaproteobacteria; order Reyranellales; family Reyranellaceae; genus Reyranella. The sequence goes on along the minus strand of JBPYDO010000324.1, from coordinate 28,578 downwards.
GCGGCGTAATTGGCGCAAGGTCGGCGCGATGGCACCCAGTCTCGCGATGTCGCGACGGAGGCAACCATGGACAAGCTCAAATTCCTCAACGAGAACCAGCTGCCTTTCGCCAAGGTGCTGGGCCTCCGGTACGTCGCGGCGAGCGAAACCGCCGTCAAAGCCGAAATGGTCGTGCGGCCGGAGCTCTGCACCCGGCCCGATGTCCTTCACGGCGGCGCGGTCATGGCGTTCGCCGACACACTGGGCGCCGCAGGTACCCTCCTCAACCTCCCCGAAGGCAAGGGCACGACCACGATCGAGAGCAAGACCAATTTTCTGGGGCCGGCACCGCTCGGTGCCACGGTGATCGGCGAGGCGACGCCCGTTCATCGGGGCCGGCGCACCCAGGTCTGGCAGACGCGCATCGTCACGGCCGAGGGCAAGTTGGTGGCGGTGGTTACCCAGACCCAGATGGTTCTCTAGGGTGAGTGCATCAGCGCCGGAACGAAACTCTTGAGCGCGGTCTCGGCGTCGGCGGAGGTCTGCCCGAACATCTGCGCCCAATCGATGCGGATCTTCAGGAAGTGATCGTGGTAGCCCGTCATGAGCAGCCTGCTGAACATGCGGCCACGGGCGCCTGCGACGCTATAGGTCAGGCAGCGAAAGGACATGTTGGCATAGGCGCAGGTTGACGCGACGGTTGGCCGCTCGACCTGCGTGTAGCCAGCCGACTTGACCTTATCCAGGGCCTCATTGAGTTCGATCGTGAACTGATTCATGAGCGGAAGCGTGTCGCTTCCTGTCGGCACGCGATGTCCGTTGTCGAATACCGAGACGACGATGCTCATCTTGTTGACGACATAGGTATAGGAGGTGCCGCCCGCGCCGAGACTGCTCGATGCCATCTGCGTGGCGCCGCCCAGGCTTTGCGGGAAGGCAAGCTTCGTCCCGGGATCGACCGCAGGTGCCGGGGCCGCGGGCCCCAGCCCGGTTTGGGCCAGCGCGCCAGTCGCCGGTCCGCTGGCCAACGGCAGCGCCAGCAGGAGCGCGGCCCAGCTCCTAAACATCGAGGTTCGCCACTTTGAGCGCATTGTCCTGAATGAAGTCGCGCCTGGGCTCCACGACATCGCCCATCAAGGTGGAGAAGATTTCGTCCGCCTCGTCGGCATGGTTGATCTTGACCTGCAGGAGCGTGCGCGCTTCGGGATCGAGCGTGGTTTCCCAGAGCTGGTCGGGATTCATCTCGCCAAGGCCCTTGTAGCGCTGGATCGTGACACCGCGGCGACCGGTGTCCAGGACCGCGGCGAACAACTCGGTCGGCGAGGCAATCGGCGTCTCCTTGTCCTTGGCAAGGAACGTCCCCGGCCGCACGTAGACGGTCTGCAATTCGTTGGCGAGCGCATCGAGCTTGCGCGCCTCGGCACTCTTGATCAGCGGTCCATCGATGACGTGCCGTTCCTGTACTCCGCGCAGGCGCCGGGTGAAGGCGAGCCCGCCATCGGCCGTCGGCTCGCCGGTCCAGCCGCGTTCCAACGGCGGACTGACCGCGTCGAGGCGGCGCGCGATGTAGTCGGCGGTCTGCCGGGCCAGCTCGGCGTCGGCCAGCACATCGGGTTTGAAGGTGCCGGCGATGGCCGCCTGTTCGATCACCGCCTGGCTGGTGACGCGGCGCGACAGCGAGAGCGGCTTCACGAGGTTGGCCACTGAACGGGCGATGTCGACCGTCCGGCGCAGGTCGTCCCGGCTCTGCACCGATCCGTCACCAAGCCGGAACGTCGCGCCATCGAGCCCGCTTTCGATCAGATGGTCGTCGAGCGTGCGCTCGTCCTTCAGATAGATCGCCGACTTGCCCTTGGCCGCTTTGAAGAGCGGCGGCTGGGCGATGTAGAGATAGCCGCCATCGATCAGAGTACGCATCTGGCGATAGAAGAACGTCATCAAGAGCGTGCGGATGTGGCTGCCGTCGACGTCGGCGTCGGTCATGATGATGATCTTGTGGTAGCGCAGCTTGCTGATATCGAAGTCGTCGGCGCCGATACCGGTGCCAAGCGCGGTGATCAGCGTGCCGATCTCGGCCGACGACAGCATCTTGTCGAAGCGCGCCCGCTCGACGTTGAGGATCTTGCCGCGCAGCGGCAGGATCGCCTGGTTGGCGCGGTTGCGGCCCTGCTTGGCCGAGCCGCCGGCCGAGTCGCCCTCGACGATGAACAGCTCGGAAAGCGCCGGATCGCGTTCCTGGCAGTCGGCCAGCTTGCCGGGAAGCGAGCTGACATCGAGGGCGCCCTTGCGCCGGGTGAGCTCGCGCGCCTTGCGGGCGGCCTCGCGCGCCGCCGCCGCCTCGACGACCTTGGTCACGATCTTGCGCGCTTCGCCGGGGTGCTCCTCGAACCACTGGCTGAGTTTGTCGGCCACCACCGATTCGACGACCGGTCGAACTTCGGACGAGACCAGCTTGTCCTTGGTTTGCGATGAGAATTTCGGGTCGGGCACCTTGACCGACAGCACGCAGGTCAGGCCTTCGCGCATGTCGTCGCCGGTCAGCGTCACCTTCTCCTTGCGCGACACGCCGTTTTCATCGGCGTACTTGTTGACCGTGCGCGTCAACGCGCCGCGGAAGCCCGCGAGATGCGTGCCGCCGTCGCGCTGCGGGATGTTGTTGGTGAAGCACAGCATCGTCTCGTGATAGCTGTCGTTCCACTGCAGTGCGACTTCGACCGAGATGCCTTCCTTCTCGCCGCGGATCGACACCGGCGGGCTGTGCAGCACCTGCTTGTTGCGATCGAGATACTTGGCGAAGGCCTCGACACCGCCCTCGTAGAACAGCTCCGAAACGCGCGGTTCGGCGCCGCGTTCGTCGGCGAGCACGATGCGCACGCCCGAGTTCAGGAACGCAAGCTCGCGCAGCCGGTGCTCGAGGGTCGCGAAGTCGAATTCGGTCCGGGTGAAGGTCTTGGGCGAGGGCAGGAAGGTCACCTCGGTGCCGCGCGCCCCCTCGGGCGCCGCGCCGGTCGGCGCGAGATCCTGCTCGGGCTCGCCGTCGCGAAAACGCATGAAATATTGCTGGCCGCCGCGCCAGATCTTGAGGTCGAGCTGGGCGCTCAACGCGTTGACGACGGCGGCGCCGACGCCGTGCAGGCCACCCGACACCTTGTACGCGTTCTGGTCGAATTTCCCGCCCGAGTGGAGCTGGGTGAAGATCACGTTGGCGGCCGACACGCCCTCTTCCTTGTGGATGTCGATCGGCACGCCGCGGCCGTTGTCGCGCACCGTGACCGAGCCGTCGCCGTGCAGGATCACCTCGACCCTGTCGCAGTAGCCGGCCAGCGCCTCGTCGATCGCGTTGTCGACGATTTCGTACACCATGTGGTGCAGACCGGTGCCGTCGTCCGTGTCGCCGATATACATGCCGGGCCGCTTGCGTACGGCCTCGAGGCCGCGCAACACCTTGATCGAATCGGCGTCGTAATCGTCGCCGTTATCAACACCGTCCGCGATTGGTTCTTCCTGGCTCATCGTCATTTCCGAAAGAGGGGTTCAGTTCGCCGCGATCGTGCCGTCGACCACGCGCATCAATTGGGCACGCGCGCCGAGCGGCGCAAAAAGGGCCGCATCCGTGCCGGTCATCCAGCTCTGGGCGCCCAGAGCCACCACCTCGTCGAACAGCGCACTACGCCGCTCGGCGTCGAGATGGGCCGCGATCTCGTCGAGCAGCAAGAGCGGCGGGCAGCCGCGCGACAGCGATACCAGCCGCGCATGGGCGAGCGCGATCGACACCAGGAGCGCCTTCTGCTGACCGGTCGAGCCCTCGGCCGCCGGCAGGTCGAGATCGAGATGACGGACGGCGAGGTCGCTGCGATGCGGCCCGCAATATGTGGTGCCGCTCTCGGCGTCGCGCAAGCGATTAGCCGCCAGCGCGGCCCGCAGCCGATCCTCGGCGTCTATGGCCGCCATCGAGGCGAGCCAACCGTCGACTTCGCCCGACATGGCCAGCGCCGCGCGTGGGAAGGGGCCGACACCCAGGCGGGCTGCCGCGTCGAGCCGCTGCACCGTGTCGGCCCGCTGGGCGGCGAGGGCCACGCCATGCCGCGCTATCGTGTCCTCGAGTACCGTGAACCAGTGCGGATCGCGGTTTCCTTCCGCCAGGAGGCGGGCGCGCTGGCGCAGGGCGTTCTCGTAGGCGGCCACGTCGCCGGCGTGGTCCGGATGCAACGCCGTCACCAGCCGATCGAGAAAGCGACGTCTCTCGCTCGGACCGTCGAGGAACAGTCGGTCGAGTTGCGGCGTCAGCCAGACCGCCGCCACGTGCCGTCCGAGCGTCGTCTGGCTTGCCGCCGGCCGCCCGTCGATGCGCACGGTCCGCCGCAACGGCGCCCCGTCGGCGCGCTGGACATCGAGGCCGGTGCCGATGGCGAGCCGACCCTGCGGCGTGTCGAGCGTGGCGGCGACGGCCCAGGCCGCGGCCGGTCCCGCCTCGCCGCTCTGGCGGCGCGCCACCTCGTCCAGGCGGGCGCGGCGCAGGCCGCGGCCGGGAACCAGGAAAGACAGCGCCTCGAGAAGGTTGGTCTTGCCCGCGCCGTTGGCCCCGACCAGGACGACCGGTGCGAGGCCGCAATCGAGGCGAAGCTGGGGGTAATTGCGAAAATCGCTGAGCCGCAGCTGACGCACAGCCAGGGTTACCGGCGCAGCGCCGGATGCGGCGTCGGGGGAAAGGGCGAGTGCGCTGCTGGCCGGCGCCGTCATACCCGCATCGGCATGAGGACGTAGAGGGCGCTCTCATCTGCGCCGTCGCGCACCAAGGTCGGCGAGCCCGCGTCAGCCAGCAGGAAGCGCGCCTCGCTGCCGGCGATCTGCTCGGTGATATCCAGCAGGTAGCGCGAGTTGAAGCCGATCTCCAGCGGGGCCGCCTTGTAGTCGACTTCGATCTCCTCGGTGGCGCTGCCGGCATCGGGACTGGTCGCCGACAGGGTCACCACGCCCTTGGCGACCGAAAGCTTGATGGCGCGCGACTTCTCCGTCGAGATGGTCGACACGCGATCGACCGCATGGGCGAATTCCTTGCACGGCACATTGAGCACCTTGTCGTTGCCGGTCGGAATCACCCGCTCATAGTCGGGGAAGGTGCCGTCGATCAGCTTGCTGACCAGGGTGACGTGGCCCGAGGCGAAGCGGATGCGCGTGTCGCTGAGCTCGACGTCGACCGAGCCGTCGCTTTCGTCCAGGAGCTTGCGGACCTCGCCGACCGTCTTGCGCGGCACGATCACGCCGGGAATATCCGCCGCCCCCTTGGGCAGCGGCACCTCGACCCTCGCCAGCCGGTGGCCGTCGGTGGCGACGCCGCGCAGCAACTGGGTGCCGCCGGCCGTCGCGGCGTGGAAATAGATGCCGTTTAGGTAGTAGCGCGTCTCCTCGTTCGAGATGGCAAAGCGCGTACGGTCGATGATGCCCTTGAGATCGGTCGCGGGCAGCTGGAAGCGGTGCGGCAGGTCGCCCTCGCTCATGGCCGGGAAGTCGGCCGGCGGCAGGCATTGCAAGGTGAAGCGCGAGCGGCCGGCGCGGATCGCGAGGCTGTTGCCGTCGCTCGCGGTCTCCAGCTCGACCTGCGCCCCGTCCGGCAGCTTGCGCACGATTTCGTAGAGGGTGTGGGCGGGAGCGGTCGTCGAGCCGGTCTTGGCGGCGTTTGCGTCCACCGTCTCGCTGATGGCGAGGTCCATGTCGGTCGCCGCCAAGCTGAGGCGGCCTTTTTGTGCGGTGATCAGCACATTGGACAGGATGGGGATGGTATTGCGACGTTCGACGACACTCTGGACATGGGCCAGCGCCTTCAGAAGGGCTGCCCGCTCGATCGTCAGTTTCATGGTTTGGTCGCTGTAATCGGGCCGTTTAGAAGTGTTATTTTGGCCCGTCTCGGCAGGGCAAAAATGCGCTCAAAATTGCTCCGCTGGGACGGTCGGGAAGTATACCACGCGGGGCACCGGCGGGAAGCAATTTCGCCCGCAATCTGAGGCTCTTAGAGCCTTGGGCAGCAACAGAAAACGGGGCCTTGACGGCCCCGTTCCTGCAACCGGGGAAAAGCCGGCTCAGCCCTGCAACTGGCGCTTGAGCAGCTCGACGTCTTCTGCAATCGAAAGATCGGAGACCTTGAGTTCCTCAATCTTGCGGACGGCATGCATCACCGTTGTGTGGTCGCGATTGCCGAAGCGCTTGCCGATCTGCGGCAAACTCAAGGTGGTGAGTTGCTTGGCAAGGTACATCGCCACCTGGCGCGGCCGAGCGACCGAGCGGGCGCGGCGCGGCGAACTCATCTCGGCAAGCTTGATGTTGTAGTGGGCGGCGACGCGCTGCTGGATCTCGTCCACCGTCACCTTGCGGTCCGCCTGCCGCAACAGATCGTGCAGAACGTCCTGGGCCATTTCGACCGTGATCTCGCGTCCGATCAGCTGGCCGTGCGCGACCACGCGGTTCAGCGCGCCCTCGAGCTCGCGGATGTTGGTGCTGATCTTGTGCGCCAGGAATTCCAGCACCGCGGTCGGGACCGGCACCCGGGCGTTCTCGGCCTTGGTCTGCAGGATGCTGAGGCGAAGCTCGTAGGTCGACGAATGGATGTCGGCCACCAGACCGCTGCCGAGCCGCGAGCGCATGCGCTCCTCGATGTCCTGCAACTCGCTGGGCGGCTTCTCCGAGGAGAGCACGATCTGCTTGTTCTGCTCGACCAGCGAATTGAAGGTAAAGAAGAACTCGTCCTGGCTCGCTTCCTTGCCGCAGATGAACTGCACGTCGTCGACCATCAACACGTCGACGTTGCGGAACAACTCCTTGAACTGGTTGGTGTTCTTGGTGCGCAGTGCCTGGATGAAGCGATTGACGAAGCTTTCGGCGGTGAGATAGAGCACGCGCGTCTTGGGGTCGCGCTCGCGGATGGCGTGCCAGATGGCATGCATCAGATGCGTCTTGCCGAGCCCGACGCCGCCGAAAATGTACAGCGGATTGCGCTCCGGCAGCGGCCGGTCCTGCTCGGCAATGTTGCGGGCGGCGGCATAGGCGAACTCGTTGGGCTTGCCGACCACGAAGTTGGCGAAGGTATAGCGCGCCTCGGGCCCCTGGAAGGTCTCGTCGGCGCCGCGACCGATCGACGGGCCGAGCCGTGGCATCGGCGGCTGGTAGGATTGCGGCACCGGCACGGGCGGCATGGCGATGATCTCATTCGCCCGGCGCGGCGCCGGCGGCGGCACGAGGTTCACCTCGACGTTGGTCACGTCGCCCATGACAGCCTGCCAGTAGGCCAGCACCCTGTCGCCGTAGTGGCGGCTCACCCAGTCGCGCACGAAGCGGGTCGGTGCGTAGAGGCGGAGCTTGCCGGCCCTCAACTCGCCCAGTTCGACCTCGCCGAACCAGGTCTTGAAGGCTTTGTCGCCGATCTCCTTGCGAAGCCGGTCGCAGACGCGGGTCCAGTGCGCCTCCAACTCCTTCCGGCTTCCATCTTCCATATCGGTCCCCGCCATTGTCTTTTGTGTATGCGCTTGATTGTTGCCGGCCATCGGCGATTGAATTCGAGTCACGTCTGTCTCCACGGAAGTCCAGCTGCCTTCCACCCCCTTGCCGAACCGCGCCTAGCCTGCGCGTCCAGCGGTCCTTCGAAGCCATCGGCCACGTTGAGACATGTACTGTAGCCGGCCGCGGTCATGGCTTTCGCCGCCGCGGCCGATCGTGCTCCACTCCGACAGATAAAGAGCAGCGGCGTCCCCTTGTCGACCACTCCACCTGCCAGGGTGGCGACAAAATCGGGGTTCTGCTGCATGCTCGGGAACTCCTGCCATTCCAGCAATACCGGCTGCTTGCCGAGGGTTGCCAGGTCGGGCAGGCCGACGAAATTCCACTCCGGGCGGGTACGGACATCGATCAGTGCCGCGTCCGTGCGCTCGCTCAGAATCTTCCAAGCTGTCTCGGGCGCCACGTCGCCGCCATACCCGGAAGCTGGGGAGATCTGGTACGCGCCAGCGATCTTGTTGTCGTTCGACATGGCCCCCCGCCTTCGTTGTTGCCGGAACAGGGCACTGGCGAGCCGACGATCGTTGGCAAACACACAGCACGGCACGGGCGACGAAAAATTCGGTGGGAGCGTCGTTGAGATCGGCGCTGCTTTGTCAGTTTCGTCGCGATGCTGAAATGCTGTGGCTCTCTCCCTCGTTCGTCTTGTCAGCGAGGTGGAAAGCCCCCCATCCTCGCCTTGCTCGCGCTAAGCGCCCCACGCCCCGACGCGATGGATTCTCTCTTAGCAGACCGCGCCCAGCGCGCAAACGATTCGACTCGCCAGTGTCGCACGCTATTCAACCAGTTCTCATGCGACTCTGATTGACAACGCTCTTTAACTTCCGTCGGCAGTTCCTGCCGACGCTGACGCCGCCCCACATCTTGCGCTCAAGTTTGTAGAGCAAGCGATAAACGCGAATTGCATGGCATTCGCCGATATGCCGACCAAACGATCTCGACCGAAAACGTCAAAAATAAATTTGCCCGACTTGCAGAAAGAAAAGCCGCTCGTGCTAGCGGCCTCCATGTTACAGCCTGCGCAACCCCGTCACGCCATCGCCTTGACGCGCGCATTGAGACGCGACACGCGTCGCGCGGCGGCGTTCTTGGCCATGACGCGGAGCGCGGCACTGCGCTGGATCTCCGGCTGCGCCGCCCGCAACGCCGCCGCAGCGGCCTTCTTGTCGCCAGCCGCGATCGCCTCTTCGACCTTCTTGATGAAACTGCGCAGGCGGGCGCGTCGGCTCGTGTTCACGGCGGTGCGCCGCTCGGTCTGTCGGGCGCGCTTCTCGGCCGATTTGTGATTCGCCATCTATCCTCGTCCTTCGAAGGGCGCGCTTATACGGTTGGGCTGGAAGTCGGTCAAGCGTCGCTAAGCGGCTGATCTAGCGGTGTTTCCACGCAGCTTTGCGCTTGTCGGCGAAGGCGTTCATGCCCTCGCTGCGATCCTCGAAGGCGAAGGTAGCGTGGAAGGTCCGTCGCTCGAAGCGCACGCCCTCGGTCAGCGAGGTTTCGAAGGCGCGGTTGACCGCTTCCTTGGCGACCATCGTGGCGGGCAACGACATGCTTGCGATCTTCTCGGCTGCCGCGAGCGCCTCTTCCATCAGTTTGGCGAGCGGCACGACACGACTGACCAGACCACAGCGCTCGGCTTCCGCCGCGTCCATCATGCGGCCGGTCAGAATGAGGTCCATGGCTTTCGCCTTGCCGATGAAGCGCGGCATGCGCTGCGTGCCGCCGGCACCCGGAATGGTGCCGAGCGTGATCTCCGGCTGGCCGAACTTCGCATTGTCAGCGGCTATGACAAAATCGCACATCATTGCCATCTCGCAGCCGCCGCCCAGGGCGTAGCCGGCCACGGCCGCGACGATCGGCTTGCGCACCTGGCTCACCCGCTCCCAGCCGACCGTGATGAAGTCCTCGAGAAAAACGTCCTGGTAGGACTTCTCCTTCATCTCCTTGATGTCGGCGCCGGCGGCGAAGGCTTTGTCGCTTCCGGTCAGGACCATGCAGCCGATGCCCGGATCGGCCTCGAAGGCGTCCAACGCCTGGCCGAGCTCGCGCACCAGGGCGGCGCACAGCGCGTTGAGCGCCTTGGGCCGATCCAACCGGATGATGCCGACCCGGCCCTTCGTCTCGGTCTTGATGTTTTCGTACGCCGCCACGGTGTCCTCCCGGGTGAGGCGCCGCTCTTAGCTAGCGCTGGCAGCCCGCGCAATAGAAGGTCGAGCGGCCGGACTGAACCAGGCGGCGCACCGGGCGGCCGCAGCCTGGCGTCGGACATGGGCTGCCGGCACGGTCATAGACCTTGAACCGGGTCTGGAAGTAGCCGAGCTCGCCATCCGGCTGGACATGGTCGCGCAGGGTCGAGCCGCCGTCGTCGATGGAGCGCAGCAGCACCTCCTTCAGCGCCGCCGCCAGGCGGCCGGCCCGCTCTCCCTGAACGGTGTGCGCCAACCGGCGAGGCGAGATGCCCGACAGGTACAGGGCCTCGCAGGCGTAGATATTGCCGATGCCGACCAGGGTCCGCTGGTCGAGCAGGGCGGACTTGATGGGCGTGCGCCGTCCCTTGAGCCGGCTGGCCAGGTGTTGCCCGTCGAACCCGTCGTCGAGCGGCTCGGGACCGAGCCCGCGAAACAGCTTGTGGCCCGCCAAATCCTTGTTCGGCACCAACAGCATGAGGCCGAAGCGGCGCGCGTCGTTGAAACGAACCTGCCAGTGGTCGTCGGTTTCAATGACGATGTGATCGTGCCGGCCGAGCGGCTGCGCCGCGGCGTTCGCCGCGTCGTGCAAGGTCAGCCGTCCCGACATCCCGAGATGGACGATAAGGGTCTGGCCGTCATCCAGCCGGATCAGCAGGTACTTGGCGCGCCGGTCGATGGCCAGCACGCGTCGCCCTTCGACCCGTGCGGCGAAGCGCTTGGGCAGCGGCACGCGAAGGTCGCGGCGGCGTTGCAGCAGGCGGGTGATCCGCCGTCCCACCAGCCGCGGGATCAGGCCGCGGCGCACCGTCTCGACCTCGGGCAGCTCGGGCATTGCTGTTTAGGGTTCGCGCGCCCCGAACAGGGCGGTGCCGACGCGGACGTGGGTGGCGCCCAGCCTCACCGCGCTCTCGTAGTCGGCGCTCATGCCCATGCTCAACTTGGCAAGGCCGTGCCGCGCCGCCATTTTGGCAAGCAGGGCGAAATGCAGCGCCGGCTCCTCGTCGACCGGCGGAATGCACATCAGGCCGACCACGTTGAGCTTGTGGGTGTCGCGGCAGGTGCGCACGAACGCATCGAGGTCGGCCGGTAGCACGCCCGCTTTCTGCGGCTCTTCGCCGGTATTGACCTGGATGAAACAGGCGGGGCTACGGCCGGCCCGCGCGATTTCCTTGGCAAGGGCGGCAGCCAGCCGCTCGCGGTCGACCGACTGAATGACGTCGAACAGCGCCACCGCGTCGCGCGCCTTGTTGGTCTGCAGCGGGCCGATCAGGTGCAGCTCGAGATCGGGGAACGCACTCTTGAGGGCGGGAAATTTCCCCTCGGCTTCCTGCACGCGGTTCTCGCCGAACACGCGGTGGCCCAGCGCCAGCAGTTCGCGCACGCGCTCGGCGCCGTGGGTCTTGGAGACCGCCACCAGGCAGACTTGGGCAGGCTCGCGGCCGGCCGCTTTCGCCGCCTCGGCGATGCGGAGGTGGACTTCGTTCAGGCGGTCGGCGCTTTCGCTCACGGATCGTGCTCAGGCTTCGAGCGCGGCGCGTGCCGCCGTCGCCTCGGCATTGCCCGGGTCGCTGCCGAGGGCTGCGTCCAGCGCCTCGCGCGCCTTGTCGCGCTCGCCCAGGGCCACCAGGCAGATGCCGTAGTTCGCGAGCAGCCGCGGATCGCCGGGCAGGTTGCGCAGCGCATGCTCGTGCATGGGACGCGCCTCGCCGGCGCGCCCGAGATCGACCAGGACCGAGGCGAGATTCGTCATCACCATGGGGTCGTCGCTGGCGAGCCGATTGGCGCGCTTCAAAGTGCGCCGCGCCTCTTCGAAGCGTTTCTGGCCGCGCAGGGCGAGGCCGAGATTGTTCAGCGCCCGCACGTCGTTGGGATTGGCCACCAGGAAGCTTTCAACAACCTGTTGAGCGGCATCGTATTCCCTTCGGGCAATCTGCAGGAAGGAGAGCTGCAGGACCGTGTCCCGGTCGGCCGGATGCTGTCGCAGCGCCCGGCGCAGCACGTCGATCGCTTCCTCGGTGCGTCCGCCGGCACTCTGGGCGAGGGCAAGGGTCTTGAGCGCCGGCGTGAAGGTGGGGTCGAGCTCCAGCGCCTTCTCGACGGGCGCGATGGCGTCGGCAGGGCGGCCGGCGAAGTAGAGCACGAAGCCCAGCACATGGTTGAGGACGGCGCTTTGCGGCGCGAGCTCAAGCGCGCGTCCGGCCTCGACGATGGCTTCGTCGAAGTGGCCAAGACCGGCAAACGCCAGCGCGCGGTCGCCCGTTATGTTGGCGCGCCGTACGCTGTCCTCACCGGCATCGAGCAGAGCCATGTCGAGCACCTGCAGCGCCGGCCCGTAGCGGCCGAGCCGGTAGAGAGCGTGGCCCAGCATGTTGCGGACGCGCGCCTGCAATGGCTTGAGCGGCTCGCCGCCGGGCTGCTGGATGGCGCGATCGAGAGTGTCGGCCATCTCGGCGAGTTCGCGCTCGGCCGCGGTGAAGCGGCCGAGCTCGATATGCAGAGTGGCGAGCGCCAATCGGGCGTCGAAATGGTTCGGCTGCCGCCGGATGGTGTCGCGGAAGAACTTGGCCGCCTCGTCCAGCTTGCCCAGGCCGCGTGCCGCCAACCCGAGATTGAAGTACAGCATCGGCTCGTTGGGGTCCTTGGCGAGCGCCTTGCGCCACAGCCCCTCAGCATCGGCGAGCGCGCCGCGCTTGGACAGGCAGACCGCGAGATAGTGCAAGATGTCGGGTCGGTCGCCGTAGCGGCCGTGCGCCGCCCTGAACAACGGCTCGGCGCGATCGAACCAGCCCGCCTTGATGAATTGCAGCCCGGTCTGCAGGTCGGGGTCGGGCTGGACGCCGGTCGGCGTGTTGGGCGCCATGGCCATGGCGCGCTGTGTAGACCCGCCTCGCAGCCAAGGCTACACGAATTGCCATGGCGCGGGACGTCGATCTGTTCAAGGCGGCGATGGCCGACGTGGCTCCCCTCAAGGGCGGACGCGGCGCGCGCGTGTCGAAACGGCCGGCGGCCGCGCAAAAGGAACGCCGGCAGGACAGCGCTAAGGCGGCTGCGCCGTCCGGCCATGGCAGGCGGCGGGACCAACAGGACCAGCCCGCAACGGAGTTTGCCTTCGATCGCGACATCGACCGTGCCCTGTCGCGCGGGCGGCGCTCGCCGGAAGCGACGCTCGACCTCCACGGCATGACGCTGGCGGCGGCCGAACGCGCCGTCGTACGCTTTCTCGAGGAGGCCACCGCACTCGATTTGCGGTTGGTCTTGATCGTCACCGGCAAGGGCCTGCGTGAGGTCTCCGGCCGGATCGTCGGCGGCCGCATTCGCGAGGAGTTCGCAACATGGCTCAATCGTGCCGAAAATCGGGCGAGAGTGCGCGGGGTGAAGCCGGCCCATTTGCGGCACGGAGGGTCGGGCGCTTTTTATGTCCTGCTGCGCCGCAGTCGACCCTGAACAGCGACGGCGACAAAGCTAAACACGCAGGCCTCTCAGGAAGGTGAGCTTTTTTTGCCGCACTGCACCTTGCGGTTTGGCCCCTCCATTTCGATCTCTAAGTCACGCCCGGGCTGAAGGAGGTGCGTGATGCGACGGCTATTGGTGATTTCGTGGTTGGCAGTCATCGGCCTCTGCGCGAGCGGCGGTGTCTGGGCAGCGCGCAATACAGATTGCCCCGCGCTCAAGGCGGCCGCTGCACGTGACCTCGCGAACCTGCAGCCTGCCCAGGAGACGCCGCTGGCGGCCGGGCGCATCGTCTCGGTGAACGAAAAGGCCGGCACGCTCACTGTCCGCCATGGCGCGATCCCGCGTTACGAGCTCGATCCCATGACCAGGGTCTTTGCCGTTGAGGACAAGGCCCAGCTCGTGGGCCTCACCCCCGGCGACAAGATCCGCTTCGATCTCGTGCGCAAGAACGGGCGCTACGTGATCGACCGCCTCGAGAACAGCAACTAAGCCGCATTCACCTATGACGCGGCGCGGCGGCGGCCTTCCTCGGCCAGCAGCCGCTGCTTGCGCTCGAGGCCCCAGCGGTAGCCGCTCAGCGAACCGTTGGCGCCGACGGCACGGTGGCAGGGAATGACACCCGCCGCCTGATTGGTGGCACAGGCGCGGCCGACCGCACGCGCGGAACCTGGCGAGCCGATGCGCTTGGCGATCTCGGCATAGGTCCGAGTCGCGCCCACCGGGATCTCGGTGAGCGCCTTCCAGACCTTCCACTGAAAGGCGGTGCCGATGATGTCGAGCGGCACCTCGGCCGAGTCGAGCGCCGAAGGCTTGCGGCCGTAGAGCCGGGCCAGCACGGCCTTCACGCGTGCCGCCAGGGCCGCATCGTCACGCCGTATCTCGGCGGCGGGGAAGTTCTGCCGGAGATCGCGCTCCAAAGTGCGGTCGTTATCGCCCAGGAAAACGGCGGCGATGCCTTTGTGCGTCGCCCCCACCAGGACGCGGCCATAGTCGGAGTCGACGGTGGTGAAGTCGATATGCGCGCCTGCGCCGCCCTTGGCGTAGGTGGCGGGCGTCATGCCGAACGCCTTGTCGCTCGACTCATAGACGCGGCTTGGCGAGCCGAAACCCGCCCCATAGATCGCCTCGGCGACTTTCTCGCCGCCGCGCAACGCTTTGCGAAAGCGCTCGCGCTTCTTGGCGAGCAGCCAGTCGCGCGGTGCCAGGCCGAGCTCGGCGACGAAGCGCTTGCTGAGCGCACTGGGTGACAGGCCGACGCGCCGGGCGATCGAGGCCAGCGACGGCGGCGCATCCGCGCCCTCGGCGGCGAAGAGCGCGCACGCCCTGGCGACCGGCCGGCTGAGGCCGGCCTCGCCGTTCCAGTCTCTGGGCTTGCAGCGCTTGCAGGCGCGGAAGCCCGCCGCCTCGGCGGCGTCGGGCGAGGTGTGAAAGGCCACGTTCCGCCGCAAGGGCGGACGGGCGGCACAGGACGGCAGGCAATAGACGCCCGTCGTCCTGACCGAGAACCAGAACCGGCCGTTGTAGGCGCGATCGCGCTGCCGGACGGCCTGCCAGCAGGTCTCCGGATCCGGAAGGCTCGGGGTCGTGGCGAGAGCCAAGGTAGGGAAAGAGAGCGTGTGTTGGGTCATGGTGCCCATATAGGCACCCCGACCAGCCTGCTCTATCCGCCTACCGCCGGCAATTCCCGGGCCGGGAATTCAGTCCCAGCGGCCCTTTAGTCCCAAAAGCGCTTCGTGGCCTCGAAGCGGGCGCTGGCCCGGTCGAGCCCGATATCCCGCAACAGCCGGTCGTCCAGCTCGGCGAGTTGGCGTCGCGAACGATGCAACTCGGCGCGGTTGAGCAAGGCCTCGACCCCGACCACGATCACGCCGGCCAGCAACCCGACGGTGCGGCCGAAAGAGAAGACAGGGACTTCCGCGCGGGCCCATTCCCGCACGCTGGACAGGGTCGTCATGGCTTAGCTCCGTTTGAGGCACCAGATCCGCGACGGGTTCTGTTGCGCCTCGTTTCATGGCATATTTGCTGTATGCTTTGCCGAAGGACAAAGGATCAATGCTCAGGAGAGACATAGAAAAACTATTGGTCTGGCGACTCACATGAGCCGTTCTCAGCTGCCGCTCAACGCGCTGCGCGCCTTCGAAGCCGCCGCCCGCCATGCGAGCTTCACACACGCCGCCGAGGAGTTGCACGTCACCCAGGCCGCGGTCAGCCATCAGGTGAAGGCGCTCGAGGAGCGCCTGGGCGTCGCACTGTTTGTGCGCCGGCCGCGCGGGCTCGAGATCACGAGCGAGGGCCAGGCGCTGTTGCCGGACCTGCGCGACGCGTTCGACCGCATGACCAACGCGCTCGAGCGGGTCGGCCGCAAGGCCAATTCGGGCACCCTCAACGTCAGCCTGATGACGACCTTCGCGCTCGGATGGCTGGCGCCGCGGCTACACCGTTTCCAAGCCAAGCATCCCGAGATCGAGGTGCGCATGACAACCAGCCAGCGCCACATCGATTTCGCTCGCGAGGATTTCGACTGTGCCATCCGTTTCACCGTCCAGCCGGAGCCGGAACTGCATGCCACCCGCCTGTTCAGCGACGTGCTGACGCCGCTTTGCGGCAAGCGCTACCGCGACAGGCTGAAGTCGCTGGACGACCTGAAGCGCGTGCCGTTGATCGACATGATCAACGATCAGGAATGGCCGATCTGGCTGCGGGCGGTCGGCATGGGCGACTTCAAGCCCAAGCGCGTGCTCACTTTCGATTCGACGATGATTGCCGTCGAAGCGGCGATGGAAGGGGCGGGCGTCGCCGTCGGGCCGCCGCAGCTCTTCCGCGAAGAGTTGTCGGAGGAACGGCTGTTCCAGCCGTTCCCGCAGATCGTCGATTCCGGCAAGGCTTGGTGGTTCGTCTGCCCGCCGGCAACGGCCGCCCGTCCCAAGACCCGCGCCTTCGAGGATTGGCTGGTCGAGGAGCTGACTGCGCCACCAGCCCGCATTACGCGGGCCGCCGTTGCCGCGGCGCGGCGTTAGACTTGCGGCACAGCTTGCCTGCCTCTGCTAGAAGCCAAGCGGCATGAGCATCGACATCAGCCATCCCTGGGCGCGCAGCGCATCCGCCGACTCAACGGAAGCCGGCGGCTTCTTCACCATCGTCAACCGGAGCGAACAAGCCGACCGGCTGGTCGGTGCAACGAGCCCGCTTGCCGACAAGGTCGAGCTGCACGGCATCAAGGTGGTCGGCGCCGACATCACCATGCGCCTGCTTGAGCGCGGCGTCGGCCTGCCGCCTGGCACCCCCATCACCCTGAAGCCGCGCGGCTATCACCTGTTGCTGCAGGGGCTCAGGTCACCACTCGCCAAAGGCCAACGCGTGCCGGTCTCGCTCACTTTCGAGAAGGCGAGCGGCCGCGAGATCGAGCTGGTCGTCGAGGCCCAGGGCCCGATCGGCGACGAAACCCTGCACGAGAACTAGCCCGGATAACGATGACGCTGGCCGAAGGCGTCCTCGACCTGCAATGCATCGGGATCATCGCCGAGATAGGCCGGACCGATCGGCACCTTGCCGTGACCACTAGGAACGTCGAGCACGTAGGTCGGCTGGGCGAGGCCTGACAGCCGGCCGCGCAACGCCTTTATCAAGGCCTGGCCGCGTTCGATGGAGACGCGGAAGTGCGCTGTGCCGCGCACGAGGTCAGGATGGTGCAGGTAGTAAGGCTTTACGCGGGCGCTCACCAAGGCACGCATCAAGGCTTCCAGTGTCTCGACCTGATCGTTCACGCCGGCCAGCAACACTGTCTGCCCCGTGAGCGGAATGCCCGCGTCGGCAAGCTTCGCCAGGGCGGCGCGGGCCTCGGCCGTCAGTTCACGGGCGTGGTTGCAATGGATGCCCAACCACAGCGCGGCGCGCCGGGGCCTGATCGCGGCAATCAGCGCATCGGTAACTCGCGCCGGATCGACTACCGGCACGCGGCTATGGATGCGCACCACCGCGACGTGGTCGACCGTATCGAGAGTCGCAATCAACTGCCCGAGGCGGCGCGGCGCCATCATCAGCGGATCACCGCCGGTCAGGATGACTTCCCAGATGTCGCGATGGCTTCGGATGTAGTCGAGTGCCGCCTCGAGCTCGGCTTCCGAGAGCGCATCGCCGCCCGGCCCCACCTTCTCGCGGCGAAAGCAGAAGCGGCAATAGACCGGGCAGACATGCACCGGCTTCAGGAGCACGCGGTCGGGGTAACGGTGTACGATGCCCTTGATCGGCGAGCGCGCTTCATCGCCGATCGGATCGGCGAGCTCGTTGGCCGCGATCTCGGTCTCCGCGGAGTCGGGCAGGAACTGCCGCGCGATGGGGTCGCGCGGGTCGCGGCGGTCGATCAGCGCCGCCATCTCCGGCGTGATGGCGATCGCCATCGACTGCGCCGCCGCCTCGAGCCCGGCCCCGGCATGAATCAGGCCCTCGCGTTCAAGCTCGGCCAGGGAGCGCAGGGTCGGCATGGCGGCGTGGAATAGGCGCTCGTCCGGCGTTTGACGAGTCCTTTCGGTGGGCATGATAGGTTGAAGTCCATGACCGCGGCCTTGCGTACCTATGGTGCGCTGTTCCGACTGCCCTATGTGCGCCAGCTTTTTCTTGTCGCCTGCTTGTCGCGGCTGGCCGGGCGCATGTTCTCGGTGGCCATCGTCCTCTACGCACTCGGCCGCTTTCACTCGCCGCTGCTGGCGGGCTGGGTGTCGTTTGCTTCCCTGGCGCCTGGCCTTGCGGTGAGCCCGCTGGCCGGCGCCCTGCTCGACCGCGTTGGCGCTGCCCGCGCAATGGCGATCGACATGGCGGCAAGCGGAACGCTGCTGTTGATCCTTGCCCTGGGTGGCTGGGCGGGCCTGGTCGATGCGCCGGTCTTGCTGGTGTTGGTCGCCCTGCAGTCGCTCACCTCGCCGCTGGGATCGGCCGGCATTCGGGTTCTCATTCCCGAACTGGTGCCGCCCGAGGCGCTCGACCGCGCCAATGCGCTCGACACCAGCAGCTTCGCCCTGATCGACGTGCTGGGCGCCGCCATGGGTGGCGTACTGATCGGGTTCGCGGGTCCGGACGCCACGATGCTGCTCATCGCCGTGCTGCCGCTGGTCGCGAGTCTTGCACTGGTGTCGTTCGCCAAACGCCGTCGGCCCGTTGGCCCGACGCCGCGGCCCTTGCTCGGCGAGGCGTTGGCGGCGGTGACCTACGTTGTGCGACACCAGACCCTGCGCGCTCTTTCGCTCTCCTACGCGCTCTACCAGGCCGCCTGGGGCATCCTCGCCGTGGCGGTTCCGGTCTTCGTGACGGATCTGATCGGTCGCGGCGCCACCGGAGATTCCCTGGTTGGCCTGCTGTGGGCCCTCGCCGGACTTGCCGGCGGTGCGAGTGCGCTGCTGGCGGGGCACTGGCGCACGCAGCACCGCGAGCGGCTGTTCATTGTGCTGGGCATCCTGGGCACGGCGCTGGCGATCGCCGCAATTCTGGCCCTGCCGAGCCTTGCGCTCCTCGTGATTGGCCTGGCCCTGGTTGGCCTCTTTTCCGGTCCAGTCGACGTCGCGCTGCTGACCCTGCGGCAGCGTAGCGCCGAACCGCAGTGGCTGGGTCGCATCATGGCGGTTTCCATGAGCCTCAACCTGTGCGGCGTCCCGTTGGGCGCGGCGCTGGGTGGAGTGCTGGTGACGATTACGCTGCCGCTTGCCTTCACGGCGGCGGTTGTGGTCGCCGCAGCGGGCGCGCTTGCAGCGCGCCTCCTGATCCCGTCGGCAAACGCCTAGGAGCTAAGCCGCGACCGTCTCGTGGCGCGAGAGCGTGAAGCCTTCGTAGCCCTTGGCGGCGACGGCATCGCAGTGCTTCCTGTAGCGATCAAAGCCGCCGACATAGGGCATGAACACCCGCGGCTTGCCGGGAATGTTGGCGCCCATGTACCAGGAGTTGGCGCGCGGATAGAGCGTGCTGTCGGCCACGGCATTGACGTGCGCGACCCACGCCGTCTCGGCCTGACCGGTGGGCTCGATGCGATCGAGCTGGTGCTTGCCGAGATGGTCGATCGCGCCCGCGATCCAATCGACGTGCTGCTCGATGGAGGCGATCATCTGCGTCTTCACGCCGGGGCTGCCGGGCCCGGTGACGATGAACATGTTGGGGAAGCCCGCCACCATGATGCCGAGA
This sequence comes from Reyranella sp., assembly GCA_051985755.1. Classification (GTDB taxonomy): domain Bacteria; phylum Pseudomonadota; class Alphaproteobacteria; order Reyranellales; family Reyranellaceae; genus Reyranella. The sequence goes on along the minus strand of JBPYDO010000324.1, from coordinate 9,250 downwards.
TAAGTGAGCGGTCCGCCGAGCCAATGATCGCGCAGCACCGCGCCTTCGCTGGTGCGCACGTCGATCTCCTTGAGCGCGCCGGTCATGGCGTCGAAGCCGGTGGCGAAGACGATGGCATCGAGCTCGAAGCGCTGCTTGCCTGTGCGCAGGCCGATTTCGCTGATCTCCTCGATCGGATCGCGACGCACATCGACCAGGGTGACGTTCGGCCGGTTGTAGGTCTCGTAGTAGTCAGTATCGAGGCAGAGCCGCTTGGTGCCGATCGGATGGTCGTTGGGGCAGAGCAGTTCCGCCGTCCGGGGATCCTTCACCGTGGCGCGGATCTTGCTGCGCACGAACTCCGACGCTGTGTCGTTGGATGCCTCGTTCACCAAGAGGTCGGTATAGGCATAGAGGTAGCTGATGCTGCCGCCTTCCTGCCATTTCGCTTCGTAGTCCCGGTTGCGCTCGTCTTCCGGAATATCCCGGGCGGACTTCGTGGGCTTGGGATGCCCGCCGATCGCGAAAGGCGTCTCTGCGGCCGCGGCACGGCGCGCCGGATATTCGGCCTTATGCCGGCGTTCGCGTTCGGCATCCATCGGTCCATTGCGCGCCGGCAAGCTGAAGTTGGCAGTGCGCTGAAACACGTGCAGGTGCTTGGCCTGCCTGGCGATGATCGGGATCATCTGAATGCCCGACGAGCCGGTGCCGATCTGGCCGACGCGCAGTCCCGTGAAGTCGACGCCTTCGTGCGGCCACAGGCCCGAGTGGTACCACTTGCCCTTGAAGTTCTTCAGGCCCTTGAAGTCGGGCACGCGCGGCGTCGAAAGATTGCCGGCCGCCATGACGCAATAGCGCGCGCGAATTTCCTCGCCGGCATCGGTCGTGAGGCTCCACTCGTTCGCCTTGCTGTCGAACAGTGCCCGCGTGATGCGGGTATTGAGCTGTATGTCGCGCCGAAGGTCGAAACGGTCGGCGACGTGATTGATGTATTTCAGGATCTCGGGCTGCGTGCCGTAGCGCTCCGGCCACTTCCAGTCCTGCTGCAGCTCGTTTGAGAAGCTGTAGGAATATTCGAGGCTCTCCACGTCGCAGCGCGCGCCCGGATAGCGGTTCCAGAACCAGGTACCGCCGATGCCCGAGCCCGCCTCATAGGCCCGCACCCTGAGGCCCATGCCGCGCAGCCGATGGATGGCATAGAGACCGGCGAGCCCGCCGCCGACAATGGCGGCATCGAGCTGGCGAGGCAGGGAATGCGAGGCGTCGGGCATGGCGACAGGGTTTATCGAGACGGCTTACTTTGCAAGAGAGAGCGTTCCGCCGGGCGGCTTTCCCTCTGCGACTCAAGGGGATGGGCGAAAGATCCAGACCGCGGCAGGCTCGCCAGCCGACGCCCGCACGCCGAGATAGAGCCGGTCGGTCGTCGGCGCGAAGAACGAGGTACGCGCCCCGCTCGGCGTGGGCAGGCGGGTGAGGCGCCGGTAGTTGCCGTCGATCTCGGAGAGCACGTCGATCGCGCCTTCGCCGCAGCTCACGTAGACTCGATGCCGCTTGGCATCGACGAATACGTCGTCGGCATCGCGGCAGGCCTCGAGCCTCGCCAGGAGCTTGCCGCTATCGGCGGCGAACACCGCCAGCCGCGGCGGACTGCGGAAGGCGACCAGCACGCGATGCAGCCCGGCATCGATCGCCATGGGAAAATTCGAATGATCCGTCCCGCTATCGAGCGTCGAGGTCTGCCGGCCGGCGCCGACATCGATCACCGCGATCTGCCGCGCATCGGGCACGTTCACGAACAGACGCGATCCTGAATCGTCGAATTGAAAGCCTTCGGGATGCGCCTTGAGCGGCACGTCGGCGACCTTCCGGCGGCTCATCGGATCGATGATGGCGAGCGCCCCGCTGCCGTAACCCACGACGACGCGATCACGCCACGTATCGAGGCGTATGTTGTCGGCATCGTCGCCGAGCGCGATGGCGCCGGCGGGCGTGAAGTCGGCGCCTTGGTAGAGGCGCACCGAGCCGTCGCCTGCATCGGCGACGTAGAGCGTGCGCGTTGCGGCATGCCAGGCGACGCCCTGCGGTTCCCTGAGGCCGCTCAGCCGGCCGAGCACTTTGCCCGCCTCGAGATCGACGATGCCAACGCTGTTGTTGCCGAGTTCGGCGACGAACAGCCGTTGGCGATCGCTGTCGAAGGCGAAGTGGTCGATGCGACCGGCGACGGCGCCGAGCGGGATCTTGCTCTCCAGGGCCAGCGGCGCTTCCTCGGCCCGAGCGACCGACGCCACGTTCAGCAAGACGCTCGCGAAGGCCGCAAGGATCGACAAACGCTTCACATTTCTCCTCCAGCCGGGCTGGCCTTTTGACGCTGAATACCGTGGATCTTCAAAGATTTAATCAGCGCCTTGGAATGTTTCCGCGCTGGCGATGCGGATTGACTAAAGGAAACGGTGAGCGTAAGGTAACCGTCATGGGACTGCATTCCGTGTGCCGGCTCGGCCGCTGCGGGGTGCCCATTGGGGAGTGAAAACGGGAGCGAAAGCTCCCGTTTTCCTTTTTGAATCAATGCTCCAGGGTCTTTGGTGAGCGGACCGCCGAAAGCATGCCCAAGGCCACTCCGGCCAGCACGACGGCAACGCCTGCGAGGCGCAGTCCATTGAGCGGCTCGCCCGTGATCCACGCCGAAAAACTGAGCGCGCAACACGGCACGAGCAGCGACACCGGTCCCACCTTGGCCGCCGGATAGAGGCGCAGCAGCGTCCCCCAGATCCAGTAGCCCAGCCACATTGCCGGCACGACCGTGTAGAGGAGCACCAGCCAGCCGCGCCAGCTGGGCGCCAGGACCGGCGCCAGCGCCGCACTCACACCGTCGACGGCAACGCTTGCCGCCAGCATCGGCACGATCGGCAGCAGGCACACCCAGGCGGTCACCGCGAACAGGGAAGCGCCACGCACCTCGCGCAGGAAGAGATTGCCGATGGCCCAGCTCAGCGCCGACAGGAAGGCGAAGCCCACCGCCAGCACGGTCGTGCTGCCTTCGACCGAGCGGGCGATCAGCAGGACGCCGATCAAGGCCGCGCCCAATCCTGCCCACTGCCAGGCGTTGGCGCGTTCGTGCCGGAACAGGGCGGCCAAGACGACGGTGAGCGGACCGTGCAGCTGTACGAGGACCGACGACAGACCCGGCGGCAGTCCGGCCTTGACGGCGATGAACAGCAGCACGAACTGGCCGGTGAACAGAAAGAGCGCCATGCCGCCCAGCAGCTTCCAGGAGACGGCGGGTTTCGGCAGGAACAGGACCGGCAGGCTCGCGATGACGAAGCGCCAGGCCGCGAAAGCCAGGGGCGTGAACTCGTCGAGGCCGAACCGGATGACGGTGAAGTTGAGGCCCCAAATCGCCGCGATCGCCAGCGCGGCGCCAAGATGCAGCGGCTTCACGCGTCGCTAGAGCCACACCCAGGGGCGGGCTGACTGGTCGGTCTTCTGCCAGTCGGCGATGTCGCGCTGCTGCATCAGCGTCTGGGCGACATCGTCCAGCCCGTTCAGCATGGCATGCTGGCGCCGCGCATCGATCTTGAAGGAAATGACCCGCCCGGTCGGCGAGACCACGGTGCAATTCTCGAGATCCACCGTGATGCGCGCATTGCCGGGCGAGGCGCGCATCTCATCGGCGAGACTGATCACCTCGGCGATCGGCAGGGTGACCGGCAGCAGGCTGTTCTGGAAGCAGTTGTTGAAGAAGATGTCGCCGAAGGACGGCGCGATCACCGCCTCGACGCCCATGCCGCGCAGCGCCCACACCGCGCCTTCGCGGCTGGACCCGCAGCCGAAATTGTCAGCCGACAGGATGATCGGAGCCCCCCGATAAGGCTGCTGGTTGAACACGCAGTCGGGGTTTTCCGAGCCATCCGCCGTGAAGCGGATCTGCTCGAAGCAGTAGGGACCCAATCCATCGCGGCCGGTGTTATTGACCAGGCGCTCGATCCTTATGATGAGGTCGGTATCGACGTTCTGGCGCATCAAGGGAGCAGCCACGCCCGTTACCTTTGTGAACTTGTCCATGGTCGCTCCCCCTAGAGCTTACGCACGTCGGTGATCGCGCCCTTGATCGCGGCGGCGGCGGCCATCGCCGGGCTCGCGAGATGGGTGCGCGCACCCGGACCCTGGCGGCCGACGAAGTTGCGGTTGGAGGTCGACACGCTTCGCTCTCCCGGCGGCACGCGCTCGCCGTTGGAGGCGATGCACATCGAGCAGCCGGGCTCGCGCCATTCAAAGCCCGCCCCGGCGAAAATCCGATCGAGACCCTCGGTTTCGGCCTGCTGTTTCACCCACTCCGAGCCTGGCACCACCCAGGCGTTAACGTGCGGCGCCTTGCGGCGACCCTTCACGATTTCCGCTGCCGCCCGCAGGTCGGAGATGCGGCTGTTGGTGCAGGAGCCAATGAACACCCAATTGACCTTGGTGCCTTCGATCGGCCTGCCGGGCTCGAGCCCCTGATACTGCAGCGCCGCCGTCCAGGCCGCGCGCTTTTCCTGAGGGCCTGTCGTCGGGTCCGGGATCGGCCTGTCCACGGCGATCACATGCTCGGGGCTGGTGCCCCAGGTGATCTGCGGCGCCACCTTGGACATGTCGATCGTGTGCTCGCGGTCGAATTCGGCGTCGGGATCAGAGGGCAGCGTACGCCAGTGCGCCAGGGCGCGGTCCCACAGGATGCCCTTCGGCGCATAGTCGCGGCCGGCGAGATATTCGTAGGTGGTGTCGTCGGGCGCCACCATGCCGGTACGCGCGCCCATCTCGATCGACAGATTGCACAGGGTGAGCCTGGCTTCGAGCGGCAGGGCGCGCACGGCCGAGCCTGCATATTCGACGGCATGACCGACGCCCGCCGCCGTTCCGACGTCGCCGATCAGGTGCAGGATCATGTCCTTGGCGGTCACTCCGGCCGGTATCGTGCCCTCGAAGTGGGCGCGAAAGCGCCTGGGTTTGCGCTGGATCATGGTCTGTGTCGCGAGCACGTGCTCGAGCTCGGACGAGCCGATGCCGAAAGCGAGCGTGCCCATGCCACCATGGGTGCAGGTATGGCTGTCGCCGCAGACCAAGGTCGTGCCGGGCAGGGTGAGCCCCTGCTCGGGACCGACGATGTGCACGATGCCGTTGCCGTCCTGGCCGATATCGAAAAGATGAATGCCGAATTTCTTCGTGTTCTCGCGCAAGCCCTTGAGAAGCGGCGCGCCCGGCGCAAAGGTTTCTTCGGTGCGGCCCGGCCTGGTCGATATGGCATGGTCGGGCGTTGCGAAGGTGAGCCGCGGCTGGGCCGGCGAATAGCCCTTGCCGGCGAGATCGCGCAGCGCACGGGCGCCGGAAAGGTCGTGCAGCAGCAGCCGATCGATATGCAGCAGGACGAAGCCGTTGCCGAGATCGGCGATGACGTGGCCGTCCCAGATCTTGTCAAATAACGTCATTGGCATTTCAGCGTGCCCTCCGCCGCCACGAGTGCCATGCTACACTGAAAGCGGGGGCGACGAGAGGTGAGGGTCAAATGCCGATCGACGCTCGTGGGGTTATGTCGCGGCCGCGATGGATTGTGACAGGCGGTGTCACGGTTGTGGTGGTGCTCGCCGGCCTGGGCTGGTTCCTGCTTCGCGGCTCGAGTTCACCCGCCCAATCGGCCGAGCCGCCGCCGGCGCCATCGGTCGGCGTGAGCGTCATCGCTCACAAAGCCGTGAATCAGTCGTTCGAGTTCGTCGGTCACGTCAAGGCCGTGAACAAGGTCGACGTGCGCGCCCGCGTCGAGGGCTTCCTGGAGAAGGTGCTGTTCGTCGAGGGCCAGGAGGTCAAGGCGGGCGACCTGCTCTACCAGATCGAGAAAGTGCAGTTCCAAGCCGCGGTCGACCAGGCCAAGGCCAACGTGGCAGCGGCTGAGGCCGAATCGACCAACGCGCGGCTTCAATTGGCCCGTCAGGTGGAGCTGAACAAGCGGCAGTACAGTCCGCAGTCCGTGGTCGACCAGGACAAGGCGGCGCAAGACACCGCGGCGGCCAAGATCCTGCAGGCCAAAGCGGCACTCACCCAGGCCGAGGTCAATCTCGACTACACCGACATCCGTTCGCCGATCGCCGGCCGCATCGGCCGCACCGCCTACACGGTCGGTAATCTCGTCAATCCGGCGAGCGGCGTGCTCGCGACCATCGTCAGCCAGGATCCGATCTACGTCTTGTTTCCCGTGAGCGTGCGCGACCTCGAGACCATCCGCGAGGCGCGCCGCCGCGAGGGTGGCAGCATGGCCAAGATCGACATCGGGGTGCGCCTGCCGAACGGCCAGGACTACGCCCATCCCGGCGTGTGGAACTTCACCGATCCTCAGGTCGATCAGCAGACCGATACGCTGATCATGCGCGCCACCATCCCCAACCCCGAGGGAACTTTGTCCGACGGCGAGTTCGTGACCGCCGTGATCCGCGAGCGCCAGTCCGAGCCGCGCCTCGTCATGCCGCAGGCGGGGCTGCAGGTCGACCAGACAGGGTTCTATGCGCTGGTGGTCGACGCCCAGCACAAGGTCGTGCAGCGGCGCGTAAAGACCGGCCCCAATCTCGACACCGACGTCGTCGTCGTCTCGGGCCTCAACGCAGGCGACAAGGTGATCGTCGACGGCATCCAGAAAGTGCGACCGGGTCAGGTCGTGCAGGAAACGATCCTGCCGCCGTCAGCCGGACACTGAGGGGGCCGCCATGATCTCCGGCGTCTTCATCGACCGGCCGCGGCTGGCGTTCGTCATCTCGATCGTGATCACGCTCGCGGGCATCTTGGCGATCTTCCAGATCCCGATCGCGCAGTTCCCGGAAATCGTGCCGCCGCAGGTCTCTCTGACCACGATCTATCCCGGCGCCGATTCAGAGGTCGTGCAGAACACTGTCGCCCAGCCGATCGAGGAACAGATCAACGGCGTCGACAACGCGCTTTACTACCAGTCGGCCAGCGCCTCCGACGGCAGCTACAACCTCACGGTCACCTTCGCCCTCGGTACCGACCCGGACATCAACACCGTCAACGTGCAGAACCGCGCCCAGCTCGCCGTGCCGCAGCTGCCGCAGGAGGTGCAGCGCCAGGGCCTGGTCATCCGCAAGAAATCGGCGGCGCTCCTGCAGGTGATCAACATCTATTCGCCCAAAGGCACGCACGACGCGCTCTTTCTCAACAACTACGCCACCATCAATATCATCGATCCCCTGGCGCGCGTTCGAGGCGTCGGCCAGGCCAGCCTGTTCGGCGCGCTCGACTATTCGCTGCGCCTGTGGCTCGACACCGACAAGCTCACGGCCTTCAACCTCACGCCAAACGACGTGGTGACGGCGGTGCAGAGCCAGAACGTGCAGGCCGCGCTCGGCCGCATCGGCTCGTCGCCGACGCCGCAGGCCCAGCAGTTCCAGCTCACCATCAAGACCGAGGGCCGGCTGACGCGCACGGACGAATTCGAGAACATTATCGTGCGTGCCAATCCAGATGGCTCCGTCGTGCGGGTCAAGGATATCGCCCGCGTCGACCTCGGCGCCAAGAGCCAGGAACGCTACAGCCGGTTCAACGGCGCTCCGGCCGCGGCGATCGGCATCTACCAGTCGCCCGGCGCCAACGCCGTCGAGATCGCGCGCAACGTGCGACAGGTGATGGAGCAGCTGAAACAGCGCTTTCCCGACGACCTCACCTACGACGTGTTCTGGGATGCAACGACCTTCGTCACCTCGACCATCCAGGAGGTCGTGAACACGCTGGTGATTGCCTTCGCACTTGTCGCGGTGGTGGTGTTCCTGTTCCTCGGCAAGTTGCGCACCACGATCATTCCCCTGGTCGCCGTGCCTGTGTCGATCATCGGCACATTCGCAGTGCTGCTGCTGATCGGTTATTCGGCCAATACTGTCTCTCTGCTCGCCCTGGTGCTGGCGATCGGCATCGTGGTCGACGACGCCATCGTGGTGATCGAGAACGTCGAGCGCGTGCTCGAGGCCGAGCCGGAACTCACGGTCCCCGAAGCCACAAAGAAGGCGATGGCCGAGATCACCGCACCGATCATCGCCATCACCCTGGTGCTGCTCTCGGTGTTCGTACCGGTGGCCTTCATTCCCGGCGTCAGCGGCCAGCTGTTCCGTCAATTCGCCGTCGCGGTGTCGATCGCCATGCTGATCTCGGCGATCAATGCGCTGAGCCTCAGCCCGGCGCTGTGCTCCGTGTTGTTGCGCCACGGCCAACGTAGCACCGGCCCGATGCGCTACGTGCTGGGGGCGATCGACCGGATGCGCGACGGCTACGTCGCCGTGGTGCGCCGCCTGGTGAGGGTAGCCGTGTTGGGGATCGTCGCGGTCATCGCCGCCGGGGCAGCGTCGTACGGGGTATTCCAGGTGACGGCCAAGGGCTTCCTGCCGTCGGAGGACCAGGGCGCCTTCTTCGCCGCCATGCGACTGCCCGAGGGCGCCTCGCTCAACCGGACCGAGGAGCTGGTGGCCCAGGTCGAGAACATGATCAAGCCGATCCCCGGTGTGCAGGGCGTGCTTTCGGTCGTCGGTCTGAATTTCATCGACTACGTCGTGTCGTCGAACCAGGCCTTCTTCGTCGTGCGACTGAAGCCCTACGCCGATCGAACCGAGGCGGCGCAGAAAGTCGACGCCATTCTCGCCAAGCTGCGACCGCAGCTTGGGTCGCTTCGCGGCGCTATCGCCTTTCCGTTCAACCTGCCGCCCATCCTGGGCCTCGCCAGCACCGGTGGCTTTCAGTACGTGCTCCAGGCCCTGCAGGGCCAGTCGGCGGGCGAACTCGCGGCGGTGACTCGGGCGCTGACGGTGGCGGCCAACCAGCAGCCGGAGCTTGCCGGCGTGTTCACGACCTTTGCGGCCGACACGCCACAGGTTTATCTCGATATCGACCGCAACAAGGCGCAGGTGCTGGGTGTCAAGGTGAGCGACATCTTCAACGCGCTGCAGTCGACCCTGGGCGGCTACTACGTCAACGACTTCAACCTGTTCGGCCGCACCTGGCAGGTCAACATCCAGTCGGAAGGCCGCTTCCGCGACGCCATCGACGACATCTATCGCGTCTATGTGCGCACCAGTTTCGGCGCTATGGTGCCGATCCGCTCGCTCGCCCAGGCGCGCCTGGTCCAGGGTCCGCAGACGGTGATCCGCTATAACGGCTTCCGCGCCGCGGTGATCAACGGCGCGCCCAAGCCCGGCTTCAGCTCCGGCCAGGCGCTCGAAGCCATGGAGCGTATCTCCAAGACGACGCT
>JBPYDO010000323.1:0-12104 GCA_051985755.1 Reyranella sp. | reverse complement strand
GCGAGCCCCAGACGTGGAACGGCAGCACCGCCGCCTTGATGGGAACGTAGGTATAGCCGCGCTTCTTGGTGACGTTGTTGTAGTACTTCGACGCGAGCAGGGCGGTCGGGTGGAAGTTATCCTTCTGCGTCTCGACCACGTCGGTGACGTCGATCAGCTTGTCGTTCCAGGTGTTCTGCGGCACGACCGCCTGGTCGGCGATGTCGTGGAACATGATGTCGGGCGTCTCGCCGCTGGTGAGCCCGGCGACGATCTTCTGCATGGCCGGCCCGAACGGGATCAGGCTGTAGTCGATCTTGTTGCCGCTCGCCTTCTGATAGGCCTCGACGAGGTTCTTGAACGCCTCGTCCTCTTCCTTGACGAAGCCCTGCACCCACAAGACGCTCGCCGTCTTGGCTTGCGCATTGGCGATGAAGGGACTGCCAAATGCTCCCGCTGCCGCCAGTCCAACCGATCCGCGAAGAACCGTGCGCCTGCCCAGTCTCATCATTGTCCGCCTCCCTTTGACGTGTGCCAGGCCACACCGTTCGGTCTCGCCCGGCTTCATATGTTGTGCTTCGACTTAAACCCCTGAAAACCCCCGACTCTAAAGGACTCAACTTGGACTCAACTTCGCCGACCTGCCGTCGCCGGCAGCTCGATAGATTCCTTTTACTAGACGATCAGCAGCGAATATATGGCGTTCGTGCGGATCGTCAGCTTTGCTGTCCTAATTTTCCTCCTTGCCTTTCCCTTTGGCAAGGCAGGCCCGTCAGCCCAACAACCTCCTCACCACCTCCAACTGCACCCGGGCCGCCTCGACCATCTCGGCGATCGGCACCGATTCATTGGCGGCATGGCCCTCGGCGCCGGAGCCCGGGCCGAAATTGATGATCTCAATTTTATCGTCGGCATAGTAGCGGCCATCTGACACGCCCGTCGCGTTCAGGAACTTCACTTTTCTGCCAGCCCGGCTCCTGACCGCCGCCTGGAAGGCCGCGACCGCCCGGCCGCGCTGGGGCGCGTGAAAGCCGTTGGTGCCGGTCAGGAACTCGACCTTGTAGAGGCTGCTCGGCTCGCCGACAGCGTCGATCACGCGCTTGAGCTCGTTGAAGGCGTCCTTGACCCGCTCGTCGGGCAGGAGCCGCCGGTCGATCTCGACCGTGCAGGCCGCCGGGACGACGTTGGTGTTGTGGCCGCCATGAAACATGCCGATGTTGACCGTAGACTTCATGGCGCCCGACCGGCGCGTCGCCAGCGCCTTGTCGTAGTAGGAGCTGAGCGCCACCACGAGCCGCAGCATGCGCAGGATGGCGTTGTCGCCGGCCGCCGGGTTTCCGGCATGCGCGGCGCGGCCCTGGGTGGTGAGCCGCGCCCACAGGACGCCGCGCTCGGCCACGATCAGGTCGTTGCCGGTCTGCGCCCCCAGGATCAGCGCATCGGGCCGCACCTTGCCGCTCCTGCGCAGGTACTCCATGCCGTCGGGCCCGAGGTTCTCCTCGTCGGCCACGAAGCTGAAGATCAGCTCGCCCTTCGCAGGCCCACCTCGGCGCGCGATCTCCTCGGCGAGCCACAGCTGCACCGCCATGCTGCCCTTGCAGTTGCCGGCGCCCAGCCCATAGACCCGGCCGCCCCTGACCAGCGCCTTGAACGGATCGCTGTTCCACCGGGCGCGCTCGCCGACGCCCACCGTGTCGACATGGGCGTTGAAGGCGAGCGTCGGGCCTTTGCCCTTGCCGCGGCGGCGCGCCACGACATTGTCGACGCCCTTCTTGCGGCGCGCGATCTCGACCTTGTAGCCCGCCTTGCGCAGGCGCTTGGCGGCATAGGCGCAGATCGCGACCGACGTGCCGGGCGGGTAGGGGCTGGGCAGGGCGATCAGGTCGGAGAGGATCGAGACGAGTTGCTTGCGCATGGCTCAGCGATCGGCCAGCTCCTGCAAGACCTCGACCAGCACGCGCGTGCCGTCGGCGAGGTCGGAGGGCGTGGCGTTCTCGGCCTCGTTGTGGCTGAGGCCGCGCTCGCAGGGCACGAAGATCATGCCGGCCGGGCAGAGCCTGGCGATGTGCATGGCGTCGTGGCCGGCGCCCGACGGCATGTCCATGTGGCTGAGGCCGAGCGCCTCGGCCTTGGCCCGGACGAGATCGATCACCGCCGGATCGAAGTCGGTCGGCGCCACGTTGGTGACGCGCTCGATGGTGGCCGAGCAGGGCGCCGCACTGGCATCGACGATGGCGCGCAGCTTGCCGTCGTGCGCCTCCAGGACGTCGTTCGAGGGATGGCGCATGTCGATCGTGAAGGTCGCCTGGCCCGGCACGGTGTTGGGCGAGCCGGGTGCGACTTCGACGCGGCCGATGGTGAAGCGCAGCGTGTCATCGGCGTCGGTCGTGGCTTCGTACATCGCGGCCGCGATGCGGGTCGCCGCGGCGTACGCATCCTTGCGCGCCGAGCGCGGCGTCGTGCCGGCATGCGCCTCCTCGCCCGCGATGCTCACGATGTAGCGGCGGCTGCCCTGGATGCCGGTCACCACGCCGATGGTCTTGCGATCGTTCTCGAGCCTGGGGCCCTGCTCGATATGCGCCTCGACATAGCCCGCGACGCCGAAGCCCGTGCCGTCTCGCATCGGCGCCGGAGCGGCCCGGAGCGTGTCGGCCAGCGCGTCCTTGAGCACGACGCCCTTCCAGTCCTTGACCTGGAGCATGTCGCCCAGCTTGTAGTGGCCGGCGAACACCGCCGAGCCCATGGCGCCCGGCTGGAAGCGCGAGCCTTCCTCGTTGGTCCAGGCGACGGCGAGCAGCGGCCGCGTGGTCGCGATCTTCGCGTCTTCCATCGCCTCCAGCGCCTCGAAGGCGGCCAGCACGCCGTAGACGCCGTCGAAGCGGCCGCCGGTCGGCTGGCTGTCGAGGTGCGAGCCGCTCATCACGGGTGCTGCGCTGGCGTCGCGGCCGTCGCGGCGCACGAAGAGATTGCCGATCGAGTCGGTGAACACCGCAAAGCCGCGTTGCTTGGCCCACGTGGCCAGCAGGTTGCGCGCCGCCGCGTCCTCGGCCGACAGCGCCTGGCGATTGACGCCGCCCTTCGCCGTGCCGCCGAGCTTCGCCATCTCGGCGTGCCGCCGCCACAGGCGTTCCTCTTTGACCGCGCCGGCCGCGCTCATGCATCCTCCGTCATTCCGCGCGAGCTATAGTCGGGAGGCCTGCCATGCACAATCACCTCGACCGCAATCTGGTGGGCTACGGCCAGCGCACGCCCGACCCGCAATGGCCCAACGACGCCCGCATCGCCGTGAGCTTCGTGCTGAACTACGAGGAGGGCGGCGAGAACACGGTGCTGAACGGCGACGCCTTCTCGGAGACCTATCTCACCGAGACGCCGGGCGGGGTGGCGATCCAGGGCGGCCGCGATCTCTCTACCGAATCGATCTACGAGTACGGCAGCCGCGCCGGCTTCTGGCGCATCCTGCGGCTGTTCAACGAGCGCGGCCTGCGCTTCACGTCATGGTCGGTCGGCCGCGCGCTCGAGCTCAATCCGGCCGCCGGCAAGGCGATGGCCGAGGGCGGCCACGAGGTAGCGAGCCACGGCTACCGCTGGATCAACTACAAGGACTTCACGCTCGAGCAGGAGCTCGACCACATCAGGAAGGCGGTGGCGGCGATCCGGCAGTCGGCCGGCAAGCCGCCGGTCGGCTGGTACACCGGCCGCTTCGGCATGCACACCTTGAGCGCCGTGGTGCGCCACGGCGGCTTCCTCTATTCGAGCGATTCCTACAACGACGATCTGCCCTACTGGGTGCGGGTCGACGGCCAGCCGCACCTGATCGTGCCCTACACGCTCGACGTCAACGACTTCAAGTTCGCCGTGCCGCCCGGCCATACCGCGGGCGACGGCTGGCTGCAGTCGATGAAGGACGCCTTCGACATGCTCTATGCCGAAGGCGCACGCAGCCCGAAGATGATGTCGATCGGCATGCACTGCCGGCTCGGCGGCCGGCCGAGCCGCGCCGCGACCCTGGCGCGTTTCCTGGACTACGTGTCGCAGCGACCCAAGGCGTGGGTCGCGACACGCGAGGAAATTGCACGGCACTGGATCAAGGTGCATCCGGCGCCGGGCTGAGGCCTCCGGCTGCCGCTACAGGCGCCCGAGCTCGATCTTGGCCCCGGCATATTCGATGGCGTACGGCTTGCAGGCGCGCATTGCCTCGGTGAAGGCGCGCTCGGCGCCGGCGCGATCGGCGCGCATCAGGCGGTATTCGCCGGTGTAGAATTCGGTCTGACAGCGCATCTTGGCGGCCTCGCCCTGTGGGGCGTTGGACATATCGACGCTCGCGTCGCCGTCGGCCGGGCCGGCGTACAGCTCGAGCAGGGGCCCGGGCCATTGATTGCGATCCTCTTTGGCGGCGCGGCCGGCGTATTCGCGCGCGTCATCGACGCCGGTCTTGCTGCGCGCCAGGTGCAGCCACAGCACGGCGGTGGCGTCGGTGGGATTGGCATCCACGGCCCGCTCGAAGTCGCGCGCTGCGTCCTCGAAGCGGCCGAGGCCGAAGCGGGAGACGCCGCGGCCGACCATGGCGTTGTAGGTCCATGTCGGGTCGAGCTTGCCCGCGAGCGCGGCGTCGTAGTCCTCGACCGCGCCCTCGTACTGGCCGATCTGGAAGTGCGCCAGCGCGCGCATCAGGCGTATGGGCTTGCCGGACGTGCCGGCGCGATCGGCCGCCAGGGCGGCGTCGAAATCGCGGAGCGCGCTCTCGGGATCGCCGCTCCGGTAGTAGGTGCGGCCGCGCTCGAAGAGGAAGCCGGCATTGGTCGGCCACAGCTTCAGCGCGGCGTCGAAGTCGGCCAGCGCCTCTTCGAAGCGGCCCTGCCCGTCGCGCACCTTGCCGCGGCCGAGATAGGCGTTGGCGGCCTTGGGCTGCAATTCGATGGTGCGCGAGAAGTCGGCGATGGCCTCGTCCCGCTTGCCGGTGGAGGCGAAGGCGACGCCCCGCCCGTAGAAGACTTCGGAGTCGACCTGGCCGAGCTCGATCGCCTTGTTGTAATCGGCGATGGCCTCCGTGTAGCGCTTGGCGAAGCGGTGGAGGTTGCCGCGGTTGAAATAAGCGGCCTTGTAGCTGGGGTTGAGCGCGATCGCAGCGTCGTAGTCGGCAAGGGCCTGGTCCGCCTGGTGCTTCAGTCGGTAGGTGTTGCCGCGCGCAAGGTGGGCCCAGGCGTTCTTGGGATCGAGGGCGAGCGCCGCGCCATATTCTTCGATCGCCGTGTCGTATTGCCTTGTCATGTAGAAGGCATTGCCCCGCACCACATGGGCATTGGACAAACCCGGCTTGAGCCTCAGTGCGGCGTCGCAGTCGGCGATCGCGCCGTCATACTGCCTCACCAAATATCGGATCGAGCCGCGCTCATAGTAGAGGTTCGGATCGTCGGGCTTCAGTCGAATCGCTGCGTCGTAGTCCGCCAGCGCCTGGGCATAGGCGTGCTTGCGCCAATAGGAGAGGCCGCGCAATTGATGGGCGGCCACCTGCAATGGCGGCTCCCTCAACTTGCCGGACTCGAGCGCGATGGTCAGATGTCTGATCGCACCGTCGGTATCGTTGCGCACGGAGGCGTAAATGCCGGCGAAGAAATGATAGCGCGCCGCCAACGCGGTCCCCTGGATCAGGGGGCGCGCCGCCGCGATCGCCGGCTCGCGCGCGCGGTACAACAGCAGCCCGCCCGCGATCAGCACCAGGCCCGCCAGCGTCGCCAGTCCGATGATCAGCCATTTCGCACGCATGCGGCAAATCTAGAGACAGGAGCTCGGCCTTTACAGCGCGCCGGCCCGCGATCGAGACAAATGAAACGATACGTTGGCGAACATGGCCGGGCAGGCGATGCCGCGCCAGCCTGAGGATGATTACTTTGACAACAGATATTTGTCACAACGAGGGGTTTACGCCGCCCAAAACATGTGATCAGTGGGGCGGTTGTGACTCGCAAGCTTCTTCGCACAACCGCCCTTCTGCTCGTGCTCGGCCTTGGCGCCTGCGCCCGGCCGACAGCACCCTCCGCTTCCTATCCGTCGCAGGCCGCCCTCGACATGCATGCGCGCGAGGTCGACGAGCGCAAGGACGAGGTGATGCGCCAGCTCGCGGTCTGCGAATCGGGCGGCTACGGCGATTCCGACAAGCCGATCTACGGCGGCCGCGGCACCTATGTCGGCCGCTTCCAGTTCACCATCCGGACGGTGATCAACTACGTGCACGACATGGACGGCCGCCAGCTCTCCTCGCAGCAGGCGCTGTCGCTGGCGCATGACTATCGGCAGTCACTGGAACTCGCGAAGTACGTGATCTTCGAGCGCGGCCACTTCTGGAACTGGCCGGCCTGCAGCCGCAAGATCGGTCTCGCCAAGGAGGTCGCCGACATCAAGTCGATGTGACGGCATGGGCGCGGCGCGCCGATGCCGTCACACGGCTCGCTTCGTTCGCCTAGTTGCCCAGCCGGTAGAGCTTCAGCGCGTTGTCGCGCGTAATCTTGCGGCGCGCCTCGGGCGACACGTCGGCCAGCTCGCGGTCGAGGAACTCCTGGCTGTCGGGCCAGATGCCGTCGGGATGCGGGTAGTCGGAGCCCCACATCACGTTGTCCTCGCCCAGGAGGTGCAGGAGTTCGACACCCACAGGATCGGTCTGGTAGGTGGCGTAGAACTGCCGGTACCAGTACTCGCTCGGCTTCATCTTGAGGTCGAGGTCCTGGAACTGGTCGCCCCACTCGAGGTCCATGTGCTGCAGCACATAGGGGATCCAGCCGATGCCCGCCTCGCCGATCACGACCTTGAGGTTCGGATAGCGCTCGGGCGCGCCGGAGAACATCAGGCCCATCAGCATGGTGCTCATGTGCATCTGGAAGCCGGTGATGTGGACGGCCTGCACGCGGCGCTTGATGGCCTCAGCCATCTTGATGGTGTCGGGCGAGCGCCCGCCGATCGTATGGAAGTGCACCGGGATGCCGGTCTCGTGCGCGCACTTCCACAAGGGCTCCCAGAACGGATCCCAGAGCGGCGTCATGTCGGGGCGGTTGGCGACGTCGAAGCCGCGCACGCCGCGCCGCGCGCAGCGCTTCATCTCGGCGACCGATTCTTCCATGTTGTAGTTCGGGATGTTGGCGAGACCGATCAGGCGGTCGGGCGCGCCCTTGCAGAAATCGTGCAGCCAGTCGTTGTAGATCATCAGCATCTGCAGGGCCGCTTCCGGATCGTTCAGCCGGCCGCTCGAGCCCAGCACGCCGTACAGGATTTCGGCCTGCACGCCGTCGCGCTCCTGGTCCTTCAGTCTCAGCGCGACGTCGGTCAGGCGGCGGATGCCCTTCTTGCCGTCGTCATAGAGGCCGGTCGAGGCCATGCGGTCGGAGCGGTGGATGACGCCCGGCACGTATTCGCGGCCGGCCGAGCCCATGCCGTTCACCAAGCCGAACTTGGCGCCCTTGGCCGACACCCATTCCGGGCCCTTCGGCCCGTCGACGACATAGGGCATGCGGTCCTTGAGCGCCGCCGAGGCGTTCTTGGTGAAGAGATCCGGGGGCAGCCAGATCAGGTCGACATGGCCGTCGGCGGATATGACGTCGTATTTCATGATCGCTTTCCTCTGGGGACGATCATCCCCCGGAAGGCGCGCATGAGCTATCTCCCTCGCGCAATCCACCCCTCCTTGAAAGGAAGGGGGCAGGAAGGAACGTCAGCGCCTGCGGTAGAGGCGGGCCCAGGCCCGCGAGGGCGTGGCGAGCAGGACGGCGGCCGTCGCCAGCGACAGGATGAGCCCGGTCGGCGCGATGCCGTCGGCGCCCTGGCTCCAGCGCAGGTCGAGGTTGGAGAGTTCGAGCAGCAGCACCAGCGCACCGCCGGCGGCGAACATCCAGAGCTCGGGCAGCTTGCGGAAAAGGGGCTCGCCCAGGAAGTCGATGACGGCCACCACGATCGCCAGCCCGGCCGCAACCAGCCCGGCCGCCAGCAGCCATTCGGTGATGCCGGCGAAGTCGGTGTCGACCGCTTGCTGGTAGGTGCTGGCGCTGGAGTAGAGCAGGTCGCAACCCAGCACGGCCAGGAAGTAGGCGCCGGCGAAGGGCCGCAGCAGCGGATGCAGGGGACGGCCGGCGATGGTCGCGGTGATGCGGGGCTCTCTCATGCGGCCTGCCATCAATTCCAAAACCATGGCTGAGTTGCGGCGGCGTTCGCGAAAGTGTGCGGCGACGTTGTCGCAGGCCATCACCTCAACGTAGGATCGGCACATGCGAGCGATGCTGAAATGTTCCCTGGTCGTGCTGCTGGTGGGCGGTTGCACATCCTGGATGAGCGAACCGCCCCATTCGACGACGAGCTTCCGCGCGACCTTGAACGGCGCCGCCGAGACGCCGCCCGCCGATACCGCGGCCGGAGGGCATCTGAAGGCCGAGTACAGCCACGTCAGCCATGTCTTGAAATGGCAACTTTACGTTAACGGATTGAGCAGCCCGATGACGCGCGGCTATTTCCATGGGCCCGACGGCATCGGCGGCGAGCAGGGCATCGTCGAGCTCAACCAGCCTTTTTCGGGCAATGCGCTGATCGGCGGCGCCACCCTCACCGATCAGCAGGCCGCCGACCTTTTGGCCGGCCGCTGGTACGTCGATATCCAGACCGAGCAATACCCGGGCGGCGAGATCCGAGGCCCGGTGGTGCCGCAGAAGTAGACGGTTTGGTTACGATCCCTTGACGGCGTCGTAGTTCCAGCCGAGCCAGGCGCAGAGCCCGCGGCCCATCACCTTCTCGAGGTCGCGGCCTCTGAGCCAGGGCAGCTCCTCGGTGAAGAAGGTCACGCACTGCCGCCAGCCGCACGGCATGCGGGTGATGTCGGTGCCCCAGAAGAAGCGGTCGGGGCCGAAGGCATCAAAGATGCGATGCAGACCGTCATGCAGGTTCTTGAACGGATAGGCCTGCGTCGAATAACCGGGCGCGCCAGTCGCCTTCAGCGCGACGTTGGGAAGCTTGGCGAGCGCGCAGAGCTCGTCGAGCTTGCCGAAGGCCGCTTGGTCCTTCTCGAGCCGCAACAGGCCGCAATGGTCGATGATCAGCTTCAGCCTGGGATGCGCCTCGGCGATCTTCTTGAACTGCGGCAGGAAGAGGCCGGCCATGGTGGCGACCGGAACGCCTTCCTTCTCGGCCGCCGGCCACACCCAGTCGAGCTTGCCCTCGTGCAGCGCCTTCTGCTGCTCGGGGTACAAGAGCGCCCAGCGCAGCCCCATCATGCCGGGCTGGTTACGCCAGCCGACCATGCGCTTGCGGCTCTCCGGATCGTCGAGCGGGAACTGGCCCATCACGGCGAAGCGGTCCGGGTACTTCTTGGCCGCCTCGATCGCGAGCGCATTCGAGGTCGGGTCCCAGGAATAGGGCGGATGGATGAGCGCGCCGTCGACGCCGGCTTCGTCCATCTCGCTCAGCGCCTCTTCGGCGGTGAACTTCTGTACCTTGCGATGCAGGCCCGAGGGTGGCGTCACGGTCTGCGACCAGATGTGGATCTGCGCGTCGATGATCTTCATGGCGTTTCCTCCTTGGCGCCTATGAAGGCGCCTAGTTCGGCGTGGGCGCCGCCGGGTCCAAGAGCTTCTCTCGCTTGAGCTCGCTCCATAACTCGGCCGGGATCCGGGCCGACATGCGCTTGGCGTTCTCAGTCACCTCGCGCACGCTGAGCGCGCCCGGGATCACGGCGCACAGTGCCGGATGGAATAGCGGGAACTGCATGGCGGCGGCGCCGAGCTCGACACCATGCCGCTTACACACGGCTTCAATCTTGCGGGCCTTGGCGATCAAAGGGGTGGGAGCCTGTTCGTAGTCATGAGTAGAGGTGTCCTTCACGCCGCCCGTGAGGATGCCCGAGTTGTACGGCCCGCCCAGGATCACCGAGACGCTGCGCTTGAGGCATTCCGGCAGGAACTCGGACAACGCGCCTTGTTCGAGCAGCGTGTAGCGGCCGGCCAGCAGCATGCAGTCGAAATCCCCCGCCTTGATGAAGCGCAAGCTGGTGTCGGCTTCGTTGATGCCGACGCCGATCGCGCCGATGACGCCGGCGCGGCGCAGCTCGTCAAGCGCCTTGAAGCCCGAGTCCATCACTGTCTTGAAGCGCTGCTCGAGGACGGCGCGGTCCTTGGTCGTCCAGAAGTCGACGTCGTGCACCAGCGCGATGTCGATCCTGGCGAGCCCCAGCCTCAGGTGGCTGTGCTCGAGCGAGCGCATGACGCCGTCATAGCTATAGTCGAACACCGGCGCGAAGCCGGGCAGGCCATTCTGGCGGAAGTCGGCCGGCGGCTTCTCGCCCGGCGTCATGGCATGCAGGATGCGGCCGATCTTGGTCGACAGCACGAAGCTGCCGCGCGGGCGCTCACGCAAGGCCGCGCCCATGCGCAGCTCGCTGCGGCCGTAGCCATAGAACGGCGACGTATCGAAATAGCGCACGCCTGCCTCGTAGGCGGCATCGGTCAGCGCCACCGCCTCGGCGTCGGGAATGGTGGCGCGAAAGCCGCCCATCGGCGCGCCGCCGAGGCCGAGCGTCGTCACTTCGATCTTGGTCTTGCCGACTTTGCGGCGGGGCAGCTCGGTCATTTGCCGTTTCCAGCGGGGACGATCTTCACGCTTCGCTCGACGGTGTCGGCGAGCTGATGGTGGACGGCCGTATTGGCGTCGACTTCCAGCCTGGAGTAGGTGGCGTAGAACGCGCCCACCCTGACGATCTTGACGACGGTCGTGGTGACGTTGAGCTTCACGCCACGCGCATTGACATAGGACCACGTGGCGGCACTGCCGCTGTATCCCGAGAGCGATACGTCCTTCTTGCCGATCAGGGTGCCATGGAGCGTCTTGACCGCGTCGTCGAACATCTTGTCCATCGAGACATCGGCGGCGGTCACGGCGAATGTAAAGGCGATCCTGTGATCGGGACTGACGAGGCTCAGCGAGTTCTGGACATTGGCGCGCGTCCAGTCGTCGGGATAGGTCAGGGTGAATGCCGGCTCGGTGGTCTTGGGGTATCGCTCGTCGCGCGCCTGTGCGGCCCCTGCGCCCAGCGTCAGGACGAGGACGGTGAACAGCAGTGCTCGCAGGGTTCTGATCATCATCTCAACGCCGCCGCGATGTTGCCGCCGTCGACCGTGACCACCGCGCCGCTGGTCTTGTAGGCCTTGGCGAGCGAGACGAAGGCCTGCGCCACGTCGTCGGCCGTGACTTCGAGGCCCAACAGGTTGCCGCCCATGTAGTCGGCTTCACTGAGGCCGCGCGCCTTGGAGCGCTTGGCGATCATGGCGTCGGTCAACAAGCCCGAGCGGATGCGGTCGGCATTGACGGCATTGGAGCGGATGCCGTCGGTGCCATGGTCGACCGCATACTGGCGCGACAGGAACATGGTCGCGGCCTTCGGGAGTCCATAAGGCCCGAAGTCGAGGCCCGGATTCACGGCCTGCTTGCTGGCGTTGAACAAGAGGCAGCCGCCCAGCCCCTGAGCGCGCATGATCCGCACGGCGTTCTGCGCCACCGTCTGGTGGGCCCAGAAGTTCAGCTCGAAGCTTTGGCGCAAGGTCGCGTCGTCGACGTCGCCGATCTTGCCTTGCCAGGCGGCGCCGGCATTGGAGACGACGATATCGACTCCGCCATAGGTCGCGGCGACCTTGTCGAAAGCCGTACGCACCTGATCGGCATCGGTGACGTCGCAGGCGATGGCAAAGCCTTTGACCTTGGAGACGTCGCGGTCGAGCACCACGACCTCGGCGCCTTCCCTGGCGAAGGCGGCCGCCGTGGCAGCGCCGATGCCCGAGCCGCCGCCGGTGACCACGGCGACGCGACGCGCCAGCGGCTTCTCGGCTGCGGCGCCGAGCTTGGCCTGCTCGAGCGACCAGTATTCGATGTCGAAGATGTCGGGCTCGGGGATGCTCTGGTAGGTGCCGAGCCGCTCGGCATCGGCGATCACGGCCACCGTGGTCTCGGCGAGGTCGGCCGCGATCTTGGCGTCCTTCGAGGTGTTGCCGACACCGAACAGGCCGAGGCCCGGCACCAGCACGACGCGTGCGACCGGATCGAGCTCCTTCTTCGGCACGGGCTGCTTAGGATTGTGCCGCTCGAAGTAGGCGTGATAGCCC
>JBPYDO010000322.1:0-3475 GCA_051985755.1 Reyranella sp. | reverse complement strand
CGGTCATCGCTGACCGCTCGATCGATGTTGTCGACATCGTCGTGCCCAATCACCTGCACGCCGACCTGGCAATTGCGGCCCTGGACGCTGGCAAGAACGTGCTTCTCGAGAAGCCGATGGCGTCCACCATCGCCGACTGCGACCGCATCGTCGCGGCGGTGCGTCGAACCGGCCGGGTGCTTAGCGTCGGCCACGAATTCCGCACATCCACGCAGTGGGGACTGATCCACCGCATGATCGGCGACGGCGAGCTGGGCGAGCCGCTCTACGCCAATGTCAGCCTGTTCCGCTTTCCCTACCGCCAGGGCTCGCGCGGCTGGCGCTATCAGTCGGGTCGCGTCGGTTCGTGGATCCTGGAGGAGCCAGTGCATTTCTTCGACATGCTGATGTGGTGGTTCGAGAAGCTGGGCGATCCGGTGACGGTTCAAGGCTTCGGCAGCGCCAAGCAGGGGCGCGGTCCGGGCATGTACGACAACTTCTCGGCCGTCATGCGCTGGCCGGGCGGCGCCTATGCCGTGGTGACGCAGACCCTGGCGGGCTTCGAGCACCATCACGTGGTCGAGGTGGTCGGCCGCGAGGGCTCGATCCGCGCCTGGTGGTCCGGCGTCATGGACCGCACTGCCGATCCGCGCCACGAGCTCAAGGTGCAGCGGCGCGGACAGGATTCCGCCGAAACCGTCGCACTCGGGCCATCCGGCGAAGTCTTCGAACTGCAAGAAGAACTTGCCGCCACCGTGCGCGCCTTCGAGGCCGGCAAGCCGCTGGTCTCGGCCGAGGAGGCGCGCAAGCGCATCATCGTCTGCCTCGAAGCGGAGCGCGCCGTGGCGGAGGGGCGGCAGATCGCGCTAAGCTTCTGAAAACGAAAGGGAGGGCAGGATGAAGCGCAGAACGGCGATCAAAGGGGCATTGGCGGGCGCCGGCATGCTGGCCGCGCCGGCTTATTTGCGGGCGCAGTCGGCGAAGAAGCTCAGCGTGCTGACCTGGAACATCGCCGACCAGCAGGAGCTCTTCAAGCAGCTGTGGGCCGAATTCAAGTCGGCCCATCCCGGAGTCGAGATCGAATGGCTTGACAAGAAGGGCCCCGACCTGCCGGCGTTCTACCAGACGCAGATCGTGGCCGGCACGCCGCCCGATGTGGTCGACATACAGGGCGCCATCTGGGTGCAGTACGCCGCCGATGGCGGGTTGGTCGATCTCACGCCCTATCTGCAGAAGGAGCCTGACGTCGCCAAGCGCTTCAATCCCGACTATCTCAGCGGCTGGGTCTACAAGGGCAAGACCTATCTCCTGCCGTTCTACGTCGCCAAGACGCTGCTCTATTGGAACAAGACGATGTTCAAGGCGGCGGGGCTTAGCGGCCCGCCGAAGACTTTCGACGAGCTCGTGGGCTTCTCCGAAAAGATGGCGAAGGGCGAGAAGACCGGCTTCCTGACCCTCAACTTCGATTGGCTCTACTGGCCGCTGTTCAAGATGAACGGCGTCGAGCTGCTCTCGGCCGACGGCAAGAAGGCCGCCTTCAACACGCCGCAGACGGCCGAGGTGCTGGCGAAGCTCGCCAAGGCGACCGCGTCGGGCGGCATCAACAAGATCGCCTGGACGGGCCGCTGGGTCGAACCCAACGGCGCCTTCGCGTCAGGCACCGTCGGCATGCTGCACGCCCATTCGGCCTCGTATTTCTTCGTCAAGGGCCAGGGGCCGTGGATCAACGGCGATACACTGGGTGCTGCGCACGCGCCGGGTTACTGGTCGACGCCGACCAACCACGGCTTTGCCATCTCCAAGGGCTCGAAGAATCCCGACCTCGCCTGGGAATTCATCAAGTTCATGACCAGCGACAAGTCCGCTGCGGCCTTCTTCAAGACGAGGAGCGTTCTGACGGGGAACGTGACGGCGGACAAGGAGGGGCTCGTCAATCTCGAGAAGAGCGAACCGCTCGCCGCCGCTGTGCTGCGCACCCAGATCGAGCACACCGACAAGCTGACCGGCAACTGGGCTCTGCCCTACGATGCCGAGCTGAAGGACGCGTTCTGGCCCGAGATCCAGAATGCTGCACTCGGCCGCAAGGAGCCGAAGAAGGCGCTGGGCGACGCCGAGCGGGCGGTCAATCGCCTGCTGGCGCGGAAAGCCTAGATGGCGCTGGCCGAGGGGGCGGTGCGCGCCGCCGCGCCGCCCCTCCTGCGCCATCGCACGCGCCAGGGCCTGCTGCTCTGGTTCTTCCTGGCGCCGTCCCTCGTCATCTTTTTCCTCTACCGCGTGGTGCCGGTGGTGTGGAACGTCGTGCTGTCGTTCCAGTACTGGTCGCCGCTCAAGCCCGCCGAGCCGGCGGGCTTCGACCATTATGCCGACCTGCTGGACGACGACGTGTTCTGGCAGGCCGCCTGGAACACCGTGGTGGTGATCGCAAGCGCCCCGATCGGCATCGCCCTTGCGCTGGCGCTCGCGCTGCTGGTGAACGCCAACATCCGCGGCCGCGACGTCTACCGCACCGTGATCTTCCTCTCCTATCCGCTGATGACCGTCGCGGTCGCCATCATCTGGCGCTGGATGTTCGACGAGAGGGTCGGCTTGATCAACTATGCGGCGCGTGCCCTCGGCCTGGTCGACAAGCCCATCCCCTTCCTCGACTCCTTCACCTGGGCGCTGCCGTCGGTCATCGCCGCCAACATCTGGCAGATGCTGGGATTCTACATGATCATCCTGCTCACCGGCCTGCAGAACATTCCGCCCGAGTTGCACGAGGCGGCGGCGATCGACGGGGCAGGGGGGTGGCGGCGCTTCCAGCGGATCACGCTGCCGTTGCTGCGCCCGACCATCTTCCTGGCCTTCGTCATCGGCATGTTGAATTCGATCACCAGCTTCGACCTGGTCTACGTCATGACGGGCGGCGGCCCGGGCCGCGCCACCGAGATCCTGGTCACCTACATCTACAAGCTGGGCTTCGTGCAGACCAAGTTCGACGAAGCAGCCGCCGTCACGGTGGTCTTCTTTGTGCTGTTGATCGCCACCGCGTGGGCGGCCAATCGGCTGGCTGGCGGCAATGCCGGCGCGGCGGACACCGAATGATGCAACGCTATCCGCGCTGGCCGATCCACCTCGCGCTGCTGGCGGCCAGCCTCGTCATGCTGGCGCCGTTCTACTGGGTGCTGAAGACCAGCGTCTCTGGCGAGAACATCTATGCCTATCCGCCGTCGATCATTCCGGCCCATGTGCACCCGTTCTTCTACGTCGATGTCTGGTACGCCATACCGTTCGCCCGCTACTTCCTGAACAGTGTCGTGGTCTCGGCGATCGCGGTTGCCGGCAACGTCGCCTTCAATGCGATGGCGGCCTATGCGCTGACGCACGGCTTTCGCGGCAAGAACCTGGTCCTGCTGCTGTTCCTCAGCTGCATGATGGTGCCGTTCCAGGCGACGATCATCCCGGCCTATCTCATCACCGGCAAGCTTGGCCTGCTCGACTCGTGGCTGGGGCTCGC
>JBPYDO010000321.1:0-12632 GCA_051985755.1 Reyranella sp. | reverse complement strand
CCTCAATCGCTCACTCGAACTGGCCGGCACCCTGCCGGCGCTCATGGTGGCGGCCGAACGGGTGGCGGCGACCGTGATCCAGGGCGTGCATGGCAGGCGGCGCGTCGGCCAGGGCGATGCCTTCTGGCAATACCGGCCCTACCGCGACGGCGACAGCGCGAACCGCATCGACTGGCGCCAGAGCGCGCGCAGCCGGCACCTCTTCGTGCGCGAGACGGAATGGGAAGCAGCCGCCAGCGTCTGGCTGTGGCGCGACGCCTCGCCGTCCATGCAATACGCCTCGCTGCGCGACATCGACACCAAGGCGACACGCGCCGAGCTCATTGTCCTGGCACTGGCCAGCCTGCTGACCGATGCCAGCGAACGGATCGCCATCCTGGGCAGCGGCCAGCGGCCGACCTCGGGCCGGGTCGCCGTGCGCCGCGTCGCCGAGACGCTGAGCGACGAGATGCGCAGCGGCCGGGCGCTGCCCAGCCTGCCGCCCGTCGTGCCGCTGCCGGCGCATGGCACGGTGGTGCTGGTATCGGACTGGCTCGATCCGCTCGACAAGATCGAGGCCGTGATCCGTCACTATGCGAGCGGCGGCGTGCGCGGCCACATCGTGCAGGTGCTCGATCCGGCGGAAGAGGACCTGCCGTTCGCGGGCCACGTTAAGTTCGAGGGCCTCGAGGCGGAAGGCCAGCATTCCATCCGCCGCGTCGAGGCTGTACGCATCGCCTATGGCGCGCGGCTCGTGGCCCAGAAGGAAGGGCTGCAGCGCCTGGCTCGCCCGGCCGACTGGACGGTGCATCTCCACCGGACCGACAAGCCACCGCAGGGCGTGCTGCTGTCGCTCTATCTCGCCATGGCCGACCTGCGTCGGCTGAGTGCGGCCTGATGGCGATGGCAGTCGCCGTTCTGCCGAGTGAGGCGCAGGACCTCATGTCGCTGGCACGCGTGTCATGCTGAGCCTCGGCTCGCTCGCCTTTGCCGCGCCTGGCATGCTGGCCTTGCTGCTGGTCCTGCCGGTGATCTACTGGCTGCTGCGCCTCATTCCGCCGTTGCCGCGGATCGTGCGCTTTCCCGCCATCCGACTGCTGATCGGGCTCGAGCCCACCGAGCAGACGCCGATGAAGATGCCGTGGTGGCTGATGCTGCTGCGCATGCTGGTGGCCACGGCGCTGATCCTGGCGATCGCCAAGCCGCTCTTGAACCCGCAGGCCGAGCTGCCCGGCAAGGGCCCGCTCCTGCTGGTGATCGACGACGGCTGGGCGGCTGCTCCCGGCTGGACGACCCGCATTGCGCATGCCGAGCGGCTGATCCAGCGGGCCGACCGCGCCGGCCGGCCGGTGGTTCTGATGGGCACCGCGCCGCAGCCGCTCGATGCGCCGGCGGTGCGGCGCGGCGCGCTGCGCCCCGAGGAGGCGCGCACCATCCTGCGCGCGCTCAAGCCCAAGCCCTGGCCGACCGACCGCGCCGCCGCCGCGGCCGAGATCGACAAGATGAAGATCGACAGGAGCGCCTATGCGGTGTGGCTGAGCGACGGCCTGGACGAGGCCGGCAGCGACAAGCTCGGCGACCGGCTGAAACAGTTCTCCGGCCTCGAGGTCGTGCTGCCCGACGCGGCGACGACGCCGCTGGTCCTGCTGCCGCCGGACGCCGAGGGCCGCGACCTCAAGGTGCGCGCGCTGCGCCCGGTGGCCGACGGGCCGCGCACCACGGCGATCCAGGCCTCCGACGAGCAGGGCCACGTGGTGGCGCGCGTTGAAATCGCCTTCCCCGCCACCAGCACACGGGGCGAAGGCGTGCTGCCGGCGCCGGCAGAATTGCGCAACCGCATGGCGCGACTCGACATCGAACACCAGGGCGGCGCCGGCAGCACCGTGCTGCTCGACGAGCGTCATCGCCGCCGCCCGGTGGCCATCCTGGGCGAGCAGTCAACCGCGGCCGGCCAGCCTCTGCTGCAGGAGGTCTACTATCTCCAGCGCGCGCTCGATCCCTATGTCAGCCTGACCATCGGCGATCGCGACACGGTGCTTCATCGCAGCACGGCGGTGCTGCTCATACCCGACAGCGCCGTGCCGTCGGAGGCCGATCGTGACGCCATCTCGAAGTGGATAGAGCGCGGCGGCGTCGCCGTGCGCTTCGCAGGTCCCAATCTCGCGGCCGGCGGCGACAATCTTGTGCCAACGCCGCTTCGGCTGGGCGATCGCGCCCTGGGCGGTGTCATGAGCTGGGGCAAGCCGGCGGCGCTGGCCGAATTCCCCGCCAACAGCCCGTTCGTCGGCATTCCCATTCCCAAGGACGTGCGCATCTCCCAGCAGGTGCTGGCCGAGCCGACGCCGGACCTCGCCGACAAGACCTGGGCGCGGCTTACCGACGGCACGCCCCTGGTCACTGGCGAAAAGCGCGGCCAGGGCTATCTCGTATTGGTGCACACCACGGCCAATACCGGCTGGAGCAACCTGGCGCTCTCCGGACTGTTCGTCGACATGCTGCAGCGGCTCGTGCTGCTGTCGCGCGGCGTTGCGGGCGACGGGACCAACAAGGCGCTGAAGCCGTGGCGCACGCTCGACGGCTTCGGCCGGCTGGGCGCGCCGCCGGCAGGCGCACAGGCGCTGCCGATCGACGCCGACAAGAATTTCAAGCCAAAGCCCACGACGCCGCCCGGCCTCTATGGCGATGAGAATGCGCAGGTCGCCTTCAATCTCGGCGACCATATCGACGCGCCCAAGCCGTTGGTGCTGCCGTCCGGCGTCACCACCGACCGGCTGTCCGAGGGCGGCGAAACCGATCTCGCACGCTGGTGCCTGCTGGCCGCGGCGGCGCTGCTGCTCGCCGATCTGCTGATCTCGCTGTGGCTGCGCGGATTAATGCCGCGCGCGATACGACTTCGCCGCGCAGCGCCGGTGGCCTTCGTCCTGGTGTTGGCCGCTACCCTGCTGGCGAGCGCGCCGCAGGCCTTCGCCGAACAACCGCAACACCCCGGCCCCTCGGTGCGCGACCAACCGGCGAAGCCGCTCAGCGAGGAGGAGGCGCTCAAAGGGGCGCTCGACGTGCGGCTCGCCTACATCGTCACCGGCGACAAGGAGGTCGACGATATCAGTCGCGAGGGTCTCGAGGGGCTGAGCGAGGTGCTGCGCAATCGCACCTCTGTCGAGCCGGCCGACCCGGTAGCGCTCGACCTCGACCGCGACGAGCCGCGCCTTTATCCCCTGATCTACTGGCCGATCACGCCGTCGCAGCCGACGCTGTCGCCGCATGCTTCGGCCGCCCTCGACCGCTACCTGCGCACCGGCGGCATCCTGTTCATCGACACCCGCGACCAGCAGATGAGCTTCGACCGCCCGGCCAACGGCAACCCCGACCTCAAGCGGCTGCTGGGGGGCATCGAGACGCCGCCGCTGATACCGATGCCGCCCGACCACGTGCTCACCAAATCGTTCTATCTCCTGAGCGACATGCCGGGCCGCTGGCAGGGCGGCAAGATCTGGATCGAGGCGGGCAATGGCCGTGTCAACGACGGCGTCAGCACCATCGTCATCGGCGCCAACGACTATGCCGGCGCCTGGGCGATCGACAGCCGCGGCCGCGGCGTCATGCCGGTCACGCCGGGTGGCGAGACGCAGCGCGAGATGGCGTTCCGCTTCGGCGTCAACCTGGTGATGCATGCGCTGACCGGCAACTACAAGGACGACGCCGTGCATCTGCAGGACATCATGCAGCGGCTGAGGCGTTGAGGCGGCCATGAACACCATCTCCGCCGTCTCTGTCGCCTTCGATCCGCTGCTCTCCTGGACGGTGCTCGTCATACTGGGCGGCCTCGGACTGGTCCTGGTGCTGCTCGGGCTCAGGGCCCGCGCGCGCGGCATGCTGTGGCGCATCACGTCGCTCGGCATCGTGCTGGCAGCCCTTGCCAACCCGACACTGGTCGAGGAGCAGCGCAAGCCGATCGCCGACGTGGCCGTGGTGGTGACGGACGACAGCGATTCGATGTCGATCGGCGACCGCCGCGCCCAGGTCCAGGCGGCGCGCGAGATGCTGAAGAAGAAGCTCGGCCAGCAGGAGGGGCTGGAAGTGCGCGAGGCGGTGCTGCCGCCCTCGCACATCCAGCTCGGCAGCGAACGGCCGGGCGGCACGCGCCTGATCGAGGCCATGCGCTCGGCCCTGGCCGACGTGCCGCCCGAGCGGCTGGCCGGCGTGGTGCTCCTGACCGACGGCCAGGTGCACGACGTTCCCGCCACCCTGCCGCCCGAGCTCGGCGGCGCGCCGGTGCACGCCCTGATCGCTGGCAAGAAGGGCGAGCGCGACCGGCTGATCGTGGTCGAGCAGGCGCCGCGTTTCGGCGTGGTTGGCCGCCAGGTCACCGCCAAGTTCCACGTCGAGGATGCCGGCGGCGGCAGCGCGCCGGTGACGCTCTCGGTCGGCGGCGAGGTCGTGCGCCGGCTCGACGCGCCGATCGGCAAGACGATCGAGCTGCCGATCACGGTCGCTAATCCCGGCGCCAACATCGTCGAGCTGGAGGTGGCGCCCGGTCCCAACGAGCTCACGCTCGACAACAATCGTGCGATCTTCACCATCAACGGCGTGCGCGACCGGCTGCGCGTACTCCTGGTGTCGGGCGAGCCCTATCAGGGCGAGCGCGCCTGGCGCAATCTCCTGAAGAGCGACCCCGCGGTCGACCTAGTGCATTTCACCATCCTGCGCACGCCGCAGAAGGACGACTTCACGCCGGTGCGCGAACTGTCGCTGATCGTGTTCCCGATGCGCGAGCTCTTCGAGCAGAGGCTGAAGGAGTTCGACCTCATCATCTTCGACCGCTACGAGACCGGCAACCTGATCACGCGCGACTACTTCCGCAACATCGCCGAGTACGTCAAGGGCGGCGGTGCGCTGCTGGTCTCGGTCGGACCGGTGTTCGCCACCCAGCGCTCGCTCTACCGCACGCCGCTGGGCACAGTCTTGCCGGCGGCGCCGCTGGGCGACGTGCTGGAAACCGGCTTCAAGCCCAAGGTCACCGAGATCGGCCGGCGCCATCCGGTGACCGCCGACCTGCCGCAGGAAGGCGCGCCCGGCAAGGAGCCGGAATGGGGCCGCTGGTTCCGCCTGGTCACCTCCCGCACCGAGCACGGCAGCACAGTCCTGTCGGGCGCCGACGACAAGCCCCTGGTGGTCCTCGACCGCGTCGGCAAGGGCCGCGTCGCGCAGCTTATGTCCGACCAGCTGTGGCTGTGGAACCGCGGCATCGACGGGGGCGGACCGCAGCCGGAGCTGGTGCGCCGCATCGCCCATTGGCTGATGAAGGAACCCGACCTCGAGGAAGAGGCGCTGCGCGCCACCTCGGTCGGCGGCCACATCGAGGTGACGCGGCGCACGCTCGCCAGCACCTTCCCCAAGGTCACGATGACGTCACCGGGCACGCCGCCGGCCGGCGGCGGCACGCGCACGCTCGAGCTCAAAGAGATCGAGCCGGGGCTGGGCCGGGCAGTGGTCGATGTCGACAAGCCCGGCCTCTACCGCTTCGACGACGGCACCCTGCGCACGGTGGCGGCGGTCGGCAATCCCGACCCGCTGGAATTCTCCGACGTGCGCGCGACCGACGAGAAGTTGAAGCCGCTGGTCGAGGCCTCGAACGGTTCGCTGATCTGGCTGAGCGACAACTCCAACCCCGACGTGCGTTCGGTGCGGCCCGGCCGCGCCGCCGGCGGCTCCGATTGGCTGGGGTTCAGGCGCAACGAGGGCTACACGGTGGCCGGCATCAACCAGACTCCGCTGCTGCCCGGCATCCTGGTGGCGCTCGCCTTCCTGATCGCGGTCGGCACCGCCTGGTGGCGCGAGGGGCGTTAGGCCGGGTTCCTGCGGTGATGCGCAATGCTCGCCGGGAAGGCGAGCCAGTGATGCTTGCTTTCGGTCCACACCGTGCGGACCGGCGCAGGGAAGGCCGGATCGGCGAAGGTGCCGACGGCGACGCTCACCATCTCGGGCCTGCTTTCGTTCTCCCAAAACACGGTCGATCCGCAGTTCGGACAGAACTGAAACGTCAGCCAGTTGCCGCTGTCGGCCTGGCGGCGAAAGGATCGGGCCTCGCCCTCGGTCAAGACCACCTGGGTCTTGCGCCAGAACGAAGTTGAACCGAACACAGCGCCGGTGCGACGTTGGCAGGCAAGGCAGTGACAAGACGACACGATCTGCGGATCGCCCGACACCTTGATCTTCAGCTGGCCGCAGGAGCAGGCCGCTTCGCGTTGCTTGGCTTCAGTCATGCCGGCAGGCTATCCAACGCCTCAGCCGTTACCAATCCGAAACTTGATCCGCGCTCGGCCGGGGCCATCTTGGCGCCAAGAGGTAGAAGATGATCGAACTCAGACCCTTCGAGAACCTGGGCAAGTCGGACCATGGCTGGCTGAAGGCCAACTTCCACTTCAGCTTCGCCGAGTACCGCAACCAGGATCGCGTCCATTGGGGCGCGCTGCGCGTCTGGAACAACGACCGCATCGCGCCGCAGTCGGGCTTTCCGCCGCACCCTCACCGCGACATGGAGATCGTGACCTACGTCATCAAAGGCGCGATCACGCACCAGGACCATCTCGGCAACCAGGGCCGCACCGAAGCCGGCCAGATCCAGGTGATGAGCGCCGGCCGCGGCATCCAGCATGCCGAATACAACAGGGAGCCGGGCGAGACCGAGCTGTTCCAGATCTGGATCCTGCCCAACAAGCAGGGCGTGCCGGCGCGCTCGGAGACCGTGCAATTCCCGGCCGAGGCGCGCGACGGCAAGCTGGTGCCGCTGGCCTCAGGTCGCGGCCATGCCGGCGCGATCCCGCTCTACGCCGACGGCGCCCTGTTCGCCGGCAAGCTCAAGGCGGGCGAAACGATCAGGCAGAAACTCGACGGCAAACCTGCCTACCTCGTGCCGGCCACCGGCAAGATCGAGGTACTGGGCGGCAACGGCCAACCCGTGACAGCCAAGGCGCGCGACGGCGTGGCCGTGGTCGACGAGCCCGAAATCACGCTCAAGGCGAGCGAAGAAGCCGAGATCGTGCTGGTCGAAACCGACCGACTGAACTGACGGCAGCGTAGCTGCCGTCATCCCGCGTCGGGCGGAGTAACCTCCGCCCTTGAGCGAAGCGAAGTCGAGGGATCTTGCCCGAAGCCGGCAAGGTCCCTCGGCTACGCTCGGGACGACGCTGAAAGGGCCTTCCCCCTCCCTCGCCTCCCCCGTATGACGGGGAAGGCGAATCGAGGGAGAAAAGGTCCATGGCCTATCGAGGCTTCGATCTCACGGGCAAGGCGGCGCTGGTGACCGGCGGCAATGGCGGCATTGGCTTCGGCATGGCCGATGCGCTGGCCGAGGCCGGAGCCGACGTCTGCATCTGGGGCACCAATCCCACCAAGACCGCCGCCGCGGCGGAGAAGCTCAAGAGGCACGGCCGCAAGGTGCACAGCCAGATCGTCGATGTCGGGGACGAGAAGCAGGTGCAGGCGGGCTTCGCCGAGACGCTCAAGACCCTGGGCAAGGTCGACAACTGCGTTGCCAATGCCGGCGTGTCCGGGCGCGGCAAGGGCGCCATCCTCGAGATGGACTACGAGGAATGGCGCCGCGTGATGCGGGTCAATCTCGATGGCGTGTTCTTCACCTTCCGAGCCGCCGCCAAGCACATGGTCGAGCGCGGCCAGGGCGGCTCGCTGGTTGCGATGGCAAGCACGGCGGCGATCGAGGGGGCGGCCCGCTCGAGCCACTATGGCGCGAGCAAGGGCGGGGTGTGCGCCATGGTGCGCGCGCTCGCCGTCGAGCTGGCGCGCTACAAGATCACCGTCAACTCGATCCTGCCGGGCTGGATCGAATCGGAGATGACGGCTCCCGCCTTCGCCAACCCGAAATTCGCGGGCAATGTGTTGCCGCGCATCCCGGAGCGGCGGTGGGGCGTCGGCGCCGATTTCGGGCCGATCGCGGTGTATCTTGCGAGCGGCGCCACGCAGTACACGACGGGGCGCGACTTCGTGATCGATGGCGGCTATACGTTGTTCTAGACCAAGTCCGTATCGGGGGAGTCTCGCATGAAAATGGTCGCCGGCGCGGTCGCGATCGCCCTTCTCGCCGCCGCATCGCCAGCCTTGGCCCAAAAGTCGTCGGCGCAGCCAGGCGAAGAACGCTACATCGGCTACTACTACCCCAAGCCTACATCGACCGAGATTTTCGAATCGAAGGTCAAGACCGTCGACGGCGTCGACCGCACGCAGCGCGTGCAGTTCGTCACGGTGGTCTCGCAGGGCACCCTGCAGTCGAACTACCGCGTGCCCTATGCCGTATTCGTCAAGGGCGACAAGGCCGATCGCCTGATCGTGGTCGGGCTGCAGTCGGGCGAGCTCAATACTATCTACAGAATCCGCGCCTTGCTGGCCAACATGACGACCATGGCGCGGCTATCGCCGTTCTTCCAGGAACACACCGTCGCCGAGGATGCGACGTTCTTCGATCTGCTGAAGCTCCTGGGCTTCCACGACGTCACCATCACCGACGGCGACAAGCTCACGCATCAGGTGATCATAAAGTAGCGCCTTCGGCGCGTACTTTATGATCACGGCGGGCGGAAGCGCATTCATATGCGCGAGAGCCCGCGCGGTGGGAATTGCGCGCCTGCGCTTCAGCACCTGGTTTCTTTCTGCTCTGAGCGGCGCTCGGCTTTAGCCAAGTGCTCTATCTATTTCCGCGTGATACCAGCCGAGCGCCTTCTCAAACTTGCCGAAGGTTTGGTGGCGGTTGGCGCCGGTGTGGCAGTTGCGCTGGATGGTCTCGCCGATGTCGAGATCCTCGACCAGGGCCGAGGCGAACACGTTGCGATTGGCCTCCCAGTAGTTTTCCGGCTTCTTGGCCTTCTCCTCGGGACTGATCAGCACCGAGAAATGCAGTACCGCCTCCTCGGGCGCGATCGGGTAGCTGGTGAACACGCCGCAGTGATCCTGGGTGTAGGCGAGCACCGTGTTGGGGAAGATCGAATAGAGCACGATCGCATGGTCGAGGATGCGCCAGTCCTGCTTGGGCCGGCCCTCGAGTTCGCCCAGCGTGCGCTTGGCGGCGGCGATGCGGATGTGGCGATCCATCTGCTCGTAGGTCGCGATGTTGTCGAGGAACAGCGGGAACACCGTGCTCGGATGCAGGTAGCGGAAGTGGTAGAGCTCGAGGAAGGTGTCGATCACCAGCTTCCAGTTCATGTTCTTACGGATCGGCTCGAAGCTGTGGCGCTCCCAGCCCGCCATGGTCCAGGTCTCGAGGTCGGGTTGGATCGGCCCGAGATAGGCGTCGATATCGAGCGCGGCGTCCTCGCCGTCGCCGAGCGCCCGCGGCACGACCCAGATCAGGCCGTACTTCTCCGCGACCTTGAGCGGGCGCAGGCTGTGGCTGGCCTTGTCGACCTCGCCGAACGCGCCGCCGTCAGTGATGCCGACCAGCCGGCCGGTGAGGTCGTAGCTCCAGCCGTGATAGGGGCAGACGAAGGCGCGCTTATTGGCGCCGCACGGCTTGGGCTCGACGGTGGCGCTGCGATGGCGGCAGACATTGAGGAAAGCGCGCAGCGCGCCGTCGGTGCCGCGCACCACCACGATCGGCTGGCCGGTGGCGTCATGCGTGAAGAAGTCGCCCGCTTTGCGCACCTGGCCCGAGTGGCCGACCACGATCGGATGGCGGCGGAACAGGACCTCGACCTCGCGGCTGTACTGCACGGGATCGAAATAGCCTTTGACCGGCGTGTGGCTGAGGCCCGGGCCGTCGTCGCGCGTGTTGGTGCGCACCATGCCCAGCATGCGCTCGAGATAGGTCACTTGATCGGCGTGACGCACGCTTGTCTCCTCCGAATCAAGGGACAGGATAGCAGAGAACAGGGAACCGCAGCGAGGAGCAGGGCGTTGGGAGCGCGCTGCAGGGAGACGTGCAAATGGTGAGATTCGGCCTGCTTGCTGCCACGGCCATGCTCTTGAGCACGCCTGCTTTCGCCCAAACCGTCGGCCCATGCCCAGGTGGCGTCGGCTCGGCGCCGCAGTCGCAGCCAGCCTGGGTGTTGTTCGATCTCGGCAAGGCCGATCTGCGGCCCGAGGCGAAACCAGCGATAGCCAAAGCCGCGCAGGCGGCGAAGGACCGCCAGGCCACCAAAATCTGCGTTATCGGCCAGACCGACAAGCTCGGCGACAAGAACTACAACGCTCAGCTCGCCCGGGCGCGCTCGCAGGCGGTGGCCTCCGAGTTGATCAAGAACGGCGTGCCGGCCAACAACGTGGTGATCGCCTCCAATCCCGAGGCCTTCGGCAATCTCAGCCTCGGCGGCGCCGACGCCCAGACCCGCGACCGCCGCGTGACGATTGTCTTTAGGTAACGCGCCTTCCTAGGCGCGGGCGGGCGGCAGCCCATTCATATGCGCGAGAGCCCGCACAGGGCAGAAAAGAAGAGAATCGGTCGCGCCCTCTACATCTCGATCACCGCCTTGCCGATGACCTTGCGCTCGATCAGGACGCGAAAGGCGTCGGCGGCGCGCTCCATGGGGAAGCGGTGCGAGATGTGCGGGCGCATGACACCCATGGCCGCGAGCCGCGGCAGCTCCCCCGCGTAGTCCTGCGCCAGCGACGAGCTACGGCGTGCCGTCTCGCCGGCCCGTACGCCCAGGATCGACAGGCCCTTGATCAGCACATGGTTGGACATGATCGTGCTGGGGCCGCCGGAGGTGAATCCGATCACCAGCAGCCGGGCGCCGTAGGCGGCGGCCCGCATTGATTTCTCCAGTACCTCGCCGCCCACCGGATCGAAGATCACGTCGGCGCCACGGCCGTCGGTCAGGCCTTTCACCACCGAGACGAAGTCGGCGGTGCGATAATTGATCACGAGATCGGCGCCGTGCTCGCGCACGACCGCCAGCCGCTCGTCATCGCCACCGGTGGCGATCACCTGCGCGCCAAGGTGCCGGCCGAGTTGGACGGCCGCCATGCCGACGCCACCCGCCGCACCGTGCACCAGCAGGACCTCGCGCTTCCTGAGCTGAGCCCGGTGGACCAGCGAGTGATAGGCGGTGGTGGCGCCGACGCGGAACGCCGCCGCCTCGGCCCACGACCAGCCGGCCGGTGCCGGCATCAGATTGCCGCTGGCCGGCACGCGCACATATTCGGCCATCGCGCCCGGCCGCAGCCCGAAGATCACCTTGTCGCCTTGGCGCCGGTTCTTCACCGAGCCACCCACCGCCGAAATCGTGCCCGCCCCTTCCATGCCAGGCACGAAGGGCAGCTCGGGCTTGTGCTGGTAGCCGGCCGACAGCATCAGCACGTCGGGAAAATTGACCGCGGCGGCGCCGACCTTGATCACGACGTCGTCCGGCCCCGGCTCGGGGATCGGGCGATCTTCGATTTTGAGAACGGACGGGTCGCCGGGAAGATCGGAAAGGCGATCGCAAACGACCGCGCGCACTAGCTTGTCATCCTGAGCGAAGCGAAGGATCTCACGCCCGCCTCACAATCGCTGGTCGTTCTGCCAGTTCCTTCGGCTGCGCCTCAGGACAAGCCTAGTCGAGCTCGAAGGCGTTCTTGTAGTCGAGCTTCAGCGCCGGATCCTGGTCTTCCTTCTTGAGGAGGCAGTCGCCCACCACCAGCACATCGATCTCGCTGCCCATGAAGCAGCGGAAGGCATCCTCGGGCGTGCAGACGATCGGCTCGCCGCGCACGTTGAACGAGGTGTTCACCACGACCGAGCAGCCGGTCCTCGCCTTGAACGCGGTGAGCAGCTCGTGAAAGTCCGGATTGGTCTCCTTGTGCACGGTCTGGACGCGCGCCGAGTAGTCGACATGCGTCACGGCCGGAATGTCGGAGCGCGGCACGTTCAGCTTGTCGATGCCGAACAGCGCCTGCTCGTCGGCGGTCATGGCGCGGCGACGCCCCTCGAGCACCGGCGCCACCATCAGCATGTAGGGGCTGTCGGTCGCGATGTCGAAATACTGGCCGGCATCCTCGCGCAGCACCGCAGGTGCGAAGGGCCGGAAGGACTCGCGATATTTGACTTTGAGATTGAGCGTCTTCTGCATGCTCGGCGAGCGCGCATCGCCCAGGATCGAGCGGGTGCCAAGCGAACGCGGGCCGAACTCCATGCGGCCGTTCATCCAGCCCACTGCCTTGGAATCGGCGAGTGCCTGCGCCGTCTGCTCGATGACTTCAGGATGCGACAGCCGGCTGAACCGCGCGCCGGCCTTGGTCAGACGCTCGGCACACTCGTCATCGCTGAATTCGGGCCCGAGGTAGGAACCAGCCATGCCATCGAGGTGACCGTTGAGCTTGCGCTCCTGGCCAAGGAAGCCGTGATAGGCGGCGAACGCTGCACCGACCGCACCGCCGGCATCGCCCGCCGCTGGCTGCACCCAGATGCCGTCGTACAACTTCTCGCGCAGGAGTTTGCCGTTGGCGACGCAGTTCAGCGCCACGCCGCCCGCTAGGCAGATGTTCTTGGCGCCGGTCTCGTTCTTCACCGAACGGGCGAGCCGGAGCACGATCTCCTCGGTGACGGCCTGGATCGAGGCCGCGAGGTCCATGTGCTTCTGGGTCAGGAGTTCCTTGTCGGGCTTGCGCGCCGGCCCGCCGAACAGGTCGGCGAACTTGTCGTTGGTCATGCGCAGGCCGGTGCAATA
>JBPYDO010000320.1:0-7255 GCA_051985755.1 Reyranella sp. | reverse complement strand
CGAACTCGTTGAACTCGTCCATCGGCAGGCAATCCATGTCGGCCCTGAGCCCGATCGCCTTGGGCGAGTTGCCCTTGCGCAGAGTGCCGACCAGCCCGGTCTTGCCCAGCCCGCGCGTCACTTCGAGGCCCCATTCGGAGAGCTTGGCGGCGACGATGTCGGAGGTGCGGGTCTCCTGGTAGGCCAGCTCCGGATGGGCGTGGATGTCGCGGCGGATGGCGGTGATCTCACTGTGGATCTCGAGCGAACGCGGCAGAACGGGCATCGACTAGTCCGGTTGGAAGGGCTGACTTCTTAGACCATAGGCCCGCCCTAGCGGGCAACATCGCGGCCCTACTTGCGGGCCTTGCCGGATCGCTGGGCGGCTACGCGCTGCAGCACCGGCGGGCGCGGGATCGGCGCCCAGGCCAATTCATTCTTCACTTCCTGCATGATGAAGGCCGAGCGCGTGCCCTTGACGCCGGGCATACGCAGCAGCGCCTTCAAGGCGAACTCGCTGAAGCTTGCGAGATCGGGCACGAAGACGTGCAGCAGGAAATCCATGTCGCCGGTGACGGCAAAGCAGGCCACCACTTCGCTGCGGCCGCGGATCGCGGCCTCGAAGGCGGCGACCGTCTTCTCCAAATGGTCCTCGAGTGTCACCTCGACTAGCGCCTTCAGACCGAGCCCGACTTGGGCCGGCGCGACCAGGGCGGCGTAGCGCGTGATGACTCCGGCTTCCTCGAGCCGCTTGACCCGGCGCTGGCAGGGCGTGGGCGAGAGCCCGACCCATTGCGCCAGCTCGACCATGGAGAGGCGGCCCTCGGTCTGCAGCATCGCCAGGATGCGTTCATCTATGCTGTCGAGCTCGATCATAGGGAATTCCACTACTGCTTCAAATTTGTACGAGGAATATCCCTATAATCGACCGTTGGGAAGCCAAACTTCGCCGGGATTCCCTAGGGCCGGGGACCCCATATTTCTGGCATGAACAGCCTTGCCCCTCTCGAGAGCCTGCGCGGCGACTACAGCGGCATGGCGCCTGACTGGACGGTGCCGCAGCCGGGATTCTATTCGGCCGAGGACCAAAGCGTGTGGCGTCTGCTGGTCGACCGCCAGACCAAGCTCGCGCACCGGCACGCCTGCCCGGAGTTCCTGGAGGGTCTCAGGGTGCTGGGCATCGGCCGGAGCATTCCCGACTTTGCCGCCGTCAACGCACGGCTGGCGGCGCTCACCGGCTGGCAGGTGGTTGGCGTGCCGGGCCTCATCCCCGACGCCGTCTTCTACGATCACCTGGCGCACCGGCGCTTCCCCGTGACCGTGTGGATCCGCAAGCGCTCGGAGATCGACTACCTGGTCGAGCCCGATCTGTTCCACGATTTCTTCGGCCACGTGCCGCTGCTCAGCAACCCGGTGTTCGCCGACTACATGCAGCTCTACGGCCAGCGCGGCATCGAGGCCGGCCCCAACATCGACCTGCTGGCGCGGCTCTACTGGTACAGCGTGGAGTTCGGCCTGATCCGCACGGCGCAGGGGCTGAAGATTTACGGCGCCGGCATCCTGAGCTCGAAGAGCGAAGTGAAGCACGCGATCTCGTCGACCGACGTCGAGCGCCTGCCGTTCGATGCCGCCCAGGTGATGCGGCGGCCCTACCAGATCGACAAGCTGCAGGACACCTACTTCGTGCTCGACGATTTCCGCCAGCTGTTCGAGGCCGCGCAGACTCGCTTCGCATAGGCGCTGTATAGTCTCCTCGAAAGAACCGAGGAGACGCCCATGACCATCCGCCGCGTGACATCGCCAGCCGCTCCCGAGCCGCCGCCGGAGCGCTGGTCCAACTGCCTGGTGGTCGACGGCGTCGCCTACGTCTCGGGCATGGTGGCGCGCGGCGCGTCGAACCTCGAGAAGATGGACGAGTACGAGCAGGCCAAAGCGATCTTCGGCAAGATCAAGGCGCTTCTGGAAGCGGCCGGCGGCGCCATGTCCGACGTGGTGAAGGTCACGATCTTCGTCACCAACATCAAGAACAACACCAAGGTGTGGAAGGCGCGCGCCGAGGTCTTCAAGGGCAACTTCCCGGCCTCGACCTTGGTGCAGGTCGCAGCGCTCGCGAGCCCAGAAATCTTGGTCGAGATCGACGCCATCGCCCACTTGGGCAAAGGCGCCCGCTAAACTTCTGCGAACAACGCGTGAGCGGGGACGCCCCTGGAGGGTCATCAGGGGATGGAGTCCTGTTCCGGCGAGCAACGCTACAACGCCCTCGCTATATCGGTGGCGCAGCGGAGAACCCAGAGGAGAGCACCATGAAGATCCTTATCCTGGGCGCCGGTGCGATCGGCGGCTATCTCGGTGGCCGCCTGCAGCAGGGCGGCGCCGATGTCACCTTCCTGGTTCGTCCGGCCCGCGGCAACGCCCTTGCTCGGGACGGCCTGGTCATCAAGAGCACCAAGGGTGACATCACGCAAAAAGTGAAGACTGTCAGCACTGGCAGCGAAGGCGGCCCGTACGACCTCGTTGTGTTGAGCAACAAGGCTTACGATCTCGATTCGGCGCTCGATGCGATTGCTCCGGCGGTCGGCGCCAATACCGCCGTCATGCCCCAGCTGAACGGCATGCGCCATATCGACATCCTGGCCAAGCGCTTCGGCGAAGCCAGGGTCGTGGGCGGCGCGGCGCGCATCGGCGTCACGCTCTCCGACAAAGGCGAGGTGCTCCACACCAGTCCGATGGCCGTCCTCACCTTCGGCGAACTGGGCGGCAAGCCGCCACGAGCGTCGCTGGTCGAACTCGACGCGGCGATCAAGAAGGCGGGCGTCGATGGCGGCCTTCATCCCGACATTGTCCAGGATCTGTGGGACAAGTGGGTCATGCTCTGCGCCTTCGCCGCGATGTGCTGCCTGTTGCGCGGCACGTCGGGCGACATGATGGAGGCAAGCGAAGGCGAGGCGATCCTGACCGAGGCGGCCGGCGAGTGCCGCAAGGTGGCCGCCGCCGCCGGCCACGACGTCAACCAGAAGGTGAGCCTTGGGGTCATGACGCAGCGCGGCACGCGCTTCGCTGCTTCCATGCTGCATGATCTTGAGAAAGGGGCGCTGGTCGAGGCCGACCACGTGGTGGGCGACATGATCGAGCGGGCGAAGAAGGCGGGCATCGCGACGCCCATCCTGCGGCTCGCCTATGCCCATTTGCAGGTCTATCTGGCGCGGCGCGCCCACGGCGGCCTCGCTCACGGGGCTCGATAAACCAGCACCAGATATTCGAGCGGGATGGAGTCCGTTTCCCGCGAGCGATGTTCTAGCGCTCTCGCTATCTCTTGCCGAGAGACCATCATCACGCTCAAGGATCACTTCCATGACCGACATCATCTTGCACCATTACGACACTTCTCCCTATGCGGAGAAAGTTCGGACCGGGCTTGGCCTCAAGGGCCTTGCTTGGGCATCGGTCGAGATTCCCGTCATCATGCCGAAACCGAATCTGACGGCGCTGACGGGAGGCTATCGCAAGACGCCGGTTCTGCAGATTGGCGCGGACATCTATTGCGACAGCCAGTTGATCATGCGCGAACTCCAGCGCCGGTACCCCACTCCGAGCTTCTATCCCGCCGGCCGCGGCGCAGCCGACGCGCTTGCCTGGTGGGCCGAGAAGACGACCTTCAGCCCGGCCGTCAGCATCGCGTTCGCGAAGAGACCCGACGCGTTGCCTCCGGGGTTTCTCGAAGACCGGGCCAAGTTCTCCGGTCGAAATATCGATCCCATCGCAATGAAGGCGGCGGTGCCCAACCTGCTTGATCAGCTGCGCGCGCATTTCGATTGGCTGGACCGGACGCTGGCTGACGGGCGCTCGTTCTTGCAAGGCCCTGCCGCTGGCCTCGCCGATCTCGCCGCCTATCACCCGGTTTGGTTCCTGCGACGGAATTTCGGACCGGCGGCGGCGCCGCTCGACGGCTTTCCAAGGCTCCTGGCTTGGGCCGAGCGCATTGCGGCCATAGGACATGGCAGCCGAAGCCAAATGAGCGCGCAACAAGCGCTTGATGTAGCAAGGGATGCCGTATCGATCGCCAGGACGAGCGTCGATCCGCAGGATCCCAGCGGTCGGAAACCTGGCCAGACCGTTACCGTCACGCCGGACGATACTGGACGCGACCCGGTTGTCGGCGAATTGGTCGCCTCGGACGTCCATGAGATCGTGATCCGACGCAGCGATCGTGAGATCGGCGAGGTTTGCGTGCATTTTCCACGCGCCGGCTTTGTGGTTGCGCCGGCATAATCAGGCGTGGCTGAACATCGGCTTGCCGGGGACCGGCATGGTGGCCTTGAGGACCGTGCCACCGGCGACCTTGGGACTGGGGCGAGACACGACGAGATAAAGGTCGGGGCCCGCAAAGGCGATGTTGGTGCAGAAGATGTCGTCGCCGGCATCGACATGGTGGGTCGGCCGACCGAGTGAATCGAAGCGCCAGGCGGTCGTGCTGGGATGCGCCACGACCAGGCCGCCGTCCTGGTCGAGCGCCATGCCGTCGGGACCGGCATGGCCGCCGGTCATCTGGATGAAGAGCCCGACCTTGCTCGCCGTGCCGTCGCCCATCAGCGGCAGCCGCCACACCGCGTTGGCGCGCGTCACGCCGACATAGAGCACGGTCTCGCTCTTGTTCATCACCAGCCCGTTGGGGCTGGGCACCGTGTTCACCAGCTGCGTGAGCTTGCCCGCGGTGTCGTAGCGATAGACGCGGCCGGTCGGATCGTGCAGGCCAGTCTGGCCCTGGTCGGTGAAGTAAAGATCGCCGTTGCCTGCAAAGAACAGATCGTTGACGCCCTTGAAGCTCTCGGACGCTCGTGTCTCGATGAGCGGCGTTACCTTACCGCTCGCCTGATCGAGCAGGACGATGCCGCGCTTGTAGTCGGTGATGAAGATGCGGCCGTCCTTGTGGATTTTCAGTCCGTTGGGCCAGCCGTCGTACTCGGTGACCTGCGTCCACTCGCCCGAGGGGCTGATGCGAAACACGCGGCCAAAGGGTATGTCGGTGACGTAGAGATTGCCGGCGCGGTCGAAGCTCGGCCCTTCGAGGAAGCACTCGAGCTCCATGCCGGCCGCATTGGCGTCGGCCCAGCTCGACCGCCGCTTCTTGCGGAACTTCTCCGGCAGCCGCGAGAACTCAGCCGCCGGGACGCCCTTCGTCATGCCGTACATCAGGCCGCCTTGACCTCGCGTTCGGCCTTGAGCGCGCGCACGGTCTGGCGCAGCGCATGCACGGTCTTCTCGATCTCGGCCCCGCCGTGCGTCGCCGACACGAAGCCCCCGGGGGCGGCCATGACGTCGACGCCGTGCGTCATCAGGCCCATGCGGATCTTGCCGGTCAGCGGGCCGGCGCCACGCGCGCCCTTCAGCTTCTCGAACGACACCTTCAAGGGATCGAAGGTCGCGGGATCGACCGCGTCGCCCCACGGGTTGGGATAGATCAGGAAGGTCGAGGACTGGCCGTAGATGCCCCACGGCACGCTCTCCTCGATCAGCACCTGGCGCAACGCGGCGCGCAGCTCGGCCGCCGTCTTGTTGGCCTTCTCGGCGAGATCTTCGTCGCGCACCAGGCTGAGCGCTGTCACCGCCGCGGCCGCCGACAGCGGATTGGCGTTGTAGGTGCCGGGATGCGCGATCTTCTCCTGCTTCTTGGCGGCGGTGGCGGCATGATCGATGCGATCGAGGATCGCAGCACTGCCCGCGACCGCGCCGCCCGGCAGGCCGCCGGCCACGATCTTGGCCTGGATGCAGAGGTCGGGCGTGACGCCGAGCGCCTTCTGCGCGCCGCCCGACGACCAGCGGTAGCCGGTGATGACCTCGTCCATCAGCATCACGACGCCCTTCTTGGCGGTGGCGTCGCGCACCGCCCGGGCGAAGCCCTTGGGCAGCGGCACCTGGCCCCACGACGCGCCCGACGGCTCGAACATGACGACGGCGATGTCGTCGCGCGTCTCGATCAGCTTCACCACCGCGCCGACGTCGTCGGTCGGCATCAGGATGGTGAGATCGGCGACTTCCTGCGGCACGCCGGGCGTGGTCGTGCCGTCATAGTGCGAGGTGGCGCCCGCCGCGACGTTGTCGTGCCAGCCGTGGAAGTGGCCCTTGAAGCGCACGATCTTTTCCTTGCCGGTGCAGGCGCGCGCCAGCCGGATCGCCATGTGCGAGGCCTCGGTGCCCGAGGCGGTGAAGCGCACCTTCTCGGCGCACGGCGTCAGCTCGCACACCAGCTCGGCCCAGCGCACTTCCAGCTCGTGGCTCGAGCCGTAGTGCGTGCCGAGATCCATCTGCCGCTTCACCGCCTCGACCACCGCCGGATGCGAATGGCCGAGCAGCATGGCGCCGTGACCGCCGAAATAATCCACATACTCGTTGCCATCGACGTCCCACTTGCGCGGCCCCTTGGCGCGCGCGACGTGGATCGAATAGGGGTCGAGGTAGCGCGCGTCGTGGGTGATGCCGCTCGGCAGCACCTTGCGGGCGCGCTCAAACAGCGCACCCGACGCCTTGGTGCGCGCCCGGTAGTCGCTGACGATGGCTGAATTGGTCTGCGGCACGGTACTCATTTGCCCTCACTTCCCTAATGGCCGAGCATCGCAAGCCTCGCTTGCTTCGCCAAGAGCGGCAGTCTAATCC
This sequence comes from Reyranella sp., assembly GCA_051985755.1. Taxonomy (GTDB): domain Bacteria; phylum Pseudomonadota; class Alphaproteobacteria; order Reyranellales; family Reyranellaceae; genus Reyranella. Next base: position 625 of record JBPYDO010000320.1, on the reverse strand, counting down.
GACCGGGCCTTTCGCAGACCGGAGCCCTCCTAAAGTGACTGCTCAAGTGAACGTCAAGCCGCGTGGACGCCAGTTCTTCAACAATCCCGGACCCACCAACATCCCCGATCGCATCCTGCGGGCGATGGACCGGCCGGTGATGGATTTCCTGGCGCCGGAGTTCCTCGAAATCCACCGCGCCTGCTACGCCGGCATGAAGCGGATCTTCAAGACCGACCAGGAGATCTTCTTCCACGCCTCGACCGGCCATGGCGCCTGGGAAGCGGCAGTCGCCAACCTGTTTTCGCCCGGCGAATTGGTGCTCGTGATCGAGACCGGCTACTTCTCGCTGGGCTTCAAGGAGCTGGCCGAGACGCTGGGACTCAAGGTCGAGGTCGTGCCGGCCGACTGGCGCACCGGCATCGACATCGCCAAGCTCGCCGAGCGACTCGCCGCCGACAAGAACCACGAGATCAAGGCGGTGCTGGCGGTGCACAACGAGACGGCGACCGGCATGACGCTGCCGATGGCCGAGGTGCGCCGCGCCCTGGACCAGGCCAAGCACCCGGCGATGCTGCTCTCCGACACGATCTCCTCGCTCGGCAGCATGGAATACAAGATGGATGCCTGGGGCATCGACGTGACG
>JBPYDO010000319.1:0-3032 GCA_051985755.1 Reyranella sp. | reverse complement strand
GGTGTTTTGCGATCCCACGGTGCGCGCGCGCGACGGCTCGCCTGCGCCCGACATCACGCTCCAGGGCGCGAGCGCCAGAGGCGAGGGCGGGCAGAAGCTCCAGCGCTACTTCCGCGACGGCACGTTTGCCGAGCAGGTTCGCGTGCCAACGGAGAATGCCGCACCCATCGGCACGATCGAGCCCGCGGACGCTGGACGGTGGTGCGCAGTCGGCACGTTGCTGATCGCCTATGGCGGCTTGCTGGCGATGGACTTTCGGCCCGGCGAAACGCTGCTTGTGAGTGCAGCCACCGGCAACTTCGGCTCGGCTACCGTGGCGTTGGCGCTGGCGATGGGCGCACGCTGCGTGGTGGCGCCCGGTCGCAACGCCGCGGTGCTGGACGATCTGCGCCAGCGCTTTGGTGAGCGCCTGGTGCCGGTGCGGCTGACGGGCGATGCGGCGGCGGACACGCGGGCGATGCAGGCGGCGGCACCGGGGCCGATCGACGCGGTGCAGGACTTCCTGCCGCCCTCGGTGGGCGCTGCCGTGGCACGGGCAGCGATCATGACCGTGCGGCAGGGCGGGCGGGCCGTGCTGATGGGTGGCGTGGGCATGCTGGGCGGCGAGGACCTGGCGCTGCCTTATCCGTGGATCATGCGCAACCTGATCAAAGTGCGCGGGCAATGGATGTACGACACGGCCGCCATACCGGCCCTGGTGGGCTTGGTTCGCGCCGGGTTACTGGACCTCGGCCACTGGGCAGTGACGGCGTTTCCGCTGACCGGGGCCAACGACGCCGTCGCGCACGCGGCGGCCAACGCCGGGCCGTTCAAGCTGACGGTGCTCGAGCCGTAGGTGCCGCGAGCGCTACCGTGAACGCCATCTCATCGAAAACGCCGTCGCCTTCTGGCTATGAATTGAGCCTGAACCCTAGGGAATCTCGAACACCGGAACTTCGCCGGCGATACCGCGCACGCTGCGCGCTCCCGCTATCGGCTTGATCCCCTCGGCCTCGAGGATGGCCGCCGTCTCAGCATGCTTGATCACCGGCGCCGTCGTCAGGATGGCGCGTGAGGCGGCAAGCCCCTGGACGCGCGAGGCGATGTTCACCGTCTGGCCGAAATAGTCCTGGCGCTCGTTCAGGTTCACCGCAAGGCACGGACCTTCGTGTATGCCGATCTTGAGCAGGAGTTCGCCGCCCTTGCGGCTCTTGTTGAGCTCCGTCATCGCCTCGCGCATGCGCAAGGCCGCCGCCATGGCGCGGTCGGGTGTCGGGAAGGTCGCCATCACCGCATCGCCGATGGTCTTGACCACGGCGCCCGATTCGGCGGCGACGATATCGTTCAGGATCTTGAAATGGCTCTGCACCAAGTCGAACGCCACCAGGTCGCCCACCTTCTCGTAGAGCTCGGTCGAACCCTTGAGATCGGTGAACAGGAAGGTGAGGCTGGTGATCTTCAGCCGCTGGTCGATATCCAGGGTGTCGGTGCGATAGATGTCGCGGAAGGTCTGGTTGCTCAGCAGGCGCTTGGCCGTGAGGAACGGGCGGCGCTTGCCGAGCATCTGGTGCAGGTCCGGGCCTTCGATCCAGATTCCCGGGAAGACGCGCAGCGTCGTGCGGTTCTCCAGCGCAATGCGCAGCGGGCCGGGCTGCATGTCAGACGTACCGACCGGCGCGCTGACATTGTTGCAGATGAATGACAGGTTGCGCCGCTCGGTCGTCGGCTCGCCCTTGACCTGGAGGAACTGCGCGGCGTGGGTCACCGGCTCGAACACGATCACCTTTTCGGCCGGCAGCTGCAGGGACACCCGCGCCTTCTCACCCGGCGGCAGCTCGAGGGCGTCGAGCATGATCTTTTCCATCAACGGCATGTAGTCGTCCGGCAGGTCGAGGCCGGAGCCGAAGAAGAGCAGCCGGGTATATTCGTAGAACGACAGGCTGTTGGGATCGTGCGCCGCAATGCGGCGGACCCGCGGGGTCACCGTGAAGGTGACCTCGACCGTCTCGTCGAGCGTCGGCTCGAAGCCCGCTGCGCAGAAGGCGCAGTCATAGGGCTTGGCGTGCACGCCTTTCAGCGAGGTATTCGCGTCGAGCACGCCGCCGCAGCTGCGGCAGAGGACATTCCACGACAGCTCGAACAAGCCCATCCGCGCGGCATGGAGAAAGGCGGCAATGACCTTTTCTTCGTCAAGGTCATAGCGCCGGGCAAAGGCCAGGGCATTGATGCGGCAGAGGTCGGCGTCGGGCGCGTCCTTCACCAGCTTCTCGATGGCGGCGACGGCTTGCGGCTGGGCCGACTGGCGCAAGGTCGCGAACAGGGAGTCTGCTTCGCTACTCATGGCGCCGAGGGTACGTCCATCGGGCATGTGGTTCCACCCTTGCCTATTTCGGGGCCTCTTGCAGGGGCGTTAGGTGGCGATAAGCTCCGGCCCATTCAAGGAGGAAGGCTCATGATCGACCTACATTACTGGCCCACGCCCAACGGCAAGAAAGTCACAATTCTGCTCGAGGAGTGCGGCCTGGGTTACAAGATCGTCCCCGTGAACATCGGGCGCGGCGATCAGTTCAAGAAGGACTTTCTCGAGATGAACCCCAATCACCGCATGCCGGTGATGGTCGATCATGAACCCAAAGGCGTCGGCAAGCCGATCGCGATCTTCGAGTCCGGCGCGATCATGATGTACATCGCCGAGAAGGCCGGAAAATTTTATCCGCAGGACTTGCGCACCCGCTACGAAGTGAACGAGTGGGTGATCTGGCAGATGGCCAACCAGGGGCCCAAGAGCGGCGAGTGCGGCCACTTCCGCCGTGTCGACCAGGCCAAGGAAGGCGACCAGAAATACGCCATCGCCCGCTTTACCGACGAGGTCAACCGGCTCTACGGCGTGCTCAACAACCGCCTTTACAAGCACAAGTACCTGGCAGGCGACCAGTACACGATCGCCGACATGATCTGCTACCCGTGGACCATCAACTGGAAGTTCCAGGGCCAGGACATCGAGGAGTTCAAGCACTTCAAGCGCTGGTGGGACGAGCTGGGCGCGCGCCCTG
>JBPYDO010000318.1:0-11835 GCA_051985755.1 Reyranella sp. | reverse complement strand
ACGACACGACGCGCGGTTGGGCCAGGCGGCTCGCCGAAGCGGTCCCTGAGGTCCGGGTGGTCGTTGTCGAGGACGCCGACACCGCCCGGCGCGAGATCGTCGACGCAGAAGCCGCGTTCGGCTGGCTCGGCAAAGAGCTTTTGTCGAAGGCCAGGAACTTACGCTGGCTGCAGGCGCCCCAGGCAGCGCCGGCGGCCGGCTACTTTTATCCCGAGCTGATCAGCCATTCCGTGAGCGTCACGAACTTCCGCGAGATCTACAACGACCATATCGGCGCCCACATCCTGGCCTTCGTCCTGGCCTTTGCCCGTGGATTGCACGTGTTCATTCCCCAGCAGCTGCGCCGCGAATGGAACAAGAGTCCGGCGGAGACCGGCGATGTCATGCACTTGCCCGAAGCGACCGCCTTGGTCGTCGGTGTAGGCGGCATCGGTGCCGAAGCCGCGCGCTTGCTCGCGGCCTTCGGCGTGACCGTGCTGGCGACCGATGCCCGCCGCACGGCCGCGCCCGCCGGTGTGACCGAGCTGCATACGCCGCAAGCGCTCGACGACCTGCTGCCGCGGGCGGATTTCGTGATCTTGACGGTGCCGCATACGCCGGCGACCGAAGGTTTCTTCAATCGCGCCCGCTTCCAGCGCATGAAGCGGACGGCGTTCTTCATCAACATCGGCCGCGGCATGACGACCAGGCTGGATGACCTGGTCGCGGCGCTGCAAGGCGGCGAGATCGCCGGCGCGGCGCTCGACGTCTATGAGCGCGAGCCGCTGCCGAGCGAGCACCCGCTTTGGACAATGCCCAACGTGCTGCTCACGCCGCACATGGCGGGTCACGGTCCATACCTCGACGAGCGTCGCTTCGAGATCATCGCCGACAACTGTCGCGCCTTCGCCACCGGGCGCGCGCTGCGCAATCAGGTCGACAAGGCATCGTGGTTCTGAAGGCAGGCTGACCCTGCGGCGGAGGATTTGAGATGGATGACCGGGGGATACGAGCGGCTTTGGATCTCCACTGGGCCGCGTCCGACGCCAGCGACTTCGAGGTGGAGCACCAGATCTACCGGGAGGATGCCGTGCTCGAGTATCCGCAGTCGGGCGAGCGCATTCGCGGCCGGCGCAATATTCAGGCGTCCCGTAGCGCCCAGCCGAACAAGAAACGCTTCACGGTGCGGCGCATTCTTGGCGCGGCCGATCTTTGGGTCACGGAGTTCATCCTCACTTACGACGGCCAGCCGTCTTACACGGTGAGCATCATGGAATTTGAGGATGGCAAGGTAGCCCGCGAGACCCAGTACTTCGGCGACCCGTTCGAGCCAGGGCCTTCACGCATCCAATGGGTCGAGCGGATGCGATGAAACGCAAGGTGGAGTGGTTTTAAATCACTTAGGCGATCCCGCTCCAGAACCGATAGAGCCCGGTCGCGTCGCCGTTGAACAGGTTGCGATCGCAGCGGCTGACACCCCGCACGATGTTGGTCTGACGGTAGGCTCTGTGCCTTGCATTCTCGTCACCCGCATACTGCCAGAGGCGCCAACCGCTCGCTGCCCAGGCGAGCGGGATCTCAGGCGAGTCATGGTAGTCGACGACCCACAAAGCGCAGCGCGCGAGAATTGAGTCAGGCGTGATCCGGGCGCCGAAGCTGAGGGCGGAGCCGGGCAGGGGATCGCCATTGGCCCAGGTCGGGTGCACGTAGACCACGGGCAGCCGGCCCGTCGCCTCTGCCACCGCCTGGACGAAGGCCTCGGCCTCGGCGAGCGTCATGGAGTTCGAGGGATCGCCTTCGTTCAGTTCGAGATCTAGGGCAAGGAGCGTTTTGCGGCCTGGCCGTGACGTGGAGAGGAAAAACGCCGCCTGTTCCGCACCCGACGAGTCCCCTTTGCCGAAATGATAGGTTCCCCACAGCAATCCCGCCTCCTCCGCCTGGGGGCGTCTCTCGGCACACGCTGAGTCGGCGTAGAAGCTGCCTTCGCTCGCTTTGTGGATGACGGCGAGGATTTTGCTCTGACGCACCAACCGGAAGTCGGAGACGGTCGAGTGTTCGCTGATGTCGATCACCGCGTCGAGGCCTTGCGACGCGCGACTGGGCGGCGGCGGCGCGATCGGATATTGAGGCGGCGCGGTCGGATACTGAGGCGGTGCGCTCGGATAAGGAGGCGGCACCACGGATGCCTGACGCACGCTGCATCCCGCCGCCGCTGAAGCAGCCAGGCCCGAGAAAACGCTCCTTCGGGAGATCATGCAGGGAGAATAAGACGTCCCAACAGCCCGGCAGCAACTTTTAACGCCCTGCTCCCGTTTCGACGAAAATGGGCTATCCTTGCCTGGCGCGCGTTAGTGCACTGACACCGTCCGCCAACGGGCATCCGTCAAGGCCATCAGCCGAGGAGAACCCGCATGCTTTCGAAGGAAGACAACGAACTGCTCACCCGCACCAGCCCCGGAACGCCAATGGGCAATGCGATGCGGCGCTATTGGGTGCCGGCGTGCCTGTCGAGCGAGATCGGTGAACCGGACGGTGCGCCGGTGCGGGTCAAATTGATGGGCGAGGAACTCGTCGCCTTCCGCGACACCCAGGGTCGGATCGGCCTCGTCGAGGAGTATTGCCCGCATCGCCGCGTGTCGCTCTATTTCGGGCGCAACGAGGAGTGCGGCCTGCGCTGCATCTATCATGGCTGGAAGTTCGACGTCAGCGGCGCCTGCGTCGATCAGTTGAACGAGCCGGAGGAACTTCAGTTCAAGCACAAGGTGCGGCTGACGGCTTATCCGACCTGTGAATTCGGCGGCATCGTGTGGGCCTATCTCGGACCGGCCGACAAGAAGCCGCCCTTGCCGAAATTCGCCTGGACCCAGGTGCCGGAAGCCCGGCGTCACGTCACCAAGGTCATCGAGGAATGCAACTACCTGCAGGCGCTCGAAGGCGGCATCGACACCTCGCACGCGCCGATCCTGCACCGGTTGCTGACCGACAACTCGACCCGCGGCGGCATAAAGCCGTCGAACCCGTTCGTGCGCGGCAAGGCGCCGAACCTGCGTGTCGACGTTACCGACTATGGCTATCTTTACGCCGGGGTGCGGCCGCTCGGCCAATCGGACATCCACGTGCGGACCTATCACTTCATCATGCCGTTCCACCAGATCCGTCCGTCGCGTTCGGAAAGCGGATTGCCGACCGACGCCGGCCATATCTGGGTGCCGATCGATGACCATCACTGCATGGTCTACAACTGGATCTACAGCACGACCGATGCGCCGCTGACGGCGGAAGACCGGCTCGAGCGCGGCCTCGGCAACGGCCCGTTGCATGTCGATCCCAAAACCTTCCGTTCGTTGCAGAACCGGAGGAACAATTACGGTCTCGATCGTGAGGTGCAGAAGACCGAGAGCTACAGTGGCATCGATGGCATCAACCAGCAGGACCGGGCCTTGCAGGAAAGCATGGGGCCGATCGTCGATCGCAGCCGCGAGCATCTCGGTCCAGCCGACAAGGCGATCATCCAGGCGCGCAAGCTATTGCGCGAGGCGGTGAAGGCCGTTGAAGCCGGCAAGCAGCCGGCCGGCACCGGCACCAGCTATTATACGGTCAGGGCCGGCGAAGACGTCTTCACGCGCGACGCCGACTGGCACCGGGCGCTGGCGCCCGACATCACCAAGGACAAGATTCTGCAGACCGTGTAGGGGCGGAATCGCGTTAGTGCGCCGGCGGGTTGGCGCCACCTGGCGCCGCTTTGCGCAGCAGAAACACCAGGGGCACCAGCGCCATGAAGAGGCATCCCAAAGCCCAGAAGGCGTCGATATAGGACAGCGTCGCCGCCTGCCTTTGCACCATGGAGTAGAGCATTGCCTGGGCCTGGTGGAGCGCATCGCCGGCGTTGGCCGTACGGGCGAGGAACGCCTGCTGCATGGCCTGGATGGCGTCGTTGTACTGGCCGCCATAGGGCCCGATATGCTCGATCAGCATGCTCTGGTGATATTGCTGGCGCCGGACCAATAGGGTCGCTGCGAGCGCAATGCCGAAGCTGCCACCGAGATTGCGCATCATGTTGATGATCGCGGTGGCGTTGTTGTTCTTCGCCGGAGGTATGCCGGTCATGGCCGCGAGGTTGATCGGAATGAACAGGAAGCCGAGCCCCATCGTCTGATAGACGCGGGCCCAGGCAAGAGTGTTGAAATCGACCGCGAGGTCGAAGCGCGTCATGTAGAAAAGGCCGAGCCCCACGGAAGCGAGACCCAAGGCGATCAGCCATCTTGGGTCTACCCGGCCGCTCAGCGCGCCAACCACCGGCATTAGGGCCATGGTCGCCAACCCCCCCGGGGAGAGCACCAGTCCGGCATCGGTCGCGGTGTAGCCCATCAGGGTCTGCACGAACTGCGGCAGCAGCACGGTGCTGCTGTTCAGGATGAAGCCCAGCATGAACATCAACAGGTTGCCGATTGCGAAGTTGGGATTCGCGAGCAACCTCAGGTCGACGACCGCGTCGCGATGGGTGAACTCCCAGACGACGAAGGCGGCCAGGCTCAGCGCCGCGGCAGTGGCCAGATAAAGGATGAACTGGGATGACCACCAGTCGTCCTCCTGGCCCTTGTCGAGCACGACCTGAAGCGCGCACATGCCGACGACCAGGAGCGCGAAGCCGATGTAGTCGAAGCGGATGCCTTCGGCCAGGCGCGCCTTGCGCGCCGCCACGCGCTCCGGTGGGTCGACGATCACGCGTGCCGCCAGCAGCGAGACCAGCAGGCCGACCGGCACGTTCAGCAGGAATACCCAGCGCCAGGAGAAGCTGTCGGTGATCCAGCCGCCCACCGTGGGCCCGATGATGGGCGCGGTGATCACCGCAAGACCGAAAATGGCGAAAGCCTGGCCGCGCTTGTGGGGTGGAAAGGCGTCGGCGAGAATCGCCTGGGCGTTGGGCTGCAGGCCGCCGCCGGTGGCGCCCTGCAGGGCGCGCGCCAGGATCAGGAGCCCGAGGTTGGGGGCGAGGCCGCACAGCAAGGAGGTGATGCTGAAGCCCACGATGCAGCCCATGAAGTAGCGCTTGCGGCCGATCGTCGAGGCAAGCCAGCCGCTCATCGGCAGCACGATGGCGTTGGCGGCGAGGTAAGACGTCAGCACCCAGGTCGCCTCGTCCTGGCTGGCCGACATGTTGCCCGCGATATGCTGCAGGGCGACGTTCGCGATCGAGATGTCGAGCACTTCCATGAAGGCCGCGAGCCCGACCGTCGGCGCCACGATCCACGCATTGGCCATTGGTCGGGGCTGAGGGACGGAGGCGACCTGATCGGTCACGGTTTCACCGCACTCTGACGCTCGGAACGACCGACATGCCGGGCCCCAGCGGCCGGTCGGGGTCCGGCGCGTCGTCGAACACGATCTTTACCGGCACGCGCTGCACCACCTTGACGTAGTTGCCGGTGGCATTCTCCGGCGGCAGCAGGCTGAAGGCTGCACCGCTGCCGGGCTGGAAGCTGTCGACATGACCCTTGAAGACGTGCCCCGGGTAGGCATCGACCCGAATCTCGACCCGTTGGCCCACCCGCATGTCCTCGAGCTGCGTCTCCTTGAAGTTGGCGGTGATCCACAGGCGGACCGGGACCAGGGCCATCAGGTTCTGGCCGACCTGCACGTAGTCGCCGGGAGCGACGTTCTTGCGGGCGATGTGTCCAGCCTCGGGCGCGACGATCTTGGTGTAGGAGAGATTGAGCCGCGCCTGATCGAGTTGGGCGCTCATGCTGGCGACGTTCGCTTTGGCCGCTTCGATCGCCGCGGCCGCAACCTCCAGCGCGGCCTTGTCCGAGGCGTATTTCTTGCGGGCCGCCACCAGGGTCGCTGCCGTGGCGCGCGCGTTGGCGGTGGAATTGTCCAGCTGCTGGGCGGAGATGGCGTGGGTTACGATCATGGCCTGGTCGCGCTTCAGCTGCACGTCGGCATTGTGGGCGTTGGCTTCCGCGACCTCGACCTGGGCCAGCGACTGCTCGGCGGTAGCCTCCGACACGGTCTGCTGCGCCTTGGCCTGAGCCAGCGCAGCGGTCGCATTTATCTGGCCGGCCTGGGCCTGGTCGAGCTTGGCCTGGAAGTCTGCAGGATCGATCTCGAGTAGGAGCTCGCCGCGCTTGACCAGCTGATTGTCATGGACCAGCACCCGCAGCACACGGCCGGCGACCTGCGGTCCGATGCGCACCATATGGGCGTCGATGAAGGCGTCGTCGGTCGACTCCCAGTGGTTGGCTTGCTGCCACCACAGGAAGGCGCCGATGCCGACCGCTATGAGCGCGAGCGGCACGACGATGAGCATCGGCCCGCGACGCCTGCGCCTCGGGACAATCGAAGCGTGCGGCGGCTGTACCGACGTCTCAATCCGGTCCGGGCTCATGAGCGGTTCCTTCCGACCGCCGTCTGCCGGCGCTTCGCTCCGGCTTTCGGTGCCAGGCCATGCTCGACGAGTTGCAGCAGCGCGCGGCGCAGGGCGACAGTGTCGAGCGAGCGCGACTCGTGGCGCTCGAAGGAGTGCCGCCACAGCATGCCCAGCAGGAGCGGCGCCACGATGCACATCATGGTGTTGTCGATGTCCATCGGCCGGAACTCGCCGCGCCGCACGCCCTCCCGCAAGAGCCCTGCGTAGAGCGCCATGCCACGATGCACGACCTCGTCGAGATAGAAGCGCGCTATGTCGGGGAAGTTTCCCGCCTCGGCGAGCACGATCTTGGGAATGGCGCTGGCGGGCGTCGAGATCACCTCCCACCAGTTGGTCAGCAGCTGGGCCAGCAGCGCCGGCGCCGGCTTTTCGGCGCGTTTTATCAACTCCTCGCCGCGGATCAGGTTCGGCACAACGGCCTGGCGGACCACCGCCTTGAACAGTTCCTCCTTGTTGGGAAAGTAGAGATAGAGCGTGCCCTTGGTGACGCCGGCGCGTTTGGCCACGTCGTCGAGGCGGGTCGCAGCGAAGCCGCGTTCGGCAAAACAGGTGAGAGCCGCGGCCGCGATCTCGCCAGGTCGCGCCGCCTTGCGCCGGCGCCACTGGGTCGCCGCCCCAGGGAGAGAAGCCGTCATTGCGTTTAATTACTGTCGGGTTAGTTATTTTTCAAGACGCCGATTAGTAGTGGCGTGCCAGCGCCTTAGCAGGCAGAGCGGCTGGCCGAGATGCCGCCCGGAGCCCGCCGGCGGACTTGACTTGTGTAACCATACAGTTACATTATCTGTAACCACATGGTTACGTTGACACGCAGGCAACAGGAGACGGTATTTCGGGCGATCGCCGATCCGACGCGCCGCGAAATTCTCGGCATGCTGCGCGGCCGTCAGCGCACGGTCGGTGAGATTGCCGCGAATTTCCGCGCGAGCCGGCCGGCCATCTCGAAACATCTGCGGATCTTGCGGGGTGTCGGGCTGGTTGCCACCAAGCAGGACGGAACCGCGCGGATCTGCACGCTCAACGCCAAGCCGTTGCGCGTGGTCAACGACTGGCTGAGCGATTACGAGGCATTCTGGGGCGAGACGTTGCTAAGCTTGAAGCGTTATGTGGAGGAGGACCGATGACGACAACCACTGTAGCCGACACGATTGTCCAGGAAATCACCATCAGAGCGCCGGCCAACCGCATCTTCGAAGCACTGACCAACCCTCAGCAGCGCAAGGAATGGTGGGGCTCGCCGGGCCGGTTCGAAACCACGACTGTCGAATCCGACCTGCGGGTCGGCGGAAAGTGGAAGATGAGCGGCACGGGAATGGGGAAATCCTTCCTGGTCAAAGGCGAGTATCGGACCATCGAACCGCCGCGTGTGCTCGCCTTCACCTGGCTTCCGGACTGGCATCAGAATGTAGTCGAATCGCTAGTCCGCTTCGACCTCAGCGAAAAGGATGGCTCGACCACCGTGCGCGTAACCCATTCCGGCCTCACGCGTGAAGGTCTCGAGGCGCACCGGGGCTGGCCACAGATCCTGGGATGGCTGCAGGCCTACGCGGAGCGGTAGCCCCGCAACGACACCTGCTGGCTTTGGCTAGCTTTTCTGTTTGCGAAGGGTGTCGACGAACTTGATCAGCTCGATGACGCCTTCGTAGTACTTGGCGTCGACCGCCTGGAAGTTCCGGTTCTTGCCGTCCGACAACTTGTCGAAGGCGCCCTTGGCCTTGACCGGCGCCTCCCGGAAGGCCTTCCAGATGGCCGCCTTCAGGGCGGCCGGCAGGTCGGACAGGTAGGCATTGGGAGAGTTCGGGATGAGGTCGGACTTCAGGATGATGCGGAAGTCCTCCTTCTTGGCCATGCCCTTGTGGACCATGCGGGTGAGGTTGGAATCGGTGTCGGAGTTCCACCAGTCGGCGGCGACATCCACCGTCTTCTGCTGCAACGCGATGACGGCATTCTCGTGGCTGCCGGTGTAGGTCACGTGCGAGAAATACGTCTCGGGATTGATCTTGAGCTTGTGGAGCAGGAAGCGCGGCACGTTGTTGCCGGAGGTCGAATTGGGGTCGACCAAGCCGAGGTTCTTGCCCTTGAGGTCCTTGATCGATTTGTAGGGGCTGTCGGCGCGCACGTAGAAGACCGAGTAGTAGCCAATCGTCCCGTCGTTGTTCACTGTCGTGCAGAATGGCTCAGTCTTCACGCCGGTAACGACCGCGCGCGCATAGGACGCCGGACCGTAGTGGGCGAGGTGGATGGTTCCGTTGCGTTGGCCCTCGATGACGGCGGCATAGTCGTTGGCGAGCCGCAGCGTCAGCTTTGTACCGAGTGCCTTGGCGAGATAGTCGATGAACGGACCGTAGCGATCGGACACGCCCGAAGAGTTCTCCGCCGGGACGACGGCGAAGGTCAGTTCGGGGTACTTGTCGTGCCAGCCCTCGGCTCGTGCCAATCCGGCAAGACTGGTCGTTGCTGCTGCGGCTGTCGTTCTCAGGACCTGGCGACGGGTGAACATGAAGGCCTCCTCGCTTCACCCGCTAGTGGCCGCAAGCTTCAATTCGGCGACGTTTCGGTGACAAAACGAAGAGGCAGTGCAGAGGCTCGTGGGATGATCGATGTCAGGGGCCCGCACGCTATTGCATGCGAGCCCCTTCTTGGGCCGTCGCGGGCCTGACTTATGCCGCCTTCTTGATCAGGCCGAGTTGGCTCAGCGCCGTGACGCCGTCGTCGAGACCGATCTCGGAGACGATCTTGCCGTTCTCGATCTTGATGACGGTCGTGCCGGTGAATCGCATCTTGCGGCCCGTCTTGGCCGGCAGCGATCCCATCAGGAAGTCGCCGAAAGCCGGGCCGGTATGCGTGCCGCCGCCGACCCACTGGCCGACGACATAGTCACCCTCGGCGATCAGGTCTGCGGCGCCGCCGAAGGCGAGATCGGGAAAGGCCCGGCGGAAGTCGGTCATGAAGGCCTTGATGTCGGCGTGGCCGCGGCGCGGTTCGTGCAGCGAGTACTGCAGGAGCATATCCGGCGCGGCGAGTTCGTCGACGATGGCGAGGTTGCAGGTCTCGCCCCAGAAGTCGGTGAACCAGCGCGCGACGATGGCTTTGTTGTCGCTCTCCTTTGACATGATGGCGTCTCTCCTTGTTGCGAACGGTGTCGGTCCGGCGATGCCTCGCACCTCCGAACCTGCTCGCACGCTAGAGGGCGGCGACCCGCGACGAACTCCGCTGCTTGCCGTGAATTCGATGGCGACCCATCAGCTCACTTCACCCAGACGCCGCCGTCCTTGTTCTTGTAGCCCAGCGCCAGGTAGGCGGCGTCGATCAACGACTGGCCGCGTTCGTTGGCCAGGATGCCGGGGCCCATCCGATTCATTGTGTAGCCGAACGACATGCCGGCGACCGGATCGGCGAAGCCAACCGAGCCGCCGGCACCGGAATGGCCGAAGGCGGCACTGCTCATGATCAGGCTGTCGCAGTCGATCCCGAAGAGCCTGGCGCTGACCGAACGCTTGCGGTTATCCGTCGACTTCAGAAAGCCCGGCGCGTAGCGCATGGGAATGCGCAAAGTGGCGTCGTCGTGCGTGGCCATCGAAATCTCGCTCATGCATGTGAGCGTTCTGGCATCGACCAACTTGCCGCCACCGAGCGCCAGCGGCATGTACATGCCGGCCATGCCACGCGCGTTGGAAATGCCGTTGGCGGAGCCGATCTCGGCGGCGCGGCCGATACGGCTGTTGGCGCCGCCGGCTCGCCAGGCGCCGCAGTTCATAAAAAAGAGATAGGGGATCGAATTTTTGTCCGTCCTGAGATCGTGCATGAACGGCATGTCACTATGCTCGGGCTTGTAGGCAAACGGCGTACAGGGCGCGACTCGCGGATCGACCTCCTCCGGCAGGCCGATCCAGTAGTCGATGCCGAGTGGCCGGGCGACTTCGTCCTGGAAGAAGGTGCCCAGCGATTTGCCCGAAGCGCGCCGCACCATTTCGCCGACCGTCCAGCCGTAGGTAAAGCCGTGGTAGCCGTTACGCGTGCCGGGAACCCAGAATGCCTCTTCCTCGGCGACGCGCCGGGCCATGTAGTCGAAATCGTAGATGGCGACGTCCTTCACATCCCCGCGCAGCGCCGGCACGGCCGACGAATGGTCGAGCATCATGCGCGTGGTGACGCGCTCCTTGCCTTTCTGGGCGAACTCCGGCCACAACTCGGCGACCGGCGCCTCGATGTCGAGCTTGCCGCGCGAGGCGAGTATGTGGGCGCACAGCGCGGTCGCGGCCTTGGTGCAGGAGAAGACGATCGTCACCGTGTCGCTGTTCCACGGCGCCTGGGTAGCCGTGTCGGCAACGCCACCCCACATGTCGACTACGGTTTCGCCAGCCAGTGTCACGCAGACCGAGGCGCCGACCTCGCCATGCTCGGCGAAGTTCTTGGCGAAAGCCTCGGCGACGCGCTCGAAGCCCTTCTTGCAGTTCCCGTGGAGCTTCATTCCCCCGCCATAACTAGCGCCAAACCGCCCATAGCTTCTTCGGGCCGCGCAACGTGAAACTCGGTTTCCACTCGACGTTGTCGATGTTGGGCAGCGTGATGTCTGATCTGATGGCAAGCCAGTGTAGCGGGTATCGGGTCGCCGACCTAGCCGGGGCCCACGGCTCACTTGCCCCACACCCCGCCACCTTGTTCTTGTAGCGCGAGGACGGAGCGGCATCGGTCAGCGAACGGGCGCGCTTGCGATCGTCCGTCAACTTCGGGCACCATTTCACCAAGGGCAGACGTGAGAGCAGGTGAGCAGGGGCAGGCATGCGGCATGCGGACCAGGTAGCGTTTCTCGAGCGAATGCTCGCCATGGTGCGGACCAACACCCGCGAGGATGGACCAGGGGTCAGCCACACGCCGGTCGAGGGCTATTTCGATCCCGTGCAATACAAGCGCGAGGTCGAAGTGCTGTTCCGCAAGCACCCGATCGTGGTTGGGCATTCGGCCCAAGTCCGGAAGCCTGGCGACTTCGTCACCCATGACACCACCGGTCAGCCGGTCCTGATCGTACGCGGCACCGACGGGGTGTTGCGTGCCTTCCTCAATGTCTGCCGCCACCGCAGCGCCACAGTCGAGCAGAAGCCGTGTGGCGCCAACAAGCGCGCCTTCGTCTGTGGCTATCACGGCTGGAGCTACGACCTCACCGGCCGGCTGGTCGGCATCACCGACGCCTCGGGCTTCGGCGATGTCGACAAGAGCCGCCATGGCCTACGTCGACTGAGGATCGCCGAGAAGTATGGACTGATCTGGGTGGTGACCACGGCGCTCGAGGATGGCGAGAACGCCGCACTCGACATCGACGCATACCTCGGCAGCCTACAGCCCGATCTCGAAGGTTGGACCATGGAAGGCTGGGAACAGTACAGCTTTCAACCCATCCGGAAGAATCTGAACTGGAAGCTGGCGGTGGACAC
>JBPYDO010000317.1:0-7320 GCA_051985755.1 Reyranella sp. | reverse complement strand
GACCTGTTCCTTGTATTGATTGGACTGCTCTTTGTATTGGTTGGACTTGTACTTCTTCTGATTGCTGACCTTGCCAGCGCCGCCGCCCGAGCCTTCGTAGTGCGTGCCGTTGTGGAGGGCATCGTTGTCCTCAGCCTGGGCGGGTGCCATGCCAAGCGAGGCCCCCAGTAACGATACAGCGGCAAGCAGCCCCGCCGCCTTGACCTTGGAAACCGTCCCGTCCTTAGTCGCTCGATAGGTCTTCGCCATCTGCAGCTCCTTTCAGGTGCGCCAGCTCCTCGTAAAGAATGGCCAGGTGCAGGTCCTTGCGGGCCTCGATGTCCTCGGGTTCGGCTTGGCCGCTGATCGCCACGTGCCGGGCGATCGCCTTGTCCATATCGAGCAGATCGCTCGTCGCGCCGGCCGCCGCGCCCGAAGACGCATTGTCCGCGTCAGGCAACAAAAGCGTGCGGGCTTCGTTCACCCAATTCACGTAGCCATCCGCCGCCGCGATGAAGGATTCGGCTTGTTGCGTCGCCAGGTAGTCGGCGATTGTTCCTCGTTTGGTGTACTCGCCCTCCGACTGGGGATGCGGCGACAGCTCCAGCCAGCTTTCGCTGCCGTCGGGCAAAAAGCGGCGGCCCAGGGGATAGAGCCGGCAGACGAGCGGACGGTCGGCATGGACGGTGCAGCCGCCGCTTCCCAGGAACACGCAGGTGTCGTCCGCGGTCCGCGCAAGCACGGTTCCCTTGCCGTCTTCCGTCCACTTCCTCTGAAACTCGCTCGTGCTCACGCCGCGACTGCGCGCGAGCCGCGCGATCTCGTAGGGGTTTACCTGGATGACCTTGCCGTGACAGCAACGCGAGCACGCGTGGCAGAGATAGCCAAACGTTTGCTCGCGCTGGACTCGATGCTGCGGATGGCAATCCATGACGCACACCGTGGCTGAAGCAGAGGCCTCGCAGGGAAGCTACTCCCGGTTTGTCGCCAACAGACTCACCGAAAGAACCATTTTGAATGGATTCGCCACGTTGGCCGTGTCTCGCTGGCCACGCGCCCTAGGCTTTCACGGCCTCGCCTAGCCAGTCGACGGCGGCCTGGACGCCGCCCTTGGCGTGAGGGATGGCCAGTGCGACGAGTGCCATCTCGATCGCGCCCAGCGTTCCCAGCACCATGGGCGCGTTGACGTGGCCCATGTGGGCGATGCGGAAGGCCTTGCCCGAGAGCTCGCCGATGCCGTGGCCGAGGATCACTCCGCACTTCTTATTGCAATAGGTGCGCAGCGCCTCGGGATCGTAGCCGTTGGTCAGCACGCAGGTGACCGAGTCGGAGCGCTCGCCCGGCTCGATAATGTTGAAGCTGATCGCCTGCCCTTCCGACCACACGCCGACCGCGCGGCGCACCGCCTCGGCCAGCAACTGGTGGCGCAGGATCGCGTTGTCGAGGCCCTCCTCGAACAGCAGATCGAGGGCCTGCCTCAGGCCAAACAGCAGGTGCTCGGGCGGCGTCCCGGCGTATTTCTGGTAGTGCTGATCGCCTTCGCGATCGCTCCAGTCCCAGTAGGGCGTGCGCAGGCCGGCTTTCTTGTGCGCCTCGCGCGCCCGGTCGTTGGCGGCGACGAAGCTCAGCCCCGGCGGCGTCATCAACCCCTTCTGCGAGCCCGACATGGCGACATCGACGCCCCAGGCGTCCATCTCGAACGGCATGCAGCCGAGCGACGCCACGGCATCGACCATCAGCAGCGCATCATGGCCGGCCGCGCGCATTGCATCGCCGATCGCGGCGATATCGTTCACCACGCCCGACGCGGTATCGATCTGCGCCACCAGCACCGCCTTGAAGGGGCGCGCGCCGTTGGCCTTGTCGGCCTTGAGGCGCGCCTCGACCTCGGCCGGCCGCACGGCGCGGCGCATGTCGCCTTTCAGGATCTCGACCTCGACGCCCATGCGGCGAGCGTTCTCGCCCCAGCCGATGGCGAAGCGGCCGCTTTCGAGCACCAGGATCCGGTCGCCCTTGGAGAGCACGTTGGTCAGCGAAGCTTCCCAGGCACCATGGCCGTTGGAGATGTAGATGTAGGTGCGGCGCTTGGTCTTGAACACGCTGGCGACATCGCGCAGCAGGCCTTCGGTTATCTGGACCAGCGGCCCGGAATAGATATCCACGGCCGGCCGGTGCATCGCCCGCAGCACCTCGTCGGGGACCGTGGTCGGCCCCGGGATCGCCAGGAATTCACGGCCGGCACGCACGCTCATTCTTGTTTTCCTCTTGGCATTGACGGCTCGCAGAATAGCACGTCGACCGCCTACTTTGCGTCGGGTGCGCCGCAGTTTGGCTCATGCTGGGAGCGCCGGCCTCTGGCCCGCTCATATTTCTCAAGGCGGGCGAGATGCCCGCACTCCCTTGGCGCGCCAGTAGTGATCAATCTACGCTGCGCCAATGGAAGAAATGTACGACTTCATCGTGACCGGCGCCGGCTCGGCGGGTTGCGCGATGGCCGGACGGCTAAGCGAGAACGGACGCTTTCGCGTGCTGCTCCTCGAGGCGGGACCGCGCGACCGCTACCCCTGGATTCATATTCCGCTCGGCTACCACAAGACCTTCGACAACCCGCGCGTCAATTGGATGTTCGAGAGCGAGCCCGAGCCCGAGCTGAACGGTCGCATCATGTTTCAGCCGCGCGGCAAGGTGCTGGGCGGCACCTCGTCGATCAACGGCATGGTCTATATGCGCGGCAACGCCGCCGACTACGACGAATGGCGCCAGCGTGGCTGCGAGGGCTGGGACTACGCCTCGGTGCTCCCCTACTTCAAGAAGGCCGAGGATCAGGAGCGCGGTGCCGACGCGTTCCACGGCGTCGGCGGCCCCTTGAAGGTGAGCGACCACCGCTGGCAACCGACGCTTGCCAAGGCGATGCACGACGCCGCCGTCGAGGCGGGCATCCCGGCCAATCCCGACTTCAACGGCGCCAACCAGGAAGGCGTCGGCTACTACCAGACCACCATCGGCAAGGGGCGGCGCTGGTCGAGCGCGCGTGCCTATCTTGGCGACGCCAAGAACCGCCGCAATCTTTCCATCGTGCCCCGGGCGCATGCGACGCGGCTGCTGATTGAGAACCGCCGCGCCGTGGGAGGCGAGTACCGCACACCCAACGGCTTGCAGACGGCGCGAGCGCGGCGCGAGGTCATCGTGTCGGGCGGTGTCTATGGCTCGCCGCAGCTGCTGATGCTCTCGGGTCTCGGCCCGGCGGAGCATCTGCAACGGCACGGCATCAAGGTGATCCGCGACATGCCTGGTGTCGGCAGCCATCTGCACGATCACTTCAACACCTACGTTGCCTACAAGTGCGCCCAGCCGGTCACCATGAATGACCTGGTATTGAGCCTGCCACGCCGCATTGTCGCGGGAGCGCAATACGCGCTCGGCCGCACCGGGCCGCTGGCCAGCATGGGGCTCTATGTCGGGGCGTTGATCAGGAGCGACCGGCGGCTCGAGCGGCCCGACCTGCAGATCAACATGTTCGCCTGGGCGATCAGGGAGAGGAGCCGCCACGGTGTCGTCCCGCAACCCTTCTCCTCCTTTGCTCTCAGCCCGGTGCATCTCAGGCCCGACGGCCGCGGCACGGTACGCCTGAAGTCGCCCGACCCGCTGGCCGCCCCCGAGATTCGTTTCAATTTTTTGAAGACCCCGAACGACTACGACGCCATCTTGCAGGGCATCAGGATCTGCCGCGAGATCGCGCGCCAGCCGGCGCTGAAACCGTTCGTGGTCGAGGAGATCTTGCCCGGCGCTCAAGTAACGGATGAGGCCGAGCTCAAGGCCGATATCCGCGCCCGCGGCGTCTCCAACCTGCATCCCGTCGGTACCTGCCGCATGGGCCGCGAGGTCGACGCCGTCGTCGACCCGCAGCTCAGGGTGCACGGCATCGAGGGCCTGCGCGTCGCCGACGCCTCGGTCATGCCCTCGATCATCGCCGGCAACACCAACGCCCCCACCATCATGATCGGCGAGAAATGTGCTGACATGGTGCAGATGGCGGCCAACTAGCCCTTCTCCACAAGGATGAGGGTTGTTTGCCCGGTGCGTGTCGAAAAACTGGCCGCCGTGCGGGCGACAGGTTAGGCTGTAGCCGCCACGACCTCCAAAATGCTGCGATGAAGCCGACCACATCCCAAGCCCGTCCTGCCGCAGCGCCTCCGGGAGAGGCTGCTTTCGGCGCCAGCTTTCTCACCGACCTGCCACCGATCTATTCCAAGCGCCTGCTGGAGGGCGCGAACAGCGTCACGCTGCGCGACGGCGAGCCCCTGTTCCACAAGGGTGACGCCGGCGACGGCTGCTACTGGCTGCAGTCGGGCCTGCTCAAGGTGAGCGTGGTCTCGCGCGAAGGCGAGAAGCGCACCCTGGCCATCCTGGCGCCCGGCGCCATCGTGGGCGAACTCGCCATGATCGACGGCCTGCCGCGCTCGGCCGACATTCATGCCATCGACGACTGCCGGCTCACCTTCGTCAGCCGCACAGCCTTCCTCGAGTGCCTCAAGGAAGATCCCACCCTCTACGCTCATATATGCGCGGCACTCGCGGCTCGCCTGCGCCAGGCCAATGACGAGGCGGCGGCGGCGAGCTTCCTGACCGTCAAGGCCAGGATCGCCCGCACCATCCTGCGGCTGGCCGAATATCTCGGCGAGGAGCCGGATGGCGAGCACATCGCCATCCGCCATCGCTTCAGCCAGAACGACATTGCCGCCATGGCGGCGATCGCGCGCGAGAGCGTCAACCGCACCATGCATGAGTGGCGGGAAAAGGGGATCGTCTCGGTGCCGACGCGCTCGACCATGGTGGTGCACAAGGCCCGGCTGATGCGTGAACTGGGCGCCCCCGGCAAGAAGGGCGAGCGCGGCGCGGCCGTCATTGCCCAGGCGGCGCCACCGCCGGCCGATTGAGCCCGCCCACTAACATTCTCCCCCACTGAAAATTATTGTGACGTAGTCATAATGCAGCTAGAGTGAAATTCGGCTGCGAAGCCCGCTCGACAGAAGCGAGGCCCGGCTGAACAGGGGGGTATTGGGGACAGTCTCACACCACACTCAATGCCCGCCATCCTCAGGACTGCTTCCGTGTCCTGAGTTGGCGGTCGCGACCAGAATCCGCTGACCGCCATTCGTTTGGGAGGGGGAAATGCGCTTGCCTTTATGGCAGGCGCATTTTCTTGAGAGGACGCCCTGCTAAGCTGAAAAAACTTTGGGGGGCAACATATGAGCGTGATGGTTCATGTCCCAGGTGACGGTGACACATGCGGGCAGCACGCCGGCTTGAGCCCTGTGTCATTGGTTCCCGCATGACCGTCGAAAGCGTTCGTTCCTTCCTCGCCGTCCACGCTCCCGACATAGCGGTCGTCGAACTGCCCGACAGCACCGCCACCGTCGAGCTCGCCGCCCGGGGCCATGGCGTGCAGCCGGCCCAGATCGCCAAGACCTTATCGTTGCGCATCAGGGAGCGCGCCCTGCTGGTCGTGACGTCGGGCACGGCGCGGCTCGACAACCGCAAGGTCAAGGATGTCCTGGGCGGCAAGCCGCGCATGCTGTCGGCCGACGAGGTCATGGCGCTGACCGGCCATCCGGTGGGCGGCGTCTGCCCGTTCGGGCTTGCGACTCCCCTGCCGATCTACTGCGACATCTCGCTCAAGGCGTTCGACGAGGTCGTGCCGGCCGCCGGCTCGACCCACTCCGCGCTGCGCATCTCGCCGGCGCGGCTCGCCGAGCTCACCCAGGCGCAGTGGGTCGATGTATGTGCCGTCTAGTCATTGCCCAGAAGCTCGAAGGGCGCCGGAACCGTGTGCTGTCAGGCACGGTTCCGACGCCCTTCAATCCTTCCCGTCTCACCCGTGGAAGAGCTTGCCCTACGCCGCGCCGGGCGGGTGTGACCGCCGAGTGACCTTACAATTGTTACGTCAGGCGCCGCCGCGATCCGCCGCACGAGAGGTCGGAAGCGGTCTTTCTGCCGTTGAATCCCTGCGGACGGACGATTGAATTTCGCAGCCCGACCGGCTTTGATGGCCGGCCAGCAGATATTTTCACCCTCACTCCATCGAGGTAGAGCCCATGACCGTCGAAGCTCCTGACAACAAGTGGATCGGCAAGCGCACCCCCCGGCCGGACGGCGCGGACAAGGTCACGGGGCGGGCGGCCTACGCCGCCGACACCACCATGGCCGGCATGATCTGGGGCAAGGTCCTGCGCAGCCCGCACCCGCATGCGCGCATCAAGTCGATCGACACCTCGAAGGCCGAGAAGCTGCCCGGCGTGAAGGCGGTCGTGACCGCCAAGGACATCGTCGACTTCCCGATCGAAAAGGGCGCGGTGATGCTGGGCATCCAGGACATGCGCTGGATGTGCCGCAACGTCATGGCGCGCGAGCGGGCGCTGTTCCACGGCCATCCCGTGGCCGCCGTCGCCGCCGACACCCAGGCCATCGCCGCCGAAGCCTGCAAGCTGATCAAGGTCGACTACGAGGTGCTGCCCTGGGTGATCGATATCGACCAGGCCCGCAAGGACGGTGCACCCACCCTGTTCGACCACATCAAGTTCGACGGCAAGCCGTCGAACATCGCCGGGACCCTCGAGCACAAGCTGGGCGACGTCGAGGCCGGCTTCCGCGAGGCCGACGTGATCGTCGAGCGCAAGTTCAAGACCGAGGCGGTGCACCAGGGCTACATCGAGCCGCACGCCTGCCTGGTGAGCTACGCCGACGGCAAGGCGACGATCTGGAGCTCGAGCCAGGGCCAGTTCATGGTCCGCGCCATGTGCGCGCATCTCGCGGGCATGCAGCAGAGCGACATCCGCGCCATCCCCGCCGAGATCGGCGGCGGCTTCGGCGGCAAGACCATCGTCTATCTCGAGCCGCTGGCGCTGATCCTGTCGCGCAAATGCAGCCGGCCGGTGAAGATGCAGATGACGCGCGAGGAGGTGATGCGCGCCTCGGGCCCGACCTCGGGCTCGTCGAGCACCGTCAAGATCGGCGCCAAGAAGGACGGCACCATCGTGGCGGGCCAGGGCACCTGGTACCTGCAGGCGGGTGCCTTCCCCGGCTCGCCGATCCGCGGCGCGGCGGGCTGCGCCTTCGCGCCCTACAACATCCCCAACGTCCTGTCGCGCGGCTTCGACGTGGTGTCGAACCGCTCCAAGGTCGCGGCCTATCGCGCGCCCGGCGCGCCGATCGGCGCTTTCTCGGTCGAGAGCGTGATCGATGAGCTGGCCGAGAAGCTGAAGATGGATCCCATCCAGCTGCGCCTCAAGAACGCGGCCAAGCAGGGCGTCAAGGCGGCGCACGGCCCGGTCTATCCGGTGA
>JBPYDO010000316.1:0-14991 GCA_051985755.1 Reyranella sp. | reverse complement strand
CGAAATCGAGCTCGCGGGCCAGCGCGAGGTCGTGAGTTATCACCAGGACCGCCGCGTCGATCGCCATCGCGATATCGAGGCAGGTGCCGAGCGTGCGGCGCGCGGTGTCGGGATCGAGCGCCGCGGTAGGCTCGTCGGCAAACAAAAAGCGCGGCTTGTGCGCCAGCGCGCGGGCGACGGCGACGCGCTGGCGCTGGCCCACCGAGAGCGCGCTCGGCATGGTCCGCATCGATGCGTTGATGCCGAGCTCCTCAAGCACCTCCTGGGCGAACCGCCGGTCGTTTAGGCCGGCCAGCTTCTGCGCCAGCAGGACGTTCTCGCCGATGGTCAGGAACGGCAGCAGCACACCGGTCTGCAGCACATAGCCGAAGTAGCGGGCCCGGATCGCCGCCGCCCAATCGCCGCGGCTGGCCTGCGCGCGAGCGGCGAGATCGAGCGCCGTGCCGTCCCTTTCGACCAGCACGAAACTCTTGGCCGCGGCCGGCGGACTGGCGAGCGCCAACAGATCCATCGCCGTGGTCTTGCCGCTGCCGCTCGGTCCGACAATGGCCTTGCGCGAACGCGGGCCGATGGTGAGAGCGGCGACATCCAGGTGAAACGTGCGCTCGCCATCCGTCAGCGAACGACTGACACCGTGGGCGCAAAGCCATGTCATGAGTCAGGGCAGTTGTGACAACGGAAACGCAGTCACCTTTTCTCCCTCTGGCGTACCCGGGTTGAGCGCCACCCAGTTGGCCGGCGTATTGTGCCATTCCTCGAAGAACTGCAGCTTGCGCTGCAGATCGATGCGTATTTCGGCCTGGCGCGCCGCGCCCATCTGCACCCACATCGGTGCATCGATCGACAGGATGGGGCTGGCCGAGGCGTAGGGCAGTCCCTCGAGGAATTCACCGAGCGCCGCGCCCAGCGTCTGCGCCTGCGTGTCGACCTGGCGGTTGGGGTCGCGCGCCATGGTCGCGATCGCCATGCGCAGCTGGGTGAAGAAGCGTGTCGGATCGACGGTCGACCGCTCACCGGCCTCGACGATGCTCTTGGCCACGTCGTGCATGGTGGCGAGCTGGTTCTTGGTGAGGAAGAGACGGATTTCCGTCGCCTCCTTGGTCGGATCCGAAAGATCGCGATCGGCCATGTAGGCCTCGAACATGTCGGGAGCGCGACTGCCTTCGCGCCTCCCGAGATAGGCAAGCTGCATGGCATAGAAATTGCGCGCGATGACATCGCCGAAGCGGTTGCCCGTCGGAGTCGGAGGCCGCTGGTCGCCCGCCGCGATCGCCTTCACGCGATCCATGATGCTGTCGGCAAATTTGTCGAGCTCGGCCCCGAAATTGTTGAGCGTGCCGCCCGGGACCCCGACGTACGACGACTCGGAGGCGCCGAGCGAACGCGACAGGGCCTCGTACTGCACCTTGGCGCCGGCGTGGTCGGAATTGCCCTGCGGGGTCAACAGGTGCAGGACCGCGATCGCGATGTTCTTTTCGGCGGCCAGATCGCGCAATTGGCTCGGGCCATTGTTGCCCGCGCCCAAATGGCGACTGCTGCCGGGCAGAAGCGGCCCGGCGTCGCTCACCAGCACGATGAACTTGGCGTCGAAGTCGCTCCAATTGCTCTTGGTCAACGCCTCGTAGACGCCGCCCAGCGAATCCTCATTGAAGCCGTTGGTCGACACCGGCGATTCCTTGACGCCGGCGATTGCCTGGAGGAATGCCTCGGCCGTGGCTTCCTTGCCGAGCTCCACGAAAGTCTTTGTGTGGTATTCGATGCCGGGCGGATTGTCCTTCAGGCTCTGACGGAAGCCGATCAGTCCGAAGCGCATGTTCTGTGCGGCCGGCGTACCGCCAAGCCTCGCCTGGATGCGCTTCATCGCGTCCCGGACGCCCTCGATGTAGGGGGTCATCGACATCGTCGTGTCGATCACGAACACCACGCCGACCCGCATGTCGGCCAGAGCGCGGCTGCGGTCGACGGGTTGCGGCGGGCGGTCGACCTTGGAAAGCGATGCGACCTTCAACACATGGCCGTCGATGCGCTGGCCCAGGCGTTTGCTCTCGACTGACAGGATCGGAAAGAAATAGAAATTCTGCCGGATGTCGGGCGGCGTTTCGGGCTCGATCGCCACCACCGAGCCGTCGCCCGGCCGCGACGCCGCGGCGTCGGCGCGCAGCCGCGCCAGGCGCTCGCGCGGGTTGGCATCGTGCAGGACCTGGTCGATGTCCTCGGAGGAGCGGAACAGCAGCGAGCGCTCGCGGCTCGCCCGATTGGGGCTGAACACGGCGACGATCGTCTGCTTCCAGTCGATCAGCTTGTCGGCCTTGATGAATCCATCGGCGGCGCCGATCGACTTGCCGACTTCGACGAAATCCCCGGAGTGGCCGTAGACGTACAGGACGGAGAAGGCCGGCATTGGCGTTCCACCCTGTTCGGCCGCAGTCGCATAGAGCATCGCGGAAGGCCTGACGATGACCCGCTTGAACAGCGTCTTCTTGCCTTCCATCAGCTCGGGCTGGCGCCGCGGCGCCTGTGCCGCCGCTTCGCCGGAAGCCAACACGGCAAGCATCACCAACGTCAAGGCATACGCCAGCAACCTGCCCAAGCCTTGCTTCATCATCGGAATGCCCCCGCGGCCGGCGGCGAGTTTAGTGGCTTTTCGCCCTAGTTACAGTACTGACCTTGCAGCAAGGTTCTTTCCTGATCGCTGACGGCGTCGGACGGTTGGGCCAGCCAAGAGCAAAGTCCGTGCAGCTCCTTGTCGGCTTCCGGCAAGGCGCCCTTCGCCTTGTCGTACCAATACGCCGCAGTCGAAGGATTCGCCTTGTCCATGCCGCCGCGGCCGGCCTTGAAGTAGCGCGGATCGTAGAGCTTGCCCTCCTGAAGTTGGGCGGCCGTCGATCCCCGGGTCGCCGCGACATCGATGGCCCGGAATCCGAAGTCGCGCAGTTCGGCGCTTGGATTGTCAAGCAACTGGCGGCCGCCTTCGAGAAGCTTGCCCGCGTCGCCCGCGGGATCATTCATCAAGTCGGTCAGTCGCTGCTTCAACTGCTGGTCGGTCTCGCCTGACGCCGTCGACGACTGGGTGTGGCTCTTCCACCACGCGATCAGGTCCGCCCGATAGTACCACGCGGCAGCGGCGCCGATCGCGACCAGCAGGATGATCGCCGCGAGCAGCCCCAGCAGCAGGTACCGATCCCGTCTCGGTTCGGCGATTCGCTCCGGCTCAGGCAGAACAGGCGGGGGTTCAACCGTCTCGGGCGGCGGAGGTGGCGGAGGGGGAGGCGGCGGAGGTGGTGGGGAGATAGGGGGCGTCCGAAACACACTGACGCCAACCCCGCCGGATGAGCGCGGCACGCCCGACCACACGAGGTCGCCAACGAAGCCGGCCGACACGATCTCGACGCGCACTCGTTCGTCCTCGCCGACCTTGTCCACGACTTCCGGGCCGATGTTCAGGACGGTGACGCCTGCGCCAGGCTCGACCTTCAGCGGCTCCAGGGGGTCGGGGTCGTTCCGCCAGTTGCCGTCGCGCCCGAGGTAGCGCTGATCGGCGCCCGTGCGCCGCAGCGTGAACCGCAGCGGCTTCACGTCGAGAGGGTAGCCGATCTCGATCTGCGCATAGCCGGGGCGGCCGCGAACGCCGGTCACCTTGATATACGACACCCCCTGCCCCCGCCTTCGGCTCAGGCCGGCTTGCGCAGGTCGGCCAGGATCTGGCCGAGGCGATTGTTCTGTTCGAGATCGACTGTGAGGCCGGCCAGGCTCTTGGCGTTGTCCTCGATCAGCTGGTAGAAGGCATTCGCCCAGTCGTCGAAGAACTGCTCGAAGAAATCGGGCGCGCCCGTCTGCCAGTTCTCGATGCCGTAAACCGTGTCGCGCTTGGCGAACACTGGACGCGTGGTGCCGTTGACCTTGACCGTCGGACGCTTGTCCGCCGGCATGTCGACATAACCCATCTCCGACACAGCGCGATTGACGAAGCGCTCGCCGATAATGGCCGCCTTGGCGATGCGCTGCTCGCTCTGCTCGGTGACGGCGATCCGGGTGATCGCCTTCTCGATGGCGCCTTGGAGGTTGGTTCGCCTCGCCATGGCGAGCATCTCCGCCGAGATCTCGGACATGAGGTCGCGACCGATGTGCAGGTCGCGCGCCAGCTGAGCATCGTCTGCCGTCGCCGCCATGCTGCGTTCCCAGCATCGCAAGACCTGCTGGGCCGCGCGGCGTTCCCAGGTGGCGCGGGCTGGTGGCGCCTGTCCGGTGTCGGGCGCCGGGCGCTGCGCGTCCTGGGTTGCCGCACCGCGCCGTTGTGGCGGGGCGGCGCCCCGCCGCGGGCTAGTGGGCACGGTGCTCATCGCCGGGCTATCGGCCGCCGCTTGACCCTCGCCGTCCACGATGCCGTGAACGAAAGCGGTGTACAGGTAAGAAGCAAGATCGCCGCCGTCGACCTGCATGCGGCGCAGCAGACTGCCAAGACGCGTCGGATTCTCCTGGTCGTAGAGCCGCGCCATGATGCGGTCGCCGACCTCGAGACGCTGGTCGACCCGCGCCTGCATGTCGCCTGCAACATGGAACCGCTCGAGTTCGCGCACGACGTCGACCCGAACCTCGGCCAGCCTGTTGCGAGTCTGCGCGCTCTTGGTCTCGCGGTCGCAGATCGGCGTCAGCTTGCGGACCAGGTACGATACTCCGCCATCGCCAGGTTGGAAGGCCTCCTTCCAAGCCTCCTCCGGGTTCTCGAAATGCTCGCGCACGAGTTTGTTGCTTACGAAGCGATCGTGGAGGACCTGATGGCGTTGGACGAAGGGCGCCGCAAGGCCGACCTCACGCTTGTTTGCATCGTAGGTCATGACGCGGTTGTCGTGAATCGTGGGATTGCGCAGCCAAAACAGGTTTCGAAATGGCCGGTTGTCCCAATTGGTCGGCCAGTCGCCGCGGAAATTCTTCAACAATGAGCTCTCGATTCGGATTCCCCAGTCCTTCTCCTCGTCCTTGACGCCTTCCTTCTGCTCGAACTCGTGATCCATCTTGGTCAACACAAGAAACAGACCGCATTTCTCCTTGGCGCGCGCTTCAGGCAGCTTGCCCAACGTGTCGCCGACCCACTCCTCCACCATGTTTGACAAGCCGCGTACTTCCTGGACGCTGTCGGGCACGCACAAAACCAGAGCGGAGATCTCTCCTTCGGCAGCGTATCCTTCGAAGAGGTACGCCACCTTGCCGCGCAGCAGCAGCTCGCGCAGCGGGTTGACCGAAGTCTCGCCGCGTTCGTCCTTGCCAGCGTCTTCGAGGCGCTTGATCTGCAGCCGAGAACGCGCGCCCGGAAAATCAAGCAGGTCCGTGTAGTCGAAGACCTCCGAGGGCTTTTCCTTGACGGTGATGCACAGCTCGGCGGTAAGCGCGGCCGCCAGCGAGCGCGGCAGACTGACCGCCTGGTTGCCGCCCATCGGCAGAAGCCGCAGTTCGGCTTCGTTGGGCGAACCAAGCTTGTCGAGCACGCTGACGTCGATGATGCTGGTATTGCGCGGCGTCAGCGCTCCGATTTCGGCAAAAGCCTCTGTCTGAAAGCCGAGTTTGCGCAAGCTCTCGAACATCTTGAGGTACAGATCGGTGAAGGGCTGGTAGTCGTACCAGAGCAGGGACCACAGGCGCGCCCGGTCGGGTCCATCAAGGCGTGGTGCGATCCTGATCGCGTCGCGCCAGAAATCGTCGGTGAAACGGCTCTTTCGGCCGGCCTGCTGGGAGAAATGGTTCTCGAGATAATCCCACAGGTCGAACACATCGTCGCCGGTCAAGACGTCGGTCGCCCGCGGCTTGGCGAGCGGGCGCAGCTCGTCGATTCGCTTGCTGATGGTGTTGGCGTCGGGCACCTCGACCTTGAAATGGTTCAGGTCGAGGTCGCTGTGAAAGGTATTGGCCAGGATCTTGACCAGGTCCGTCTGGCTCAACAGCCGCAGCGTGACCGGATAGCCCTTGGGCGCGCGGCTCGGGTCGGTGGTCATGCGCGTCACCAGCCCGGTCGACTCGCGGCCGCCCATGGGATTCAGGTCGGCCAGGAAGTCATAGGATGTACCATCCATCTCCGTCGCCAGCCGTCCGCCGCGCGGGCTCGCAAGCACGGAGATAAGGTACGATTTGCCCGCCTGGCTGGGGCCGAACACGGCTACGCACATCTTGCGGCTGGCGGCGCGCGCGTAACGCCGGGCGCGCAATGCGTACTGGTCGAGGCGATAGACGAGTGCCGTCGGATCGCCGACGCGGGCGGCGTTCGTCGGGGTCGTCACCCAGGCGACGCCGTCCTTGCATCGCTGGGCGGTCGAGCTGGCGATGGCGGCAAGCTGGACGTTGTCGATCGGCGTCATGTTCGGGCGCCTCGCAGGCTAAAGGGATTCGAGGATGCCGGTGTCGAGCCAGTAACCTTCCTCGTCGTTCAGGGTACGGAAGATCATCTGGATCGACGCCCAGGGAGCAGTGCGGGCGTTGGGCGGCGGCGGCTTGTTGACCGGCAGCGGCACACCCCTCTTGTCGAAGGCCTCGACGATGCGCAGCTCCTCCTTGCGCGCCTCCGCCTCGAGGAGCGCGTTCTGGCGATCCTCCTCCGGCTGCTCGAGCTCGCGGGCGAAGCGGATCGTGATCGGCACCGCCACGTGGTGCGCCGGGTTGAGCTGTTCGAGCCAGATCTGGTAGAGCGGCGAGGTCACCCAGCGGTCGACCGGCAGCTGGCGATAGCCGACCCGGGTCTTGGTATAGAATTCGAGCGTCCTTTCGTCTTCGGCGGCTGCGTTGTCGGCGGTCTCGAACATCACGCGCTTTTCAAGGAGTTGGCTGTTGGTCTCCAGGGGACCGACATAGTTGGCGATCGACCTCATCTGCAGCCGGTCGGTGTAGAGCATGAAGTTCAGAAGGTCGCGTTCGGATAGCGCGCACAACATGCCGCCTACTGCAGCCGTGGTCTTGGGATCGCCGATGCGGTCCTCGTGGGCATGGTCGGTGAGCGGGTACCAGCGGCCGGGTTTGTACTCGTGCATGCGCACGATCCGATCCGGCGGCACGGGCAGCTTATCGATCATCAGCTCGGCGATCGCCGGCAGCCTGGATGGCCGTCCCGACAGCAGCACTACGTCGCAGTCGAAGCGGTGGATCGCCTCGCAGATATTGTCAAATACGCGGTCGAGCACGCTGCGCGTCGCCTCGGCCATGCCCGCGAAGTCGAGCGGGATCTCGATGTCGACCAAGGACAGTGAAGTAACGCCAGGCGCGCGCTTCAGGTAGTTCAGGATGCGCGCGTCAACTCCCAGCCGGTCGTCCGTGGCGATCGTGCCGTCGCCGAAGAACGTGGCAAGTCGGCGTGTGCCGCCCGGTGCCTGCCCGCCCAGTTCGATGTCCTCATAAGCGTGCAGCAGGCCGAGTGCGATTGGCCGCAGCACACGCAGCACGAACTGCCGCCTAAGGTGACGATCCTGCTCGCGCAGGTCGGTACGGTCGCCGCCGAACAGGGTACGCAGCACGATCGCGGGATTGGCCACCCCCGCCGTCTTCATGGCGCGCTCGAAGGCGGGCAGGACGATGCGCTGAATGACGGCGCGCAGGACGTCGTCGCCCGCCAGCCGAATGCCCTCGCGGAAATTCTGCAGCGGTAACAGCGCTCGGTTGTCGTCGCCATAGTAGGTGGTGATCATGAGGTCGGTGGTGCCACCACCGACGTCGACCGTCGCTACGCGCAGCGAGGGCTCCTCGTCGAGCTTGGCCGCGCGATCGCCGTCTGGCGCGATGCGCTTGCGCCGCTGGCCCGCCAACTCGAAGAACTCGTCGATGCTGCCGCCCGACTTGGCCGCGATCTCGCCGTACAGCCAGACAAGCTGCACGCAGCTCGCCTCGTCCCACGACGCCTGCACGATCGGCTGCGGAAAACGCGCATCGTTGGGCCAGCCCATCAGGTCCCAGAGCAACTGGATGGCGCCTTGCGACCGCAGCTCCATCAGGAGCTGCTCGCGTACCGGCGTCGCCGACGGCAGCGTGAGGATGATGCGCGACAGCCGCCGCGGCAGTTCGGCCAATGGTCGGTCGAGGCGTCCGACGGGGTTGTTCACCATCGTCATGGCCTGCCAGATCACCTCGCTCATCATCAGCGCATACAGCGAGGAGCGCGAGAAGTTCATCGCCTCGGCCGGCTTCGTCGCGTCGCGCGGCAGTCCGCCGTCGTAGACGCGCCGGAACAGCGCTGCCCGGGCTTGGATCTGGTTGAGCGACTCACCCGAGGAATTGACGAGGTTGCACAGCCGACGGCCGATGCGCGGCGGCTGGTCTCCGGTGTACTGGCCCTTGGGGAAACGCCATTCCTGCTGCACCGGCCGAAGGTCCCACAGGTAGCGCTTGGGGCTCGACAGCCCGCTATAGCCTTCGGTCCCCTCCTGGCGCTCGCGGATGCCGCTGGCCTCGGGTCCAACCCGCACTGCGCTTGGCCAGAAGAAAGCGCTCGACCTGCCGGACAGTCGCGACAAATCCTCGTCGCCGAACGACGCGGCGTAGAGTTCGACATGGCTTTCGAAGGCGCCAACATAAAGATTCTCGGGCGCCTGCAGGTCGCGCAGCTTCAACGTGTAGGAGTCCCGCAGGTCGCCGCGATCCTTGTTGGGAATGCGCTCGATCAGGATGCCGTATGTCCGGCTGTTGCCGATATCGAGCACGAGGTCGACCTCGACCGGCCGGGCGGCGGTCTGCGCCTCGACGAAGCGGACCTTGCGTGGCTTGACGGCCCGCATGAGCGCCTCGAGGAAGACGAAATAGCGCGCCAGCGCCTCGAGGCGTCCCTGGTCTTCGTCTGGACGCGCCGGCCGACCGCGGCGTTGGAAGTGCTTGAACTCCTGGAACAGGCGCTCGACCCATTCGCGCACCCACAGGCCATAGTCCTGGCCGCCCTCCTTGTCCGGGTTGTGCACGAACCAGTGCAGGTCGCCGAAACGACTGACGAAGCTGAACTCCCATCCCGGCCCGAGATGGCGCTGCGAGGGCATGGTGAACGTCGTCGCGGGATCGCCCTCGTCGATCGCCGTGTCGAAGGCTATGACCACCGTATGGGTCGACACCGCACCCTGGCCAGCCGGTTCCTGCACGACGCGAACGCGCGCCCAGTTCGTCGGCCCGTTCCTGTAGGATGGCCGTCCGTCGATCTGGTCGAGGCGCGGATGGGCGATGTAGGGGATGGGAACCCACTTGCCGAGGAACGGCTCCAGCGCCCGCACCGGCGTGAGCGCATAGACCCGATCGGAGAACTGCGTCTCGACGGTCTCTCCCGATTCGGGATCGTCCTCGTTCCATCCTGCCAGCAAGCGGACGGGTATCTCGCCGGTCTTGGCATCGCGCTCGTTGGGGAATTCCCGCTCGATGAACGGCCGGTTGAAGCGCGGCACCGCGTCGAGGTGGAAGGCATATTCGACGAATTGGATGCCCGAGTTCGGCACCAATACCAACGTCTCCGGCAGGTCGCCTCCGCGCATTGCAGCTGCCGTTGCCGGGCTCATCGGTCGAACTCCATGACCTGGACCCGGGTCCGTTCCTTATCGATACTGCCCGGCGTCGTTTTTTCTTCGCCGCCCTCCTTCACGCGCACCTGGAAGGGGATCGCCGGGCGGCTGTCGCCGTGACGGTTATACAGGACCACGACGACCTTGAAATGGCCGTGCGGAACGTTTCCGTCCGGCCAGAAGACGTTCTCCACTGGCGTCAGCGATTTCTTCTCGGAATTCATATCGACGTCGAGAGTGCCACCACAGGTGCTCTTCTTGGAATAGTAAATCTCCTCGCCGCCGGGGCAGATGACGTGCAGATCGAGATCGGCCGGACCGTCCCAGGCCAGGGATATCTGCAGTTCACCGCTCTTGGCGCCCTCACGCTTGAGGCGCTCGGTCATTGACGGGGGCTTGTCGGTGGCCGACGGGGGCCTGTCGGCATCGCGGGCCGCCGCCCGGCGCGCCTCGGTAAGGCAAGCGACCCTGCGGCGCGCCGCCTGCAATTCCAGCTGTCCCGCGAGTTCGCGCAGGGCCCGGTTGCGCTCGACGTCGTCGAGCTCCGCCGCGACGGCGACCCCCGGGCAGAAAGTGCGGCCGATATGATGCAGCACGCCATACCCCGGCAGGCCCAGACCGCACGCCCGAAGCATCAGCCAGGCGATCGCCAGCAGGAGCAGGAACAAGGCAAGCCAAAGCAGCAGCGACCACGGACCGCCGCGGCGGTCAATGACGAGCGGCGCCGTGGCCAGCGCCGCCACCGGCGCTGCGGCCGTCACCTCAGCCGCGGCGGGCGGCACGCTTGGCCGCATCGACGGCCTCACCATGACCTGGGGAGCAATTCCGGCGCGGGCGGCATCTTCGTTGGCATGTGCCCAGCACACGATCACCGGGCGCCATGAGGCGGCCTCCCCTGCAGGGCGCGCGGCGTAGATGTAGTTCTCGCGCGGCATCGGCAGGACGGTCGCGTTGACCAGCGTCTGGCCGGCGGCGATGCCGGAACTGCTCAGCCTTTCGCCCTCCGCCCGCACGCGGGCCAGCAATTGGTCGGCCCTGGCAAGCACGGCTTGGCGTTCGTCAGCCGGCAGCGCGTTCAGCGCGACGTAGGTGTGGCCGGCAGGTCCATACCAGTCGACGCGCCGGCCGTCGCGAGAGGGCTCCGGATCGGCAAACAGCAGCCGCACCTCGGGAGCGTCGGCGGCGAGCGAGGCAAGTCCTGAAGAAAGCCGGGCGGAATCGCGGTCGACCGCCTGGCCGAAGGCTGTCAGCCCGGCCAGCGGTGTCGAAGCGATTCGGACATTGTCCACCCCCTAGGTCTCCCGCCCAGTCCGTCGAAGGTGCCGGCGCGGACATCCTATCAGCCGGGCACCCGTGCCGTAAGACATCCCTCCGGCCAGTTTGGCATAGGCCGACAATGTCGTCGACGATCGCAAGCCTGACGTACCTTGACGGCTATCGAGCCTACTCCGCACAATGTTGGACATGGGGACGGATGAAGCGGCGATGCGCGGCGCTTGCGGACGCGTCGCTCGGGGCCAACAACGATGCTGATCAGAACCAATGCCCTGCGCGGCCTCGTGGAGGCCGACGTGGGCTCGACGCCCGTCACAGATCGCTGGACGGAGATTTCCGCGCTGCTGTCTCAGCGCTGCGGTAGCGACGTCGCCGCACTGTTCGCCGAGCCGCAGATCACCCGATCCAACGGCGCTTCCGAAGCGATCGCCCGCTGGTACACCGAGGCCGACGGCCCGACCGTCAGCTTCTCCGCCCTCGACGCAGGTGCGAGAGCGACAGCGGCGGCGCAGCTCACGTCGCTGATGTCGCGACTCGAACCCGCGCTGCGCGATCCGGCAAGCAGCGCGCTGCTCGGACCATGCGTGCAGATCCCGTCGATGGCCGACGTGATGATCGTGGCGGGTCGACCGGTTATCGTTAACTGGGGTTTCCTGCCGGAGGAGATCGCGACCTCACCGGCGCGGCGCGAATCCCACTTCCGTACCACGCTCGGCCAGTACTTGCCGGGAATCGCCGCACCCGCCTTCAACGTCGGATCGGGCGCGGCTGCAAGAGCCGCGCCGGTTGGCGCCACCGCGGCGGCTGCAGCGACCGCCGCAGGCGCGGCGCGTGCCGCGACCGCTGCGGGGCCGGCCGTCGCCGCCGCTGCACCCGTCGTCGTCGAGCGCCAGGGTCGACCTTGGCTGCCGGTCGCGATCGCCACCGGCATCGCTCTGCTCGTCCTGCTGGTGCTGCTCATTCCAGGTGTCTTGATCTATCCCGACCGGGGAGCCGTGTCGGCGAGCGAGATCGCGCTTCGTCGCGAGATAAACAAGTCGCTCGAGGAGTACGTCAACAACCTCAAGCGCCAGTCGGCCGAAGCGGTCTGCACCGCGCAGAATCCCGGTGGAGCGAAGCCTGACCAGAGCACGGCCTCGGCCGGAGGCACGGGTGGCACTCGGCCGCTCGCCAGCGCCCAGCTGTTGGCGGAACTTGAAAAGTCGACCGTGCTCGTCATCATCGCCACGGCGGACGGCAGCACCGTGGAAGAGATCGGCTCGGGCTTTTTCGTCAACGATCATCAGATCGTGACCAACCGTCACGTCGTGCAGGATGCCAAACCCGACCGCGTGTTCGTGGTCAACAAGGCCTTGACGCGACCGTTCCCTGCCAAGGTCGTCGGCGTGACGGCAGCGGCGGTGCCGGGGGGCCAGGACTTCGCGCTCCTGGAAATCCCGCAAGCGAGCGGCATCCCGGGACTGGCGCTGGCCGAAGGAACCGAGCGATTGAATCCGGTGACGGCCGCGGGCTTCACCGGCGCCCTGGTCTTCGCCGACCAGGGCTTCAAGAAGCTGCTCTTGGGCGATCTCGCGGCAATGCCCGAGATGGTGGTGACCCAGGGCATCGTGACGGTGATTCAGCAGGGCGCGGGAGGGGCGTCGCTCATCTATCACACCGCGACGATCTCGGGCGGCAATTCCGGCGGGCCGCTGGCCGATGCCTGCGGTCGCGTTGTCGCCGTCAACACTTTCAATCGCATCGACCCGCAAAGGCCGATCGCCTTCAACGGGGCGCTCGCCTCGTCGAACCTCGCCGCCTTCCTGACCGCCGGACACATCAATTTTTCCAAGACGAGTGGCACGTGCGGGGCCAACGCGCCGGAACCACCTGCGCCGGCGCCAAGCCCGCCCGCGGCACCCCCGACGCCCAAGACGCCCGAATCTGCGCCGCCGCCCGACAAGAAATGATCGGCGAGGTGGCGCAGGACACCTGACATGGAAAGCCGGCGCATCGCTTCGACCCCGCTGGGCGGCCTGAAGGTGCTCGGCCGGGCGGCCGACCGCGACCATACGCGGCTCGTCACCTATCTCGCCGCGCACCCGGAACTGGGCGCCGGCGCGGCCCATCTGTTTGCCGAGCCGGTCCCGACGCGCGACGGCAGCCGGATCGACTGGTATGTCGGCGGCGCCGGGCGGGCCGTGCCCCTGGAAGAGATGGAGGCGACGCGGCAGCCGGCCGTCCTGCAACGCGTCGGCGAGCTCCTATCCGCCATTCGCAGCGAGGGAGAGCGTCTGCACGCCGCAGGTGACCCCATGGGCACCGTACTGCTCGGAGCGGCGCAAACACCGGAACCGCTGTCGCGCTACGTCTACGTGAATTCACCGGACGGCGGCGGCGACGAACAGCCGGTCATCGTCTGCTGGTCGCACACCGACGATCTGGCGCGCACGGCGGGAGCCGCGCCGCAGGTGATGGTGCCCGGCACGCCGCCGCCGCGCGAAGAGGCCGCGGCTCAGTTCGTTTCCGTACCGGCCGCTCCTGTCATCGTGCAGCACCGTGTGCGCTGGTGGTGGCCGCTGTGGCTGCTGCTCGCCTTGCTGCTGCTCACCATCGCCTGGCTGTTGCTGCGAGCCTGCGGCCTCACGGCGCCATTTTCCTGGAGCGGCTGGCAGGGCTGGCAGTACTGCCGGGCCGGCGCTTCGGCCCTGGTGGTTGAAACCGAGCGTGGCCGCGTGTTGGAGGATGTGGCGCAGCGGCTCGAGCTCGATCTGCTCAAGGCCAAGACCGCCTGTGCCGCGGCGGCGCCGGCGCCGCTGCCGAAGGATCGCTGGGTCCAGAAGGACCTGTCGCTTCTGGCGGGCTGCTGGACGCTCGGCAAGGACACGCAGTCCCTGATCGTCGACGACACGGGCAAGCAGCAGACCTGCACAGTTCATGCCGGCAAGATCTGCTTCGGCAGCGACGGCAAGGGGACGCGCGAACAAACGACGGATTGCGGAGCGAAGCGCTTCTCGGTCTGCAAGTCGCCGGTCACGGCGCACTTCAACGACGCGGGCGCATTGGAGACCGACCAGCCCGACACCAAGTGCGACCCTCCAAGCATCACCTGGCACGGCGGCCCCAACAAGCTGATCTGCAAGCGGCGGGATGATTCGGGCGCCCTCTGCCGCGACGCCGACAATTTCGAGCACGAGTTCCATCCCAAGGCCAACCCATGACACGGCCCCGCGCGCGGGCCCTGTTGCTGCTCTCGAGCTTGTGGTCGGTCTTTGTCCTGGCGGTGTTTGTCGCCGGTGCGCTGCTGTTGCGCGCTTGCGGGCTGCCCCTCCTGGGCTCGGCCTTCTGCCCGCCGGCGTCGGCGGCCGAGGCGCACGAGGTCGAACGTGGCGCGATGCTGCAGAACCTGGCCAGCGACCTGCAACGCGAGATCGCCCGCAAGCGCCTGGCGTGCGCCAGCATCCCCAAGCCTCCCCAGCCGCCGCTTGTCCTGCCCAGCCAACGCGCCCGGTCCCGACCGCAGCAGACCGCGCTTCTCCGGCCGCCGCCACCGCCGCCGCCTCCACCACCGCCACCGCGCGTGGTGCCACCTCCTCCGCCGCCGGTGCCGATCCCCGCCGACCGTTGGGCGCAAAAGGACGTCAGTCTTCTCGAGGGTTGCTGGCGCCTCGGCCACGATTCGCAAGCCGGCGCCAACGGCCGAGTCTGCGCCATTCCAGCCGGCAGGATCTGCTTCGGCAGCAATGGGGCCGGTCGACGCGACGCGACCTATGTTTGCCCGGTGCAGGGAACGTCGACCTGTTCGGCGCCGATCACGGCCACTTTCGGCGACGATGGACTGCTTCACACGACGCAACCAGAGACCAGGTGCTCCGACGGCGACTACTGGCATTCATTTCTGAACTACCTGACCTGTCGCAGGGTCAACGACACGCTGGCGATCTGCACGAGCAACGAACACTACACCTATGAATTCCAGCGAGCCTCGCCATGACTCGGGGTGTCAGCTGGGTCTTGTGGGGCATCTTTGCCGCGCTGATCGTCGTCGTGATGGGCATGCTGCTGCCCGCCTGCGGCCTCGCCTTGCCGGGCTATGGCTTGTGGCATCGCATCGGCTTGGCCTTCTGCGGCAGCCCTGCGGCCACCCTCGTGGCGGATCACAGCCGAGAGCTCAGGGAGCTGGCGCACCAGCTCGAACTGCGAATTGCCCAGCAGCAGGCTGACTGCC
>JBPYDO010000315.1:0-12941 GCA_051985755.1 Reyranella sp. | reverse complement strand
GCCGTGGCCCACTCGGGCAGTTTGACGGGCCTGCTCTTCGATCCGGCAGCAAAGGATTGCGATGTCCGCGTGCTTGCCGCCAAGCAGACCCTCCGTGCACAAGGCATCGACGCCCTATACGACTTCGCGATTCAAAGCGCGCCGGTCAGACCACCTGCATCCACGGTCAGCACGGCGCCGCTGACATAGGCCGCGGCGTCTGACAGCAGGAAGCTTACGGTCGCGGCGACCTCCTCGGGTGTGCCGATGCGGGCACCGGCGTTCTTGCGCTTGAGATCGTGCAGCAAGGCGTCACGCATGCCGCCCAGCATCTCGGTATCGATCACGCCGGGCGCGATGGCGTTTATGCGCACACCGGCCGGCGCATATTCGACGGCGAGCGCGCGCGTCAGTCCGACGAGCGCATGTTTGCTGGCGGTATAGGCGGCCGACAGGCTGTCGGCGGCCCGCAGGCCCCCGACCGAACTGCAATTCACGACCGCGCCATGGCCCTGCGCCGCCATGATCCGCAGCTCGTGGCGCAGGCAGCGCCAGATGCCCTTCACGTTGACCTCGAAGACCTTGTCGAAATTGGCCTCGTCGGACTCATGAAAGCGCACGCCGCGATGCGCTGAGTCGCGGCCGATGATACCCGCCGCATTGAACGCGCCATCGAGCCGGGGAAGCTCGGACGTCACGGCGGCGAACAGGCGATCGACGTCACCCTGGCGGGTTATGTCGGCCGGCACATAAACGCTGCCCGGCACCGCCGCCGCGACGGCCACCCCTGCCGTGGCATCGCGGCCACAGAACAGGACCCTACCGCCCGAATGCGTGAGGTGCTCGACAGTGGCACGGCCAATGCCGCGCGTGCCGCCGACCACGAGATAGTGTCGTGTGCCATCCTGGGGTGACATTTACGCGGGGCCAGGTTGCTCGCTGCCACCCATGACCTGCGCCGCGTCGAGCTGCCGCATCACGAGTGTTTCTCCACTGCCGGCATGCCCTCGTCCGTCCCCGATCCCACGCGAGGCCTAGTGCCTCGCTTTCCTGCATGATACGGTGTCCTTAGAGTATCGGCTCTCGTTGCGAAAGAAAGAGCGAGGGGATGTTGGGGCGCCCTCCAAGCGAATTTTCGTTGCCGCGGTTCCTGGCTTCGAGGCCGGATCTGCGGGCGCGCCTGGAGGCCATCAAGCAGATTTCCGCACGCGTCCGCACCAACTCCTACCAGCTTACCAAGGAATGCAATCTGCGGTGCGTCGGCTGCTGGTACTACGCCAACGGTATGGACCGCACAGCCGACGACGTTAGCGATCCCGAGCGCATCCGCGAGATCGTGCGCGGCCACGCCGAGCGAGGCACGACCCATGCGCTGATCGCCGGCGGCGAGCCCATGCTGTTTCCGGATCGCCTCGCCGTCTTCGTCGAGACCCTGCCCTATGTCAGCATCGCGACAAATGGCTACCGGGCGCCCCCGCGCGAGGGGTTCGAGAACTGCACGATCGGCCTGGCGCTGTTCGCCGGTGTACGTTCCGACGACCAGTACCGAGCGATCACCGTGGGTGGACGGCGATTCACGGGTCTGATGGAGCGCGGGCTCGGCCACTACCGCAACGATCCGCGCCTCACCGTCGTCTATGCCCTATCGGAGCTGGCGATCGACGAGATCGAGCCTACCGTTCAGCGCATCGCCGACAACGGCAACGCCGTCTATTTCAGCTACTACCGATACTACGATTCCAAGGCCCCGGCCGAGGCGGCGGCGCTGACCGAGCGCCTGATCGACACGGCGCTGACGGTGCGTGACCGCCATCCCCAGATCGTGCTTTCGCACCCAAACTATATCCGGGCGCTGATTACCGGCGCTACCAGCTGGGGCACTTTCGGTTACGAAAGTTGCGCCACGGTCAGCACGGGACATCCCGACAACCAGGAGCGTGTTCGCAACGGCCGTCCGATGCTGCCGCACTTCGAATCCTACGCGCAGGATTTCAAAACCCAACGCATGTGCTGCGTCTCGGCCGATTGTACAAACTGCCGCGACAGCCTGGCAGTGAGCAGCTGGATGCTGGTGAATTTCCGTGAGCATGCCCGATCGGCACCCGGCGTCATCGACTGGATCGAGTTCGCCGAGAGCTATTGGAGCGCCTATTACTGGTCGCCACTGCACTGGTCGCGACGCAAGCCCGCCAGCCCGGCCCCTCGCCCGACCCTCGAACCGGCGATCGCCGGCGCCCAGTAGAATTGCCGCGTCTCGTCGTTACCGGCGCTTCCGCCGGTCTTGGACAGGCGCTGACAAGGTTGGCGCGCGGCCGGGGCTGGGACGTACTGGCAACAACGCGCCGCGCCCGAAACCGAGCCGACCTCGAAAAGCTCGGCTGCGCGACAGCGTTGCTCGATCTTACCAATAGGCGATCGATCACGGCCTTTGCCGACGCCGCGACCATGTGGTCCGGCGGCCGGCTCGACGCCCTCGTCCACAATGCCGGCGCGGCTTTTCCCGGGCCGGTCGAGGAATTGCCAGACGAGGATTTGCGCACCCAGTTCGAGATCGGCGTTTTCGGGCCGATCGCGCTCACGCAGCGGCTGCTGCCATGCTTGCGCGCCGCGGCCGGCCGCTTGCTCTTCATCAGCTCCGACCGCGCCCAGTGCGCTGTACCGTGGTACGGTGCTTATGTAGCCTCGAAGCGGGCCCTCGAGGCCTTCGCCGAGATACTGGCGCTGGAAGAACGCGAGGTTCGCGTCAGCGTTCTGGAGCTGGGCTCCTTCGAGTCCGCGATCCGGGGGCCGATCGGCGAGCGCCTCGATCGCCTGAGCCGCGCTTCTCGCCACGAGGCTGCGCTGCGCACTGCGCGCCAGCAACTCGGCAGTCCGCCGATCGAGCCCGTTGGCACGGTTGCCCGCGCGGCCATGGACCTGCTCGAATCTGACAACCCGCCTCTGCTCTCGGTCTTCCCGGTGAGTTCGCGCCGGCGTGCTCTCGAGAACCTGGTTGATCGGATGAAAGACCTCGAGACCTAATGCAGGGCGATGGTCACCCGATGCATGACCCGCGGTGCGGCCATTGGCTTGGAACGGCGGTGGTTGCAGGCGGTATTGTCCCACAGCAGGCAATCGCCCGGCCGCCACTGGTGGCGATACATGCCGCCGGTCGCCTTGGCATGGCGATAGAGCTCGGCGATCAGCGCGCGGCCCCGCTCGGCAGCCATGCCCTCGATGCCGACCGTGTAGCACTCGGCAAGATAGAGCGCCGGCACGTCGGTGACCGGATGCCGCCGGACCAGCGGATGGATGGCATTGCGCTCGGCGCTACCATCGTCGTGCGCGCCATCGCGCCGATAGGGCGGCAGCTGATAGATCGCGGGATCGAGCGGCCCCTTCTGGATGTGACGCGCCTGCAGGCGCTCGAGCTCGGCGCGGCGATCCGGCGGTAGCGCGGCGTACGCGGCACGCATGTCGAGGTAGAGCGTATCGGGTCCATCGGCAGGGAGCTCCACAGCGCTGAGCATCGCAAGCGCCGGCGGCTTCGGCAGATAGGCATAGTCGGTGTGCCAGGTGTCCGCCTGGCTCGGCCGCAGATCGGCCGGCGGATTGCCGTCCGGCCGGATGAAGGAGAGCCGCTGGATTTCCGGATAGTTGCCGTGATGGGAGACCAGGCCGGCGCTCGGCTCAGGCGCGCCGGGTTTGCCGAGACGGCGAGCGAACCGTACCTGCGCCTCGGGCATCAGTGCCTGATCGCGGAAGACGAGAACGTGATGGCAGAAGAGCGCCCGGCGGAGGTCGGCGATTTCGGCGTCGGACACCTCGCCGGAGAGATCGAGCTCGCGGATTTCCGCGCCGATCGTCGCGTTGGCCGAGCAAGGCGTGAGCCGCATTCCAATACTCTAGCTCCCGCAGCGGCCCCAGTGTATCCCTTGCCCTGCGAACCCCGAGGACATCCATTACCGCAACGCCACCGCCCCCACCTGACAACCTGATCCGCATCGGTCTCGGATTGGGCGGCTGGCAAGCCTTCCTGAGCGCGATCGAGCTGCGGCTGTTCGGCGCGCTTGCCGCCGGTCCCCAGGCCGGCGACGCGCTGGCGGCGAAGGTCGGCCTGCATGGGCGCGGTGCACGTCCCTTCCTCGACTCTCTGGTGGCTTTGGGCCTCCTGGAGCGGCGTGACGACCTCTACCGCAACACTCCTGAGGCGGATTTCTATCTCGACCCGGCGAAGCCGAGCTATGTCGGCCTGCTGTTCGAAGCGCCGGGCCAGGGGCCCTATCGCGGGCCCTACGGCTACTGGGATCGGCTCACCGCCGCCTTGCGCAGCGGCCAACCGCAAACCGAGGCCGCGGCCGATGCCGATCGATTTGCAAAATACTACGCCGACCCTCGCAACCTCGAGCACTTCCTCGGGGTGATGAATACGGTGGCATTGTCGTCCGCCCGGGACATTGCGATTTTATTCCCCTGGCCGAAGAGCGGCATCGTTGCCGATATCGGCTGCGCCTTGGGCGGACTGCTGGTGGAGGTGCTGAGCAACGCGCCCGGCCTGCAGGGCATCGGCTTCGACTTGCCCGTCGTTGAGCCGGCATTCAGCCGCTACGTCGCGCGCCATCAGCTGGAGACGCGCATCCGCTTCGCCGCCGGCGACTTCCACCGTGATCCGCTGCCCAAAGCCGACATCTTGGTCCTGGGCCATGTTCTGCACGATTGGGCAACCGAGATCCGCAAGTTGCTGATCGGCAAGGCCCATGCCGCGCTGCCGGCCGGGGGCAGCCTGCTGATCTATGACGCGATGCTGGGCGCGCCGAACTCGAACGAGCTGTTCAGCCTGCTGTCGAGCCTCAACCTGATGATCAAGTCGCCCGGTGGCGGCGAATACACTACGGACGAGTGCTGCGGCTGGCTAAGCGAAGCGGGCTTCCGCGAGACCGAGATCACCCCGCTGCCGAACGCCGACACGCTGGTCATCGGGCGCAAATAGCCCTTCAAACCGTGAGATGGTGGCGCAGGCGCTGGGCCAACCGATCGATGTGCTCTGGCTCGTGCTCGGCGGTGATGCTGATGCGCAGCCGCGTTTGGCCACGGCCGGGAGCGGCGCCGACATGGAAGCCATCCTGCGCAAGCGAACCGCAGAGCGCGGTCAGCCGGTCGGGCCGCTCGAGCTCGACCACCTGGATCGGCGTTGCCGAGTCGACAAGCGGCAGGCCGGCCGCGGCCTCACGGAACCGCTTGACCAGGGCGAACAGCTTCTCACGCCGCCACGGCTCGCGCACCATGACATCGAGGCTGGCGAGCGTGGCCGCGGCCAACGCCGGCGGTGGCGAAGTACTGAAAGCGTAGCTGCGCGCTACGCGGCGGATGTGCCCGACGATCTCTGCGCTGCCGGCCACGAAGGCGCCAAACGTACCGAACGCCTTGCTGCAGGTGCCGACCAGAAGGTCAACCTCGGTCGGCGCAACACCCAGATGCTCCAGCGTGCCGCGACCGTCGCGGCCAAGCACACCTAGGCCGTGGGCGTCGTCGAGCACGAGAAGCGCGCCGTGACGCCGGGCAACCGTGCTGAGATCGGCCACGGGCGCCACCTCGCCGGTGGCGCTGAACACGCCGTCGGACACGACGAGGTGCCGGCTGGCCGAAGAGGCGGCGAGCAACTCGTCGAGCGCCGACGGATCGGCGTGGCGGTAGCGCGAAACCGCGACGCCGCTGCGGTCGGCAGCATATTGAGCTGCCGGATGCGTGAGCGCATCCAGCACGACCTCCGCCGTGCCGCCGAGGCCGTCGAAGAACGACAGGACCGCGCCCTGGATGGCGAGGAAGCCGCAGGTCAGGATCGCGGCATCCGGCATGCCAAGAAAGGCAGCGAGCCGTTCCTCCAGCGCCTGGTGCAGCGGATGGAAACCGGACAACAGGCGCGAGGAGCAGGCGCCGACGCCGTCG
This sequence comes from Reyranella sp., assembly GCA_051985755.1. Taxonomy (GTDB): domain Bacteria; phylum Pseudomonadota; class Alphaproteobacteria; order Reyranellales; family Reyranellaceae; genus Reyranella. The sequence continues at coordinate 7,037 of JBPYDO010000315.1, read as the reverse complement.
CGCGCTGCCGCGTCCTGGAATGCCGAAACCACCGCGGGATGGCGGGCCAGGCCGAGATAGTCATTGGAGCAAAAGCCCAGCCGTGGCTCGGCGCCGCTGGCCGTTCGCAGGAAGGGGCCGGCTCCGCGCACGATCGCCTGCGGCCGTTCCGGTCCTTCCGCGGCTGCCAGCACTGCCCTGAAATCGGATTTGGGCACGGTGACTTCGTGGGGCCGAGCTTTTAGCTGTCTCGCCAGATCGGCCATGGTCAGGCGATTGTGCAGCACGCACGACGACACATCGATGCTGAAGCGATCGCTGAGTTCGATCAGCAGGCTCGTGAAGCGCAGCGAATCGATGCCGAGTTCTTCCATTGGGCAGTCGACCGGCACCGTTGCCAGGCCGGTGTTCTCCGCTACGAAGCGGGCGATCGCGCCCGTTAGGTCGTTCGTGCCGTCCGACAGCACCGAGCGCGCCAACATGGCTTGTGCACGTTCGACGAGCGCGGCCTGGTCGAGCTTGCCGTTGCGGGTAAGCGGCAGGGCAACGAGCGTGTCGACCCTGTTCGGCAGCATGTAGCGCGGCAAGCGTGAGGAGAGGAAAGACCGGAAGCCCAGCGGATCGAAGCGGATCGCGGGGTCTTCCGCGACCAGGAAGGCCGTGAGCAGCGGCCGGTCGCCGGACTCTGTCAGGATCAGCGCGGCATCGTTTACCAGACGATGCTCGCGGCAGGCCGCAGCGATCTGCTCCAGATCGATACGATAGCCGTCGATCTTGCGTTCGGCGTCGACGCGGCCCGAGAAGATCACGCCGTCGGCAAGACAGAGATAGCCGCGATCGCCGGTCCTGTAGACCGGGACGTCGTCGTCTGGACCGAGCAGGCCGTCACCGAAGCGGGCGGCGTCGTTTGGTTTGGCGTCGAGATAGCCCAGCGCCACGAAGCGGCTGCGCACGACAATGTCGCCGCTCTGATACGGCAAGGCAGGCTGCCCGCGCGCGCTATCGACCACCAGCACGTCCGCGTCCTTCATGCCGCGCCCCACCGGGATCAAGCGCGGGAAACGCGCCAGTGCCTGTGGATCAGCCGGCAACTCGACGAAGCTCACCGCCCGCTGTGTCTCGGTGGCGCCATACATGGCGATGATGCGCACATGCGGGGCCTGCCGCCGCAGGATCTCGGCTTGGTCGCGCCGCAGGGGTGCGCCGACAAAGAAGGCGCGACGTAGGTCGGGCAGCGGTGCCGCCTCACCGGCGAGGAAGGCAAGCTGCGGCGGCGTGAGGCAAATGGTGTCGACATGGGCCTGCCGCAGCCAGCGCGGCAGGCGCAGCGGCTGCGCAAGGTGGACGCCCTCGGGAATGCAGATCGTGCCGCCGAGATAGAGCGGGGTGAAGATGTCGCGCTGCAGCGGGTCGTGGCCCAGCCCCGAGCAGAGGCCGAAGCGCGCGCCTAACATCGGCCCGAACTGCCGATCCATCCAGTCGAAGAAGTAGACCAGCGAGCCATAGCGCCCGGCGACGGCCTTGGGCCGGCCACTGGTGCCCGACGTGAGCGCGATGATCGCGAGATCGTCGGCACCGTGCCGATCTCTGTCATGGCCTTCAACGGCGGGCAGCGCGCCGAGCTCGGCCAGCGAGGGCATGGCAAGCCGCTTGGCGTCGCCGATCTTCGCATCACGACCGGAGAGGTCGAGCACGAGACTGGGCTGCACGACTTCGAGCGCGGCGGCCAGATAGCCGTCGGGCTGGCTCGGATCGACCAGGCAAATCACGGCGCCGCGGCGCATCGCCGCCACGACCGCGATGACGAGCTCGGCTCTGCGTTCTGCCAGGATGAGAATCCGTCCGCCCCGATCGATGCCCTGCTGGGCCAGCAGGCCGCAGAACCGGCCACTCAGATCCCATAGAGTGCGGTAGTCGAGCTGGGCGTGGCCGGTATCGATCGCCGGAAAGTTTGGCGTGCGCCCGACCGTTGCCGCCAGGCGCGCGAGAAACGGCTCGAAGGGCGTCGGAGCGCGATCCGCCACGACACCGGCAAGCCGCAACCGCTCTTCCCGGTCGAACAACGGCAGATCGGCGAGCGACGCGGCCGGATCATCCAACGCCGCCTGCTGCAGGCGTGCCCAGCAGGTGGCGAGAAAGTCCGGCAGGAACTCGGTCGCCCGGTCCTCGGGCTGCACGCGCCATTCGATGCCATAGCCGGGCATGCCGGGCTGCCCCCAGGCAAGAAGGCGTGGCATGCGCTCGACGAGCCAGGCATCCGGGTCCGTCACTGGATCGATCAGGAACACGGCCTTGCCCGCCAGATCGAGGTCGCGTGCCGGCACTTTCTCGGCCACCGCTGCAAGCCGCTGGCAGTCTAGGAGGCTTGCCTGATCAATTTCGATCCGGTCGAGCGGCACGATCCAGGCGTTCTCCTCGCCATCGCACAGGATCAGCTCGGATCCGAACAAGCCGTCGAGCAGCCGCGCCAACCCGATCATGTGAGCGACGTTCGTCTCGGCCCACGCGATCTCGCCCCGGCGGACCCGCCGAGGCCTTGCGGTCAGATTGTCGCTAACCCGGCTCATCGCAATAGACTGTCGGTTTCATTGCCTCGGTGGCCGCGCGGATGGCGCCTTTGACGTATGCGCCGTCGGCGATTGCTGCGAGTGCGACTGGTCGAGCACGGGACCGTTCGGCGGCGGAACGTCGGTCATGCTGCTCGACGCGACCGTATGGTCGGGCGGCGGGCTGCCGCCCTTGATCGCCGTCCATACCCGCTTCAGCCAGGCGACCACCCCGTCCTCAGCGGACTGCGGCTTATTGCTGGGCTCGGCCTTGGCCTTGCCGGGTGCGGTTGGTCCGATATTGATCGACACTTTGTCGTTGCCGGGGTTGGGAGGACCGCTCTCCTTGTCGAGGCCACCCAGGATCAAGGGCAAGCCATTGGCCGAATTGCCGATCACCACCACTTTGGCGTTGTGCGACTCGGCGAGCTTGAGCGTCGCCTCGATGCCGCGCCATTGCAGGTAGCTGTTGGTCAGCCCGTAACTCACCACATCCTGGAATTGGCGCACACCTGCCGCCTCGATCGCCTTGCGTTCGGCCTCCTTGCGCTCGTAGTTCAGGCGATAGTCCATCGCCTGCTGACGCTGGTTCTCGACGTTCTTCATCTCGATCGAGTGCTGCACTTCCTTCGGCAGGGTGAGACCGGTGACCAGTACGTCCTCGAGATTGATGAAGTCGACCGGGCCCATGCCGGGCGGCTGCAGATTGTCGCGGATCTGCTGGCGCACCTCCGACAGGATCTCCCGCTGGATGGCGTCGCGGCGGTTGGTCCAGATTTCTTCAGGCTTGTTGAGGGCGAAGGCATCGCGGGCGCGTTCGGCGACGTCGGGTACGATCAGCACGTTGCTGAAATCCGGACCGACATATTGATGCAGCAGAGGTACGTATCGGGCGTTCAGCGAATAGCGCCAGGCGATGCGCACGGAAATGGCGAGGCCGTCTTCCGAGAGCATCTTGAAATCCCGCTCCTCGCGCCGCAGCCGCGTGTCGTACTTGTAGACTTTGTCCCACGGCCAGATGACCTGTAGGCCTTCCATCAGATAGTGATCGACGTCGGTGCCGCCGAAGCGGCGCCAGATCACGCCGACCTGACCCGGCGCGATGTTGTAGAGCATCAATGGCGAGACCAGGGCGAACAGCAGGAGGAGGAGCACCGAAGTGACGGTGAACCTGGTGCTGTTGCGCAACAGCCAGTTCTCTGCCGGAATCAAGATTCGCCGGACGACCCAATTGTGGCGGCGGGGCGTCCCCGTTCCGCTTGTGTCAGCCATTGGAAGCTCCCTCGCTCATCATCTTGCCTTCCTCGAGGCGAATTCGCCGGTCGGCGACGTGGAACCAACGTTCGTCGTCGGTCGCGGCAATCACGGTGACCCCCCGGCGCTTGAGACCGGGCAAAATCTCTTCGTAGAACTTGCGGCGGAACTTCGGCTCCTGATCCGCCGCCCATTCGTCGAGCAGCAGCAGCGGCCGTTGCTCGAGAATTGCCGAGACCAGGGCCAGCCGTTTGCGCTGACTGGCGGCGGCCGGCATGGGCTCGAAGCGGTCGCCCACGAGCGTCGTGCGCTCGTCGATCTCCATCTCCCGCAGCAATTCCGCGGCGAGCCGGGCGTCGGCGCTGACCCCATGGAGCCCCGAAAAGAGGTGGTAATCGGTGAACACACCCGCCACCTGCTCGCGCCACGCCTGCACGTCCTCGCGCCGCACCGGCCGGCCATCGACCACGATCGAGCCCGCATCGGGAAAATAAAGCCCGGCCAACAGCTTCAGCAGTGTCGACTTACCCGCGCCGGCATTGCCGGTGATGAACACGGTCTCGCCCGCGGCGATCGACAGATCGAGCGGCCCAAGGGCAAAACCGTCGGACGTGCGGTGCCGGTAGTAGAGTTGGTCCGCCACAACTCGCCTGAACGGCGCGAATGCCGGCGCCGCGGCTCCTTCGTCCACGCCGCCTGCGCCGGCGAGCTCGGCGTCGAGCCGATCCTCGATCGCCTTCAGCCGCTCGGCCGAGCTTTCGGCAGTCAGGAACCTCGGTAGCGCCGTGCAAATCGCAGCGATCGGTCCGACCAGAAACAGCGCCAGGATGATCAGCTGTCCCAGCGCCTCCGGCCTGATCTCGTCCAGGCCCGGCACGATGAATATCAGCACGCCCAGCATGCCGAACAGAAGAATCTGGGCCAGGAGATAGCTGTCGCCCAGACCTTCGTTCGCCGCGGCATGCGCCACCGCTGCGTCACGCGACGCCGCAGCGAAATCGGCCTCGACGCCGGCGGCGCGCGCGGCCGAGAGCTTCACTTCCTTGAAGCCGTCGAGCAGCGCAGTCAGGGACTGGCGCACCGTTTCCTCGGCAGCCAGCGCGCGGCGCTTGAGCGCATTCGTGTGCCGCAGTTGGCGAACGTACAAGAACAGCGCGAATGCACCGGCAGCCACGACGAGGACGAAGGCGGCAAGCGACAGAAACGCGACATAGACGAAAATGCAGGCAATGATGATGACCGACAAGCCGCCGACCAGCACGTCGCGGACCGGGGCCGCGATTGCATCCGCCTCTATCGCGATCGCGTTGTAGAGTCCGGCCCGGCCGACCGCCTCAAGCGACAGGATTTCGCAGCGGCGCGCCTTGCCGACCAGCCGCGTGCGTACGCCCTGGATCGCCGCTTCGACCTCCGCCGTGGCGCGGCGCAGCGTGTGGCGCTGGGCCATCAGGTAGAGAAGCAGCGTGGCGACGAAGCCGACCAGCATGGCGAAGTCCGGCCCCTCTTCGAGGCTCGACTTGGCGCCGCTTGCAACGATCGCGAGTAAGGCGGCACAGCCCACTCCTGCAACCAGCCCGGTGAGGGCCAAGCGAGGGAAAGCCAGATGCCCTTCACGGCGAAGGAGCTCGATTATCTGCATGCGAGCATACCTACGCCGGCATACCTACACCACGAGCAGCATCAGTCGCCGCTGTCGGCGGGGCGCTCATCGGGCATGAGCAGGATATAGAGAAACGTCAGCACGGGCGTGATGAAGAGCGACAGCAAGAACAACTTCAGAAAGCCAAGTCGCGAGTCACGACCGATCCAGGCGACAAGCAGTGCGATTGCGACGTAGAAGATGAAGAGGTGATGCATGTTGACCTCGCTTGCTCGTCATTCCAACCGGACGATGCCCTGGCGGATCGGCCGTACGCGCGCCTTGCAGTCGATGCCGGGATCGATAACGCACGCCACGACAGTGACCTTGGCGGTCAACTCCCGGCAATCGGCCATCTTGGCGACGTGCTGCTGGCGAATCTCGAGCGAGTCGGGATCGAGGCCGGCGAAGGTCACGTTGCCGCTCGCCTTGTCGGCGTTAGGGGCGCTGTAGTCGAAGCCCAGCACCAGGCTCTGGAGCTCACGATTGACTGCGTTCATGGCGCTGACGCTGATGGCGCAATAGAGAGACGCCGGATCACGTGGATTGCCCTGTATGCGCGCATCGGTGATGCCGACCAGGATGTCGCCGGTCGGCGTGCCTTTGGTCGCCTGGTCCTTGGGCACGAACCGGGCCTCCGAAGGGCCCTCGCGCTGGATGCCGGCGTTGCCGGTCTGCGAATGCGACAGCAGGACCGCGATGCCCGCCGCAATCAGTACGATGACGATGAAGACAAGCAGCATGCCACGGCCGCCTTGGCGCCGCTGTGGAGTCTCTGTGCTCATGTGCCGCCACCCCGGCGACGCAATCGTGCCGGCCGATTGATCCTCTCGCCTGTAGACGCCGCCGTATCCATGTTGGATTTGCCCCGCCCCAAAACCCCGCCTCAGCCGCAGAGCCGTCGCTAGACCTGGCCCGCCGCTTCCTTGCCGCCGCCCCCGCGCGCGGTGTCGAATTCCTTCTGAAAATGATCGCGCACTTTGGCGGGATCGAAGTCGAGGAGTGTTCCACCCGCCTCGAAATGCATGATGAAGACCTTGGCAATCGCAAAGGCCGCCGCTCCCGACAGTGTCGGCTGCAGCACAAGAGCCGTCAGCGATCCGAAAGGCGGCACGGCCTTGAAGGCCGAGGCGGTACCCTGCGCGATGGTGAGCGGAACGAGACCGCCCAACAGGCCGCTCAAGAGCTTCTTGCCCAACTCCTGCCTGAACGGCACACCGTAAATCTCGGCGATGTCGGCCAGCATCTTGAGTTGCACACCGGAGACGGCGACCAGGTCGAGGGCTGGAATCGGGATCAGGCCGGCACCGGCGGACCACATCGCGTAGGTCTTGGCCTTGCCAAGAGCTTTCTGCTGGCGACTGTTCTCGGTGGTTGTATCGGCCATCTGCTCGGCCATTTGAATCCCCCCCTTCAAAACGCGCAGACTACAAGAATATCACTTGGGCTGGACAAGGCGAGCCCCGTGACCGTTAGCCGGCGCCGCACCTTTGTCCCAGGCGCCGGTCTGGACCCGCCACATGTCCGCATAGACGCCGCCTGCCTCCACCAGTTCGGCATGCCGCCCGCGTTCGACGATGTGGCCTCCCGAGATCACGAAAAGCTGGTCGGCCTTGCGC
>JBPYDO010000314.1:0-5999 GCA_051985755.1 Reyranella sp. | reverse complement strand
GCCACAAGATCTACGGGCCGAAGGGCGTCGGCGCGCTCTACGTGCGTCGCAAGCCGCGCGTGCGCCTCGTCGAGCAGATCGACGGCGGCGGTCACGAGCGCGGCATGCGCTCGGGCACGCTCAACGTGCCGGGCATCGTCGGCTTCGGCAAGGCGGCGGAGCTGTCGCGCACCGAGATGGCGGAGGAGGCGGCGAAGCTGACCGGCCTGCGCAATCGGCTCTATTCGTATTTGACGACGAACCTCAAGGAAGTGCATCTCAACGGCTCGTGGGAGCATCGCCTGCCGGGCAACTTGAACGTCAGCTTCGCCTACGTCGAGGGCGAGGGCCTGATGATGGCGCTCAAGGACGTGGCGGTGTCGTCGGGCTCGGCGTGCACGTCGGCGTCGCTCGAGCCCAGCTACGTGCTGCGCGCGCTCGGCGTCGACGAGGATCTGGCGCACACCTCGCTGCGCATCGGGCTCGGCCGCTTCACCACCGAACAGGAGGTCGACACGGCGATCGACGAGCTGGCGCAGCACGTCACGCGCCTGCGCAAGATGAGCCCGCTTTGGGAAATGGCCCAGGAGGGCATCGACATCAAGTCAATCGAGTGGGCAGCCCACTAGGAACATCGGGGAATTGAGGAGAGAATCATGTCTTACAGCGACAAGCTGATCGATCACTACGAGAACCCGCGCAATATCGGGTCGCTCGACAAGAACTCGGAAGACGTCGGCACCGGCCTGGTCGGCGCGCCGGCCTGCGGCGACGTCATGAAGCTGCAGATCAAGGTCGGCCCCGACGGGCTGATCGAGGACGCGAAGTTCAAGACCTTCGGCTGCGGCTCGGCCATCGCCTCGTCTTCGCTCGTCACCGAATGGGTGAAGGGCAAGACCATCGATGAGGCCGAGACGATCAAGAACACCGACATCGCCCGCCATCTCGCCCTGCCGCCGGTCAAGATCCACTGCTCGGTGCTGGCCGAGGACGCCATCAAGGCGGCGATTGCCGACTATCGCGCCAAGCTGGCGAAGAATGGGGCGGCGAAGAAGGACGAAACCACCCAGGTCGAGAACAGCCCGGCCGCCGAGTAAATATTAAAGAGTGAGACGCGCGTAATGAGCACGACGACCGATTCTGCCAAGCCCGCGGCGCAGTCTGCCGCACCGCGCCCGCGCCGTCCGCGCCCGCAGGTGATGACGGTGACGCCGGCGGCGGCCGAACGCGTGCGCGCGCTGATCGAGGGTCGCGGCAAGCCGACGGCCGGCATCCGGATCGGCGTGCGGAGCAAGGGCTGCTCGGGCCTTTCCTACACGCTCGAGTACGCCGACGCGCAGGAACCGATGGACGAGGTGATCGAGAGCGAGGGTTTCAAGCTCCTGATCGATCCCAAGGCGTCGCTGTTCCTGATCGGCACCGAGATGGACTACGCCGAGGAGAAGCTGAAGTCGGGCTTCGTGTTCAGGAACCCGAACGAGAAGGGCCGCTGCGGCTGCGGCGAATCCTTCCACGTCTGACCGTCAGTCGGATCGTAGGCCATGGACCATTTTGCGCGGCTGGGACTGCCGGCGGCGCTCGAACTGGAGCTTGCCGCTCTCGATCGGGCGTATTTCGCGCGCCAGCGGCAATGGCATCCCGACCGCTTCGCCAACAAGCCGGCCGGTGAGCGCGCCCGCGCCTCGGTGGAGGCGGCGGCGCTCAACGACGCCTATCGCACGCTCAAGGATCCGCTCGACCGCGCCGTCTATCTCGCCGCCCTGAAAGGCGTCGAGCTGCCGGGCGACGGCAAGACAATCGACGATCCCGAGCTGCTGATGGAGGCCATGGAGGCACGCGAGGCGTTGCACGAGGCGGAGACCCCGGACGCTGTCGAGGCTCTGGCCACCCGGGCGCGTCGCGACATGCAGGCGGTGCTCAGCGATCTCGCCGGCTTGCTCGCGGCCGACGACAAGCCGGCGATCAGGAAGGCGCTGCTGCGGCTGCGCTATCTCGACAAGTTTGGCGAGGAGGCGCGGGCGCGGCGCAGCAATATCGAGCAGGCGAGCGCATGACCATGCTGGAGATCCACGAGCCCGGCGAGACGCCGATGCCGCATGCCGGCGAAGGCTCGCTGGCGGTCGGCATCGATCTCGGCACGACCAACTCGGTGGTGGCGATCGCCCGTGAGGGCAAGCCCGCCGCCTTGCACGACGAGACCGGCCGGTCGCTGGTCCCGTCGGTCGTGGCCTATCCGACCGCTGGCGGCGTCGTGGTGGGTGACGAGGCGCGCCAGCTGATGACGCGCGAGCCGAGGAACGTCGTGGCTTCGGTGAAGCGCCTGATGGGGCGCGGCGCCGCCGATCTTCATGCCGTGGCGGGCGTGCTGCCCTACGAGATCGAACCGGGCAGCGGCGAGACCGACATGGTGAAGCTCAGGATCGCCGGCAAGGCGCGCTCGCCGGTCGAGATCTCGGCCGAGATCCTGCGGGCGCTGCGCCGCCGCGCCGAGGCGGCGCTCGACAAGCCGGTCGAGCGCGCGGTGATCACGGTACCGGCCTATTTCGACGACGCGGCGCGCACCGCGACCCGCGATGCCGCACGCGTCGCCGGCCTCGAAGTGCTGCGCCTGGTGAACGAGCCCACCGCGGCGGCGCTGGCCTATGGCCTCGACAAGGGCTCCGAGGGCCTCTACGCGGTCTACGACCTGGGCGGCGGCACCTTCGACTTCTCGCTGCTGCGGCTGGAGAAGGGCGTGTTCCAGGTGCTGGCGACCGGCGGCGACACGGCGCTCGGCGGCGACGATTTCGACCGCCTGCTGGCCGAGCGCATGCTGGGCGAGCGGCGCACCGACGGCATCGCCGACCGGGTCGACGAGGGCGCCGTCAAGACGGCGCTGGCGCTCGCCCGCCAGATGAAGGAGCAGCTGTCCGACCGCGATCGCACGTCGGGTCGCCTCGAGCTTGCCGGCACGCCGTCTTTCCATGGCATCACGCGCGGCGACTTCGAGCTGATGATCGAGAAGCTGGTGAAGCGCACCATCGACATCGCCCGCCATGTGCTGACCGATGCCGGCATGCATGCGGCCGACGTGCAGGGCGTGGTGCTGGTCGGCGGTTCGACCCGCGTGCCGCTGGTCCGTGCGCGTGTCACGGAGTTCTTGGGCAGGCCGCCGCTCACCGACATCGATCCCGACGAGGTGGTGGCGCTGGGTGCGGCGCTGCAGGCCGAGGCCCTGACCGGCGGTTCCGACACGCTGCTGCTCGACGTCACGCCGCTGTCGCTCGGGCTTGAGACCATGGGCGGGCTGGTGGAGAAGATCGTGCCGCGCAACACGCCCATTCCCGTGCAGCTCGCGCAGGAATTCACCACTTACCAGGACGGCCAGAGCGCCATGGCGATCCACGTCGTGCAGGGCGAGCGCGAGATGGTCGCCGATTGCCGGAGTCTGGCGCGCTTCGAGCTTTTGGGCATCCCGCCTATGACCGCGGGCGCCGCGCGCATCCGAGTCACCTTCGGCGTCGACGCCGACGGCCTGCTCACGGTCTCGGCTCAGGAACGCACGACCGGCATGGCGCAACGCATCGAGGTCAAGCCCTCCTATGGGCTGAGCCACGACGACATGGCCGACATGCTCTACGACAGCCTGGAGCACGCCGAAGACGACATGGCGCGCCGCCTGCTGACCGAAGCGCGGGTCGAGGCGCGGCGTTCGCTGCTGGCGCTCGACGCGGCGCTCGCCAAGGACGGCGCACTGCTCTCCGCCGACGAACGGAGTGAAATCGACCAGGCGCGCAGCCAGCTCGAGGGCACGATTGCCGGCGACGATCGCGACGCCATCACGGCCGCTGCCGATGCGCTCGAGACGCTCAGCAAGCCCTTCGCCGAGCGGCGCATGGATCGCGGCATCCGCGAGGCGCTGTCGGGCATGTCGCTCCAGGATCTGCAGCGCCGGGTCGGGGAGTAAGTGGCTTCGATGGCCAAGCTGACGTTCATCCTGAAGGACGGCTCGCGCAAGGAAGTCGAGGCGCCGCTCGGTCTGTCGGTGATGGAGATCGCCCATCGCAACCATATCGACATCGAGGGCGCCTGCGAGGGCTCGCTCGCCTGCTCGACCTGCCACGTGATCGTCGACAAGGACTGGTTCGACAAGCTGGCGCCAGCCAGCGAGGACGAGGAGGACATGCTCGACCTCGCCTTTGGCCTCACCCACACCAGCCGGCTGAGCTGCCAGATCCGCATGAGCGAGGAGCTGGACGGCCTGGTGGTCAAGCTGCCGGCCGCCACGCGCAACATGATGGTCGACAAGTAGGGGAAACCGATGGCCAAGAAGCTCCGCTGGACCGACGTGCAGGACATCGCCATCGAGCTCGAGGAGCGCCATCCCGAGGCCGACAACGTCAACTTGCGCTTCACCGATCTGCACCGCTGGGTGCTGGAGTTGCCCGATTTCGCCGACGAACCGGGCCGCTCCAACGAAAAGATCCTGGAAGCCATCCAGGCCGCCTGGATCGAGGAACGGGGATAGCTTGCGCGCCGGCTGCGTATTCAAGCCGGGTCGCTCATGATCTTTTGAGCGGCCGTGTTGCCCGCGTTCGCCCATGTACGCTGGCGGGCAGCCCCAATTTCGACGAGAATTCAGCCGTACATGCTGGCCTGGAGGGGTCCATGAGGGCCAACTGGATTTGCCGCTTGCTGGCGCCACTCGTGTTGGCAGCCGGCGTTTCCGCCTGCGCAAATGGTGTTCAACCCGGCATCGTGAGCCAGAGCCCGCCGCAGCAGCAGACGGCCTCGGCCAATCCGCCCTATGGCCAAGGTCAGGCGCCGCAGGGTTACCAGCAGAATAGTGGCCCAAGTGGCGGCTACAACGGCGGCGGCTATGGCGGGCAGGGACCCAACGGCGGCTACCAGCCGGTCTCGGCCGTGCCGGGCGACGGCGGCCGCGTGGTTTCCATCAATGAAGTGAGCCTCGGCGGTCGTGGCATCGACAGCACGGCGATCGGCGGCATCCTGGGCGCCCTGGGCGGCATCGCGATCGGCGTCGGCACCGGCGGCGGCTGGAGTGGCGGCTTGCTGGGCGGCCTGCTCGGTGGCATGGGCGGCGCGGCGGCCGGTTCGGTGTTCGACCAGCACGGTGGCCACGGCCGCGGCATCGAGGTGACGGTGCAGCGCGACGACGGCTCAACCGTCACCATCGCCCAACGCGACAATGGCGACATCCAGCTGGGCGACAGGGTGCAGATCGTGCAGGGCCGCAACGGCGTCGCCCAGGCGGTGCGCGACACCACGCGGACCTACGATCCGCAGGGACAGTATGGCGGCCAGCCTCAGTACAACCCGCAGGGCCAATATGGCGGGCAGTATGGCGGCCAGCCGCAGTACAATCCGCAAGGACAGTATGGCGGCGGTTATGGCGGCCAGCCGCAATACAATCCGCCGCAGGACTATCACCAGACCCAATACGATCCTCAGTCCCAGTACCCTCAGGGCCAGTACCCGTCGCCGCAGTACCATGGCCCGCAGTCGCAGCAATACTCGCCGGTGCCCCAGGATTACGGCTCGCAGCAGGGCCCGGTGTATCCGCAAAATAATCCGCGCTACGGTACGCTGAACTAGCGGGGATCTGGGGTCCCACGGGACCCCGCGACTGGAGGACAGACGAAATGATTCGTACGTGGCTTCTCGGGCTGCTGGTGCCGCTTGCGCTGGCGGCGACGCTCGGCGCCTGCCAGGAACAGCAGGCCGTGCAGCCCGGCTATGTCAACACGTCGGCCGGCGGCTACCGCGGCGAGGCCGGGCGCGTGGTCGCGATCCGCGACGTCGATCTCGCCAGCACGCGCTCCGGCCTCAGCCAGGGCACCGTGCTCGGCGGCGGTGTCGGGGCGGCCGGCGGCGCCATCGCCGGCGCCGCGATCGGAGGCACCGCGGGCAGCGCCGTGGTTGGCGCCCTGCTGGGCGCCGTCGGCGGCGGCATCGCCGGCACTGCCATCGACCGCAACTCGCCGCGCCACGGCATCGCCGTGACAGTCCAGAAGGACGAC
>JBPYDO010000313.1:0-2566 GCA_051985755.1 Reyranella sp. | reverse complement strand
GGCACGATCGCGGCTACTTGATTTTGAAGTTGCGGGTCGTCGCCAGCACGGTGCCACACAAGCGCTCGGTGCCGTCCGACAGGATGTAAACGTCGGCGGCACCGACCGAGTTGGTACGGCCATCCTGCAGCACGCGGCCCTTGGCGCGTAATGCCTCGCCCTTGGCGACCCCCGTCATCTTGATGGTGAAGTCCAAGGTCGCCAGCGCCCAGCCCTTCGGCATCAGCGTGAGGCAGGATGCGACGGCGGCGACGTCGCCGGCGGTGCCGACCATCGACGCGGGAAAGAGGTTCGGAGGCCCGGAAAATCTCTCATCGAACGGAAGTTCGATTGTCACGGAGCCGGGCTTGAGCGAACCAACACTGATGGAAAACTCGCGCACGAACGCAAGGGCGGACAGGAACGATCGCACTTCACTCTCGTCGAGCAGATTTTCAGTATCAGACATTGACTGCATCCTCATGGCGGCGGGTAGATCGCAACAATCATTCGACTATACGCATATTTGCGGCATCGGGCTTGCAGCGCTCGGCAGCTGTTCGTTGCCAATGTTGGGCGCTGTTGCCATACTTCGCTGATGACCCCACTTTGCGACGACCTCACATGACCGACGTTCTCAATCTGCCGCGGCCCGCGTGGATGAGCGAGGACGTCGTGCTCCTGGAAGAAACAACGCGCCGCTTCATCGCCGCCGAATACGCCCCGCATCTGGAGAAGTGGCACGAGGATCACTTCTATCCGCGCGAGGTCTGGACCAAGGCCGGCGCGGCCGGATTGCTGTGCGCTTCGATGCCGGAGGACTATGGCGGCTCCGGCGGCAGCTTTGCACACGAAGCCGTCATCGACCGGCAATTTTCGCTGGCCGGCTTCGACGCTTTCGGCGCGCCGCTGCATTCTGGCATCGTCGCGCCCTACATCCTGCATTACGGCACCGAGGAGCAGAAGAAACGCTGGCTACCGAAACTCGCAACCGGCGAACTGGTCGGCGCAATCGCCATGAGCGAGCCGGGCACCGGCTCCGACCTGCAAGGCGTGCGCACGACCGCGCAGCGCTCGGGCAACGGCTACGTGCTCAACGGCTCGAAAACCTTCATCACCAACGGCCAACACGCCAACCTGGTCATCGTTGTCGCCAAGACCGACCCCAAACAGGGAGCGAAAGGTGTGTCCCTGATGGTGGTCGAGACCGACGACGCTTCGGGCTTCCGCCGCGGCCGCAAGCTCAAGAAGCTCGGGCTGGATTCGGCCGACACGTCCGAATTGTTCTTCGAGGAGGTAGCACTGCCGGCCGAAAGCCTGCTCGGCACTGAGGAAGGCCAGGGTTTTTATCAACTCATGAAGGAATTGCCGCAGGAACGGCTGATCGTCTCGGTCAATGCAGTCGCGATGATCGAACGTGCGCTCGCTCTTACCGTCGACTACGTGAAGCAACGCGACGCCTTCGGTAAAAAGGTAATCGACTTTCAAAACACCCAATTCGTGCTGGCCGAGTGCAAAAGCGAAGCGACCGTGGCGCGCGTCTTCCTCGATTATTGCATCGAGCGGCACGTCAAGGGCGAGCTCGACACCACCGCCGCCTCGATGGCCAAATACTGGCACACGGACCTGGTCGGCAAGATCATCGACCGTTGCCTGCAGTTGTTCGGCGGTTACGGCTACATGGACGAATATCCGATCTCGCGCATGTATCGTGACGCGCGGGTGATGCGCATCTATGCCGGCACCAACGAGATCATGAAGCTTCTGATCGCGCGCAGTTTGTAGGAGGGTTTTGCGCCCAGTTTTCGCGCAAGGCGCGACTATTCCCTTCTCATTCCATCGCGACCATGACGCGGCTTAGCGAGCGACCGCGACCGGTAAATGCTCGATGGCCCTGAGACCCGCCCGCCTGCGCCACTTGATCTGTGATTCATCGACCGCCAACACGAGTTTCGGCCAACGCTGGAACAAGGCCTTCAGCGCGCATATGCCCTCGAGGCGCGCCAGTTGGTGGCCAAGGCAAAAATGTATTCCGGTGCCGAAAGCGAGATGCCGGTTTGGCTTTCGCGTGAGGTCGAGCCTTTCCGGATGCGGATTGGCCTGCGGGTCGAGGTTCGCAGCCGCGAGCATCGGCATGATCTTGTCGCCCTTCTTCAAGAGAACACCGCCAAGCTCGATATCCTTGCGGACGAACCGTGGCTTGGTGAATTGCACCACCGAAAGAAAGCGCAAGAATTCTTCCACGGCGAGACCTGCGCGTCCCCAATCTTCTTCCAACCAATCGCGTAGCGAGGGTGTTCGCAACAGCTCATAGACCGAACCGCTGATCAGATGGGTCGTGGTTTCATGCCCGGCGAACAACAGCAGAAAGACCATGGCCACAAGCTCGTCGCGACTGATTTGCCCGCCCTCCTGTTCGACGCGCACCAGTTCGGCAATAAGGCCCGTGCCACCTCTTGCTCTAACGGCGTTCAGCTGCCCTTCAAGATATCGGCGCATTGCCAAAATATTGGGGATCAGGCTGATGAGGCCGATGGTGCCGGTAAAGCGCGTGAAGCCGCTTGCCCAGGCAGTGAATTTCGGCCGA
>JBPYDO010000312.1:0-4816 GCA_051985755.1 Reyranella sp. | reverse complement strand
GGCATGGATATCGAGCACATGGGTGCTGAGCCGTCCGCTCACCTGCGGCATGCCGTCGCCTGATACCTCGTCGACGAGCCGAAGCCGCGTGATGTAGGCGATTTCCTGCAGTGCCGCGGCGAGCTCGGTTGCAGCGTCGTGCATCAATCGCCGCTCGAACTGCCGCAGGATCGACTCTTGCGTATGGCGGCGCACGCAGACGATGAAGGGGAAGCCGAACTTCGCCCGATAGGCGTCGTTCAGGCGATGGAAGCGCGCGAATTCCTCCTCCGAGAGCGTGTCGAGGCCGGCGCTCGCCTGCTCGCGCCTGGACTCCGCGGTGACCGTGCCAGCGCGCGCCGCCTTGCCCGCGAGGTCGGGATGAGCACACAAGAACGTGAGCCTGGTTTCGCTGGATGAGGCATGGACAGCCCCCATCATCGCCGCGTGCAAAGCGCTCACCGTGGCGAACGGCCGCTTGCCGTGGACGGCCTCGGCGACCCATGGTGCGCCCTCGAAGACACTGCCCACCGCCGCGGTGAAGGCGGCGAGGTCCATGCGGTTCAGGTCGGCGAGCGCCAGGGGCATGCTCGTGGGACCTAGCACGGCCGGTTGGGTCGCTCTAGCCATTGCTGACAACCGGTGGCAGTTGACGGAGACGCCTGCTCCTTGCCAAGGTTGTGACGTCAAAATCCCCTCGCCCCGGAGAGTCGAACATGCTGCACCGCCGTGAAGTTCTGCATGGGTGTCTGGCCGCCACCGCCGCCGGTCTCGCGCCGCGACTGGCATCCGCCGACGTCAAATTTTCGCCGATCCCGAAGGGTTGGCGCACCTTCGCGCTGACCACGCGCGTCGAACCCAACTTCGCCGACCGGGCGTGGATTCCGCTGCCGACCTTCGAGGCCAACGACTGGCAGCGTCCCGGCAAGGTCTCGTGGACGGGCAATGCCAAGGTCGCCGAAAAGGTGCGCGACCCCATATACGGGGCGGAGATGCTGCGCGTCGTGTGGCCGGCTGACCTGCAGACCCCGAAGATCGAGGTGACGACGGAAGTCCAGACACGAAACCGCTCGGTGACCCCGGGTCAGGGCAACGCCCCGCCGCTCAGCGACGCCGAGCGCAAGTTCAACCTGATGGCGACCGACCTCCTGCCCGTCGACGGCATCGTCAAGCAGACGGCCGAAGGGATCGTCAAAGGCAAGACCAAGGACGTCGACAAGGCGCGTGCGCTCTACCAGTGGGTCGTCGAAAACACCTTCCGCAACCCGAAGATCAAGGGCTGCGGCCTGGGCGACGTCGCCACGATGCTGCGGACCGGCAACCTCAACGGCAAGTGTGCCGATCTCAACGCGCTCTACGTGGCGATGGCGCGCTCGCTCGGCATGCCGGCGCGCGATCTCTACGGCATCCGCGTCGCCGCCTCGAAGTT
Source organism: Reyranella sp. (assembly GCA_051985755.1). Taxonomy (GTDB): domain Bacteria; phylum Pseudomonadota; class Alphaproteobacteria; order Reyranellales; family Reyranellaceae; genus Reyranella. The sequence continues at coordinate 3,408 of JBPYDO010000312.1, read as the reverse complement.
CGGCTACAAGTCGCTGGGGGCGGGTTCGCAGGACGTCACCAAGGCGCAGCATTGCCGCGCCGACATCTGGCTCGAAGGCAGCGGCTGGACACCGGTCGATCCGGCGGACGTGCGCAAGGTCGTGCTGGAAGAGCCGCCGACCAATCTCGCCATGACCGACCTCAAGGTCCTGGCCGCGCGCAAGACGCTGTTCGGCGCCTGGGAGGGCAACTGGCTCGCCTTCAACATCGCTCATGACGTCAAATTGCCCGGCGCCAACCTCGATCCCCTGCCCTTCCTGATGTACCCCCAGGCCGAGGACAAGTCGGGTCTGGTCGACCCTTACGATCCCGACGCTTTCAAGTACACGATTACGGCCCGCGAAGTGACGGCCTGACCGTTTGCCGCCCCGCGGCGGCCATTTCGCCGCCGCGCGATCCGCTATAATGGCCGCCGTCATGACGGCGTTGTCCAACGCGAAGCCGGTTGCCGCCGACGGCATCGTGCAGCGCTACTACCTCGTGATGGGCGTGCCCTTCGGCATCGACGTCCTGACATCGGCCGTCTACGCGGTGATCAATTCCCATCCGTTTATCCTGCTGCCGATGTCGGTGGTGTCGGCGGTGTTCCTCGTATTGGGCGTCGGCCTCGGCGCACGTTTTCTGATTGGCCCCGTCGAGCGATACCTCGCCGGCGGGGTGGCCTTCACCGAGATCGAGGCAGACCTGGCGCGCCTGCCGCTGCGCTCGGCGGTGCTACTGGCTTGCATGTATGCGCCGATGCTGGCGCTGCGGCTCTTGTCGGTACGCATCGGCGTCACCTTCGGGGCCTACATCGAGGTCTCCGCGTGGACCGATACCGTCACCACCTTCCTGGTGGTCACGGCCTTCAACAGTGTTCTCACTTTTTTCGTTGTCAGCGCCTACCTCGACCGGCTGTGCGAGTTCATTTTCGTGACGCATGGCGTCAATATCGGGACCTTTCCCGGCGCCTTCCGCCGCAAGGTGGGCCTCGCCGTGCTGTTCGGCTCCTTCGCCGGCATGGCGCTATTGGCCGGCGACATCCTGAGCTACAGCGGCAATCGACTGCTGCGCGAGGCGACCGTCGATCTCGCGTCGGCCGTGGTGGCCGCGGCCATGATCTACTTCTGGATCTCGCAGGCACTCACCCGGCCGGTGTACCGGCTGGATCGCGGCATGCGGCAGGTCGCCGAAGGCGACCTGGCGGTCCGCCTGCCGGTGACGTCGGGCGACGAAGTCGGGCGCGCCATCAGCGGCTTCAACCAGATGGTCGAAGGCCTCGCGGAGCGGCAGTACCTGCGCGACACTTTCGGCAAGTACGTGAACGAGAGCGTGGCTGCCGCCATCCTCGAGAACCAGGAACAGGGCGGCCGGGTCGCCGATACGCTGGCGGAAGCGACCCTGATGTTCACCGACATCGAAAGGTTCACGACGCTCGCCGAGGGTCTCACCCCGGCCGACGTCGCCCGGGTCCTCAACGTCTATTACGGCACCATGGTGCCGGTGATCCATGCGCATGGCGGCGTGGTCAACAGCTGCATCGGCGATGGCCTGTTTGCCTCGTTCAACCTGCCGCTGCCGCTGGAGCGGCACGCCGCCGCCGCCATCCAGGCCGCTATCGAGATGCAGAAGGCGCTGGCCGGCGCCACATTTCCCGCCGGCCTCAAGATCCGCACGCGCATCGGCATCAACACCGGTCCGGTGGTCGGCGTGACCATCGGCACCGCGCAATGGCTGAGCTACACCTTGCTGGGCGACGCGGTGAATGTCGCCTCGCGCGTCGAGCAGCTCAACAAGGATTTCGGCAGCCTGATTCTCGCCACCGAGAGCACGATACGTGCTGCGGGCCCGGGCTTTCCCTGCACGCGGCTCGGCGAAACCGACATCCGCGGCCACCAGGGCGACGTCGTCGTTTATCGCGTCGAGACTTCGGCATGAGCGGCCCTTCGGCAGCCGAGATCGCAGCCATGCGCCGCCGCTATCTCTGGATGGCGACGTCGATCTTCTTTGTCGATCTCGGCATCCAGGTGATCTTTCGTGCAGTCAACGGCAACTGGCTCGACCTCTGGATCCCAGAGAGCTCGGCAGTCCTGCTGTTCTTGATCGCGAACTGGTTCATCGCGCGGCGCCTGTTCGAGCCAATCCGGCGCTTCCTTGCAGGGGAACTTCCTTTCGAGGCCGCCGAACGACGCCTGACGCAGTTGCCCTTGCTGACGGCGCGCTGGGTTGGTCTGTTCTCTCTGATCGTCAACGCCTACAGGAACTCGCTTGTCTGGTGGCTCTTTCCGATCCCTAAAGAGGGACTGCCGCCCGGAGTCGGGCTCGGCCTGCTGCCGCCGACAATTGCCGACTACATCACGGTCTGCGTCGTTCTGGTGATCTTCTATTTCACCTACACGTATTTTGTCGTCAGCGACTACCTGAGCGGACTCTGCCGCTTCATCTTCGAGCGCTATGGCCGCAATTTGACGCTGTTCTTCGGCAGCTACAACACCAAGCTGCTCGTCGCTCTGATCGTGATCTCATTGGCGCCGCTTGCCGCGATCATCGTCGCCCTGTTCTCGTACAGCAGCCCGCGCCTGGAAGGCGAGATTCTGGTCCGTGTCGCCGCGGGCCTGTTCGGCGTCGCGATGACTGCGTTCTTCATCGGCCGTTCGCTGCTCAATCCGCTCGGCGTGCTGTCGCGCTCAATGGCCGAAGTTGCCAAAGGCGACCTCGGGGTTCGCGTCCCCGTCACCTCGAACGACGAAGTGGGCGAAGTGACCGGTCGGTTCAACACCATGGTCGAGGGCCTCCGCGAGCGCGAGCGCATCCGCGAGACCTTCGGCCGCTACGTCGACGAGAACGTGGCGGCGACCATCCTGCGACGGCAGGGTGACGGGGCCCTGAGCGGTGAAACCGGCGAAGCCACCATCCTGTTCACCGACATCGCGGGCTTCACCACCATCGCCGAATACCTGCAGCCCAGCGAACTGGTCTCGGCATTGAACGACTATCTCGAGACGGTGCTGGCGCCGATCCGCCAGCATGGCGGCGTGGTCAACACCTTCATCGGCGATGGCCTGTTCGCCTCGTTCAACATGCCGCTCGCCTGCGATGACCATGCCGCGGCGGCGGTGCGGGCCGCCCTCGACATCCAGCGCGCCGTTGGCGGCCGCACGTTCGGCGACCAGGACGTGGCCTTCGCTACCCGGATTGGCATCAACACCGGCAGCGTCATCGGCGGCTCGGTCGGTGCCGGCAAGCGCATGAGCTTCACCCTGTTGGGCGATACGGTGAATCTCGCGGCGCGGCTGGAGGAGTTGAACAAGCAGCACGGCACACGCATTCTCGTCTCGCAGGCGACGCGCGAGGGCTGCAACGCGCGCTTCCCGTTCGAAAGCCTCGGCAAGGTCGCCGTCCGCGGCCG